>PLFC01000013.1:0-2495 GCA_003136655.1 Vulcanimicrobiota bacterium
GGCAGCGGCAACACTGGAACCTCGCCTTTCGACTACGCCAGAAACGGGTCCGGTCCGAGTGAGTATTTGTCGCCGGCATGGCCGTGGCGCTCGCGCCGCTCGGCCCGGCGTCAGGGCCGACGGAGATCGCGTTGCGCACGAGCGGAAGATCGACCGAGATCTGATTGCCGAAGACCGGCAACTCCGCCGCGCGTAGATTCGATCCCATCGTGTCGACGATGAAAATCCCGCGGCCGCATTCGCTCAGCGGCGACTCGGGCAACTCCGGTCGCAATTGGAACGGTGCACCACCGCTCTGCACGAAGAGGCGAATCCGGTCGTCGGCGCAGACCACGTCGACGTCTATCGCTCCGGGTGAGTGACGGACGACGTTGCCGATCAGTTCGCCATAGATCAGTTCGGCCTCGCCGCAATCGCCGCGCGTGTGTTGCGCAAGCCAGTCCCGCAGCAGGCGGCGAGCGGACTCCGCGTGCAGGGCATCGCTGGCTCCGAAGCGCCAATGTTCCCAGGTCATCCAAGACGGCGCGCCGCGTCTGGTAGGCTACGCACGCATCTCGACGGACGACCAGTCGACGGCGCTCCCAGGCCGATGCGCTGGCGCGTGCAGCCGTCGATCTCGTCTTCGAGGAAGCGGCCTCCGGCGCCAACACCGCGATCGGCTCGGCCGGTCGTTGGGGCGGCCATCTCATCGAGGTCGCCACGGTGCCGCGCGAGCGAGGCGTTTTCTTGCGATCGCTGACCGAAGGACCACGATGAGGATCGGAATTTTCGCCATTCTACGGGCTAAGACAAACGTCGCACGCCTATCGATTCGCAGCCAGATTTACGCCCTTTTTAACCGCCATCAACACCGACTTCACGCTGCCCGATGCATCCGGNNTGCACCGCGCAACTCTGCGCCGTTCGCGACGACTCGGCACTCTACGCCAATGCGGGCGTGCGCGTCTACGGCGTCAATAACGGCGATGAGGGCTCGCACCAACGCTTTTCGGCGAAGCACGGCTTCACCGCACCGCTCTTGGTCGATCGCGACCTCGCCGTGGCCAAAGCCTACGGCGCCAAGCTCGGCCCGCTGCCGCTGATCAACCGCACCGTCGTGGGCATCGCGCCGGACGGAACGGTCGCATATTACAAGCGCGGCAGCCCGGCGACGACCGAAATCCTCGCCGGACTGCCCGTCCCAACCTAACCCGCGCTAGGGCCCGAGAGCCGCGCCGGTTGCGTCGGCGAGGCCGGTGATCGTGTAGGGCGCCGCAATCGCGGGATAGACGTACACGCCCGTTCCCTTCACGGGGACCACGAGCGAGCCGTCCGACCCCGTCGAAATCCAACCCGTGGTGTTTCCGGTACCGTAGTTGTAGTACGTTCCGTCGGAATACGAGGGCGGCACGTATTCTTGAACGGCAGTGTAGAAACTCTCGGCGAGAACCCCGGAGGGTAGGACCGCGAGTCCTCCGATGACGTCGGGCGGTCCGTCGACGATAACGGTTCCCGTCGTGCTGCCCGGCGCGAACTCGTAGATCTGTCCTCCGAGCGTCAGGCCGAGCATCGTGTAGACGTTATTCGATGAATCGACCGTCACGCCGTACCAGGCTCTGTCCGCAACCGGTGCCGGGATCAAGAGCGACGGTCCCGTGGAACTGGAGCTGGCCGGATAGACCGCAACCTCACCCGTGCCCGTGGTCGGATTCGTGATCGTCACGTAGAGGGTGCCGTTGGCGCCGAACGCCAGATCGAATGGAAAATGAATTCCATTCGCCGCGGTCAACTGGCCCACGAGCGTCCCGCTGGAATTGTAGATATCCACCAGAGAACTCGCCTGCATCGCGACGTACACGTTGCCGTTGTTCGGATTCACCGCCACCGGATAGGGAACGGAACTCGCCGGCAACGAGATCGACCAGATCGGCGTGCTGCCGGCCGCCGCCGCGTATTTGTAGAGCTTGTCGGTGCTGCCGTCGGCAACGTATACGTAACTTGGTGTGGGTCGAAGCGCCCTGCCTTCATGGCGCAAACTCGTAGCATCCGCACTCGTCGAGGTAAACTGGAGAGCGAGCGCAACGCTCGCAACAGCCGGAAAGAGCTTCTCTGCACGTACCATAGCCGAATCCTTTCGAGAGACGAGAGGTCGGCTAGGTTACGATTTCGCGGAGGCGCCTCCTACGGATTTTCTGTTACGNNGCCTGCTTGTAGCGCACGTCGTAGACGTCGCCGCCGACGAAGACGCCGGGCACGTTGGTGTGCACGCCGTCGGGTGAAACGATGTAGCCGTGCGCGTCGAGCTCGAGTTGCCCGCGGAACAATTCCGTGTTCGGCGTGTGGCCGATCGCCACGAACAGCGCGTCGGCCGCGAGTTCGGTAATGTCGCCGGTAACCAAGTCGCGCAACACCAGCGACTCGAGCTTGAACTCGCCGCGCGCCTCGTCGATCGCCGTGTTCCACAGAAACTCGATCTTCGGGTGCGCGAGCGCGCGGTCGGCCATGATCTTGCTCGC
>PLFC01000013.1:2520-28602 GCA_003136655.1 Vulcanimicrobiota bacterium
AGCCAGCGCGCGCTGGCGCCGGTCGCGACGATCACGGTGTCGGCCGCGTAGGTCGTCTCGTCGGTCGTGACCGTCAACGGACGTTGCGAGAAATCGACTGCGGTGACGTCGACGTTTTCGATCACCGCGCCAAACCGCTCGGCCTGCGCGCGGAACTGCTCCATCAACTCCGGACCCATGATCCCGTTGGGAAAGCCCGGAAAATTTTCGACTTCGGTCGTGAGCATCAACTGGCCACCGTATTGGTAGCCTGCGAAGACGCGCGGCGCGAGGTTCGCGCGGGCCGCATAAATGGCGGCCGTCAACCCGGCAGGGCCCGACCCGATGATGATGACGCGTTCCATGGACCCTCCTTCGACCGCTTCCAGGGCCTACCCGGTTTCGGCTACAAAAAAGACGCATGCTCGAGGACGACTTCTGCGACATTCTCCGTAAGGCCAAGCGGGGCAACGGTCTCGACGACGCGACGCTGGCCGGGCGCACGGGCCTCTCCGGCGAAGCGATCGCGGCTTGGAGCGCGGGCACCTCGCTGCCGGCCGAAGACGAAGCGCGCGAACTAGCGCGCGTCCTCGGGCTCGATCCGGGAAAGCTGGCCGACCGCGCCGCCGAACGCGCCTACCCCGTGGCCCGGCTCCCCGCCGACGTGCGTCATCATGCGCAAGCGCCCCATCCGTCAAACGGCTACATCTTCCACCTCGAGGATGCGCGCACGGCCGCGCTGATCGACCCGGCGGGCATCCCGGCCAACCTGTTGCGCGCGATCGCCGAAGGCCCGTACGCGCTCCGCTACATTTTGATCACGCACAAGCACGCCGACCACTGCGACGCCACCGCCGACATCGCGCGCGCGTTTCCCGACGCGCAGATCGTCATGCATCGAGCCGACGTCGCGGCAATCGGAGCGCTCGCGCACAAGGCGCTGCCCGTGATCGACGGCGACGAACTGCCCTTCGGCGAGGACGCCTCGATCCGCATGTTGCACACGCCCGGCCACACCGACGGATCGTCCTGTTTTCTTTTTCGTTCGAGCGCATTCACCGGCGATACGCTGTTCGCAGGTAGTGTCGGCGGCGTGTTCGGTGAGGTCAGCGGGTACGCCGACATCCTGCGCAGCGTACGCGAAAAAATCTTCCGGCTCGACGACGACACCGTGCTGCTCCCCGGCCACGGGCCGCCGACCACGGTGCGCGCGGAGAAGGCGCACAACCCGTTCTTTTGAGCAGGGGGCAAGCGAGCCCGCGTGGCATTTCCTCTCACGGAAAAATCCATTGGTTTTCCACTTAACCGTGGCGCTTTAGCCACGGACGTGTTGGGCGTTCCCGGCTTTCGGGAGTGAGTGGAAACGAGGCGGAGGCGTTCGGTGCAGACGGCCGAGGCGGTGGGGTGGATGTCAGGCTACGACGGGGACCGCGTCCCTAGTATTGCTGCTGCGGCGGCGCAATTGATCGCGCGACAATCGCCGGCTCATCTGATCGCGAAACTCGAATCGCTGCGCGTTCAGTTAATAGACCCCGAATTGATTCACGAGTACGACTCGCTACTCGCCGCCTTCCGCGGACTGCAGCATCGCTGCGACGTGGCCCTGCGGCGGCTCGAAGGTGACGACGTGCCCGTCGACTATGCGGTCGCACTCGGCGGCGGCGAAATCCAGGGCCGCGTGCTCGCTCCCCAGTTCGAATTGATCACGGTGATCTTGCAAAGCATGATGGGCCTCGCCGACAATTGGGCGCGCGACTATTACGACGTGGTGCCCCCGGTCGATCTCGGTCCGCCGGGCCGCGCGCTCTCGGAAGCGGTGCTCGTCGAGATCGGCGGCTATCAGCAAGCCGTCGAGCGGCTGCGTTCGGCGCTGGAAGCCTTTACCTAGCTCCCCGGTAGCCGGAGTCCGGGAGCGGGACGCGAACCGAGCGGCGATGAGCCGGTTATCGAAGATCTTTCAGACCGTTCTTTGGAACAGCCGTTTTTTGGCCATGATCGCGGTCGTGGCCAGCCTCGTCGGCGCGATCGCGATGTTCCTGATCGCGGGCAAGGATGCGGCCAACGTCGTCAAGTTGGTCGTCGCCTATTTGGCCACCGACGACCACGGGCTGCGCGCGAGAATCCTCGCGCGCGTCGCCGAATTCATCGACGGGCTGCTCTTCGGCGCCGTGCTGCTGATCTTCACGCTCGGCATCTACGAGCTGTTCATCGGCAGGATCGAGGCCGCCGAGTCGAACGAACTCGCCCAGAAACTCCTCCTCGTGCGTGACGTCGAGGGCCTCAAGGATCGGCTGGCCAAGGTCATTTTCTTGATCTTGATCGTGCGCTACTTCGAGTTCGCGCTCGACGCCGAGGTGCGCACCGCAGCCGACCTGCTCTCGCTCGCGGCAGGCATTGCGCTGATCGCGCTCAGCCTCTACCTGACCGCACCCAAACCCGAGAAGCCGCCGAAATAGAAAGCGGCCCCGGCTGCTGCCGGGGCCGCTCCATTTCGCTTCAGCGAATGGGCCTGACGACTAGCAGACCTTCGCGTAGGCCGTGAACGTGCCGCTCATTGAGAACACGTCGTCCGCGCCGTACTTGTTATAGGCCTTGTCCTCGGGGAACCACGAGAAGTACACCAGTTCCTGCGGGTGATAGGTGTAGCCGCCGATGGTGATGCCCGAGCCGCCGCCGGCCTTGCCGTAGACGGTGCCCGTCAGCGGGTCGCCGACTTCGAGGTTGTTCTGGCAACCCGAAACCTGACCGACGTGACCCCACAGCGGCGTCGTGTTGCCGCCGAACGGATCGTTGATCAGTTCGCCGAACTCGTGCGAGGTCGCGTGGATGTCTTGGATGCCGGACGCGGAGAAGATGCCCGCGTTGCTCATCGCGGTCACCGAGTAGGTGCCGTTCTGGTTCGAGCTATTCGTCCACGAGCCGTGGTAGCCGAGCACGCAGCACTGGCCGCTCTCGGTCTGGAACACGTCCCAGAGCAGGACGACCGAGATCTGATTGACCGACCACGAGTTGGTCGAGATCTGATTGGCGAGCCAGTTGATGTCGACCGTGCCGATGCTGCCGTTGCAGAAGCCGCTGATCGTTTGCGTCGAACCCTCGTTGGAAGGCACGGTCAACGGGATCTTGATCACCTTGCCGGTGTCTTGCAGGTTGACCGCATAATCGGGCAGCTTCTTGGTGAACTTGTACCATTCGCCGACCGACTGCGCATCCTCGTACTGGAGATTTCCGAGGCTGACCTTACCGTTGGTGATCGCCGAGGTCTGGTACAGCGGCGAAGCCTGCAGACGCGCGTAGGGCGAGAGGCTGTCGCACTTCGAGTTGACCGCGGTCGGGTCGAAGACCTGACCGTTGGAGAAAGTCAGCACGTACGCGTACGTCTGCGTGGGCAGCGTGGTCGTCACGCCACTCTTGCCCTGGACCGCCTTGTCGGCGGGGTTGCTGCCGACGAACTGCCAGCATTCAGTTTCGGTCTTGCTGTTCGAGATCTTGAACGAGGCAGCCCAGCTCGGAAGCCCGAGTTCGGCGGCCGTGCACGTTCCGTCGCTCTTCATTTGCGGCTGAACCTTCGACGGCACGTAGGCGAAGCGCGCGGTCCAATCCGGATGACCGGCGACCGATATCGGGCGGTACACCTGGTTGGCCTGGCTGCCGCTGTTGGGAGATTCGAAAACGAAATTGTGGGGCAGGGCCGCCGACGCAGGACCGGCACTGAGGCCGAACGCGAGAGCGCCGCATAACCCGAGGACGAGTTTCTTCAAGGAGACCTTCTTCCGGGGAGAGGCAAGGGTACGTCGCCCAACGCGGGCTGCGCTACGTCGGGGAGCACCCTGTTGTTTCGGCCTTCCGGCTGGGTCGTCCTCGGGCGGTTCGTCGGTTTGTGGCTCCGGCTCTTGTCGAACCAGTAGCACCGGCTTGTTTGCACGCTGCAAAATATGCCCGTTCCTAATGGCATATCAGGAGAAACAGGCCGGGTCCTGACGGCAACTCGAATTCTCCCTCAAAAGGAGACGGAACGGTTAAATCTCCATCAGGTGACGAAACTCCGGATTCTTGAAAAAGCACGTCGTTTCTAGAATTCACAAGAACTACATCGTACGTCGTATTAGGTTCGAGATAGTCTGACTTTACGCCAATGAACAAGTTCGATCCGCCGAAAGTGATAGACGAACGCACTCTAAACGAGATTGACAGATGAAAGAATTCATTCGGGAGCCCCGGGCAAGGGGGCTCTTCCTCGACCCATTGGCTTCCAACTCCAACCGTGGGTCCTGAGCGACTGCAACTGTTGGTGCCGTATTGAACAGCGCCCGAAAAAATCGACCCACTCTTGCCGAGTGCCGGTACGGCCCAGGTCCCGCCAACCTGGTGGCAATCCTGCTGGGACTTTCGGGTGCGAGATGGTGGCATCGGCAGCTTGCCCGACCTCGCATCCACCGACCCGATAAACGGGGCAGCCGCAGATTTAACCGGCGCCGCCAATTCCAAACATACGGCAAGCGCTAAGCCGAGACTAACCATCCCAACCAAACGAGCAATCACGTCGTAGATCCCCTCACCAGATTTCTGTTAGGCTCAGCGGCGCACACCTGGTCGCCTACGTCGTCGCGCTGGCCGAGGTTGCGCCGTCCGTCGCCGTCACGCGGACGCGCCCGATCTTGGCCTTGGCATCGGGCGGAACCAACTGGAACTCGATGACCTTCACGCCGGCCGACGGCACCTGCACCGCGACCTTGAACGGCGAGCAGACCTTGTCGCTGCAGAACGACGCGACCCAGCCCTTGGGCACGCCGAGCGCGCTGAGGTTGAGGTTCTTGCCCACGGGCCCTGCGACGACCAGGCGATACTTGATCGTGTTCGGGATGCTGCCGGGCAACTCGGGACCGGTCCAGGGGGCGAGGGAGACGGCCGTCTTGCCGGGGTCGGCGAGATCGAGCGCCACGATCGCCTCTTGGCCCTCCTCGAGGTACATGTCGTGGCGCACGTCGCCCGCGGGCAATTTCGCGGTCCAGGCCAGCAGCGAATCGAACGCCGCTCGCGCGCCGGCCTTGTCGCCGCCTTTGGCGTGCGTGCGGCCTTCATAGAGATAGGCCCAGGCCAGTTTGCGGATCTTGCCCGCGTCGCCGGGCTTGGCCGCGACGGCGGCCTTGCCCAGATCCGTGGCGTTGTCGAAGGCGGCATAGGCGTCGGGATAGCGGCCGGCCTTGGCGTAGGCNNTCACCGCGTCGGCGTAGCGGTCCTGGCGGGCAGCGGCCTGCGCCAGGCCGGAGAGTGCGTCCTCGTTCTTCGGATCGATCGCGAGCACGTCGGTGTAGCGCGCGAAGGCCGTCGCCCAATCCTCGCGATCGGTGGCCGCGTCGCCCTGGAGCGATGCGAGCAGCGACTTGTCGGCGTCGCTCGACGCGACCTTGGCGAGCGCCGCGATGGCCCGATCGCGCACCGCCGCTTCTTCCACGCGCGTGCGCAGCAGGTCGGTCGGATTGCCTTTGGCCGCATCGCTGTCGCCGAGCATGTCTTCCGCATTGGCGATCGCTTTGGCCGCCGCGCGCACCGAGGCCACGACGCTTGCCGGGTCGCCGCTCGCGACGACGGTCGTGCCCGTCAGGAGCGCGTCGATCTTCTGCTGCAGCGGCGAGACGATCGCCCCGTTTCGCCCGGCCTTCGCGTCGGCGACGAAGCGTTCGAGTTGCGCCGGCGCGATCACGTCGATGTACCGCGCGCGCAGAACGCCCTGCGGATCGATCACCAGCGTCGTGGGGAAATACGCGATGTCGTAATCTCTAGCGAAGGCCTTGGAGCCTTCTACCGCCTGCGCGTAGGGCAGGCCCTTCGCCGCCGCGTAGGCGCGCACGATGGGCGCCTCCTCGGTGGTGTCGACGCCGAGGAAAGCCACGTTCTGCTTCGCCAGGGGCGCATAGCTCTTGATCAGGTCGGGCATCTCTTCCCGACACGGCGGGCACCAAGTGGCCCAGATGTTGATCACGAGCGTCTTGCCGCGGTACGAGGCGAGCGAGACCTGCTTGCCGTCGAGCGTCGTCAAGGCGAAATCGGGTGCCGGCAGGCCCACTTGCGGTCCCGTCAACGGCGCGGGCTCGGCCGCGGGAGCCGTCACGGGCGGTCCGTCGGCGTAGGCTGGAACGGCGGCAAACGACAGTGCGGCCAAAGCAAATGACGCGGCAAACCTCTGCATGACCCGGTTTTTCTCTGCGCCGCGGGGGCGTCCCCCGGGCGCCGGGCTCAGACGCGCAGCTTGTACCCGATGGCCGTGAGCCGCAGGGCCGCACCGAGCGCGATCGCGGTCAGCGCGCACAGCACGCCGAGCGCCACCGGCAGCGGCACGTCGCCCACCGGCGTGAACGCATAGCGCAGCGCACCGATCATGTAGAACATCGGATTGAAGAGCGAGGCTTCGCGCAGCAGCGGCGGCATCAAGCGCGTCGAGGTGAAGACGCCGCCCACGAACACCAGCGGCGTGATCACGAAGGTCGTGAGCACCGCGATGTGATCGAACTTTTCCGCGAAGAGTCCGAAGACGATGCCCAGGCCGCAGAAGAGCGTGGCCACGAGCGCGGTGACGAGGAAAAAGAGCGGCCAGTCGGTGGGCAGCACGTGCGCGAGCACCGCGCCCGCGGCCAGCACGAGCGCNNAGCGGCGCGATCAGCAATTCTTGAATCGAGTTCATGAAGCGGCCCTGGAAGACCGAACTCGAGACCTCGCTGTAGGTCGCGTCGATCACTTGCAACATGATCAGTCCGGGCACGAGATAGGCCGCGTACGACACGCCTTGGATCTGCGGAATGCGGCTGCCCAGCGCCACGCCGAAGACGAGCACGTAGAGCACCGTCGTGATGATCGGCGGCCAGACGACTTGATTGATCACCGCCATCGTGCGGTAGATCTCGCGCTTGACGAGGGTCTGGAAGCCGACCGCGTTGCCGAACGTCATCGTCCCACCAATTCCAAGAAGACGTCCTGCAGATTGGCCTGCGCGGTCTCGACGCTCTCGACGGCGTACCCGAGCGCCGCGATGCGTTGCAACACGCCGCCGATCGCCGACGCGGGCAGACTGTCGAAACGCAGCATGCGCGGCTCGCCCTCGACGCGCGCCCCACGCGCGGCGAGATCGGGCGGCAAGGTTGCGGCGGCCCGGTCGAGCGTCACGGTGAGGCTCGTGCGGCCGTGCAAGCGCAAGAGTCCCGCGGTCGCGTCCATGGCCACGATCTTGCCGCCTTCGATGATGGCCAGATTGCGACAGAGCGCCTGGGCTTCTTCGAGATAATGCGTCGTTAGGATGATCGTGGTGCCCTCGGCGTTGAGGCGCTGCAAGAGTTCCCACAATTCGATGCGCAGTTCCACGTCGACGCCGGCGGTGGGTTCGTCGAGAATCAAGAGTTGCGGCTGATGGATCAGCGCCCGCGCGAGCGAGAGCCGGCGCTTCATGCCGCCCGAGAGCTTCACGAACGTCTGGTTGGCTTTCGAAGCGAGCCCGAAGCGCTGGAGCAACTCGTCGGCGCGCGCGCGCACCTCGCGCGGCTTGAGCCCGTAATAGCCCGCCTGGAAGATCAGGACGTCGCGAATCGAGAGATAGCGGTCGAAATTGTATTCCTGCGGCGCGAGCCCGACGAGCCTGCGTGCCGCGCGCCAGTCGCGTACGACGTCGTGCCCGAACACCTCGATCGAGCCGCCGTCGATTTCGGCCAGGCCGACGATCGCGTTGATCGTGGTGGTCTTGCCGGCGCCGTTGGGCCCGAGAAATCCGAAGAAGTCGCCGCGCTCGACGTGCAGCGAGATGCCGTCGACGGCGAGCTGATCGCCGTAGCGTTTGCTGAGCGCAGCGACGCGCAGTGCTATTTTCTGCTCAGGGGACCCGCTCACCAATCTCCTTGTAGCGATGGCGCAAGAGCACTTTGAGGTGCCGCTTGCGATCGGGCATTCCGCTCTGCTCGATCTCGGCCACGACTTTGGCGACGTCGAAATCGACGCGCCGGTGTTTGACTTCCCAACCGCCCGGGCGTTGCGTGAGAATCGCGTAACCCGCACGGGCGTCGCCGTCCTTCGGCAAGCCCGCCGAAGCGACGTTGACGAGCAGCCGGTCGCGCCAGAAACGCACGTAGGGGAGGTGCAGATGTCCGAACGCGATCGTCCGCTCGACGACCCCCTCCAGGACACGCTCCAACTGGGCGTCGGTTGCGTCGGGCCAAACGTGCTCGTCGTCGGCCTTGGGATTCGCGTGCACCACCAGCAGCCGCCCGGCGGGCTCGCCCTCGCCAAAACGCAACGCGACCGGTAACGCGCCGAGCCACGCGACCCACTCCGCACCGAGCGCTTCCCGCGTCCAGGTCAGTTCAGCGTAATCTTCGTCGTCCGGTCCGAACGTTTGCGTATCGGCGATGTAACGGTCGGTGTTGCCGCGCACGCACTGCGCGCCCGCTTCGACCAAACGCTCGAGCACCTCGCGCGGCCGAGGTCCGTCCAGACAGTAGTCGCCCGCGCCCACGATGAGGTCGGCGCCGCCCTGCTCGCGCAGATCCTTCAGGCACGCGTCGAGCGAGCGCAGGTTGCCGTGGACGTCGGAGAAGAGCGCGATGCGCACGGGCCTCAGCCGCGCTTGAGCGCCAAGGCCAAGAGCGACGGCGTCGCGCCGATCTTCCCGAACTCCCACAGGTCGATCGCATCGACGTTGAACTTGGCCTTACGCAGGAGCGGAATCGTTTGCCGGAAGCGCACGTTGGCCAACACGTGCCGATTGCCCAACGCCAGCACGCCCGCGGCATAATCCTCGCCGCGCGGCGCCTCGATTACTTGTAAGCCCGCGAACGCTGCGGCGTCGCACAGACCGGGCGAGAGCACCACGGTGTCGGCAGCGATCAGCGAGGCCACGGCGCGCAGACGGATCGCTTCGGAGGCGAGCGCGACGTCGACGACCTTCCAGTTCCGCTCGCGCGCGTAGGCCGCCACTTGCCCGCGCCCGTGCGCGTTGCCCCGCGCCCATCCGCGCAAGCCGATCTCCGACTGCCGCGCGGTTGCGACGCCGAGATACACCGTGTCGCCGGAGAACATCACATCACCGCCGTCGAGCAGGCCCGGCGGCTCCAAGCGCGCGACGACGGGCACGCCGAGCGTTGCGAGGGCCGCCTCGATCGCGACGACCTCGCCGCGCCGGTCGAGTTCGCTCGGGCGTAGCACGAAGGCGCCGTCGGGGAACACGATCGCCGCATCGGCGCACAGCGAGCCGAGCGGCGCGCGCTCCGGTGCGGCCAACACGCGCACGGCGACGCCGTGGGCGGCCAGGCGCGCGGCCAGCAACGCATGCTGTTCTTCCGCGCGTTCGGGGATCGAGTTCGACTCGCTCTGCAGCGGTCGCCGTTCGGCCAGTGCCGGCGACGGAGCGACCAGCAGCGCGGCGCGCAACGTTTCGGCATCGCCGCGCACGAAGGGCGCCTGCACTGCGGCGAGAGGGGCTGCGGAGGGCATGGCCGTCGTGATTACGCCTCGGGCTCGCCTAGACCCCCGGTGGCCTACTCGAAGACGGCGAGCGCCCGCCGATAGAGCGCGTTCTGGCGCTCGGCGTAGTCGCCCGGCGCGAGCGCGGCGCGGCGCGCGGCCAGCGCGTCGGCTTCGCGCGAAAGCGTGACCAACGTGCCCGCGCGCTGCGCGTCGGCATCGGGTGCCGACTGATCGGTGCGATCGAGCAACGCGGCGATGCGTTCGCCCTCGACGGACGCCGTCTGCGTGGGAACGTCGAGGTGCGTGTACGGCGTCGCGTCGGGCAGCGGCGTGAAGAAATCGCGCAGGTCGCTGCCCAGTGCATCGCCGAGCGCGAGCGGCGGTACGCCGAGGAGCTCTTCTTCGGTTTTGAGCACGCCGACCGTCGAGAGATGGTGCAAGCCGAGATAGTGATGCTTGACGTACGGCGAGACCACCACCGCATAACTGCGATGTTCGTTGACGTGATCGTAGCCGGATTGCGCGTCATCGGGCTGAATGAAAATCGCGGTCGAATTCCATTCCGGCAAGTGGGTCAAATACTCGACGATCAAACCCAACGCGCGGTCGCCGTCGGCCACTTCTTCCGCGAGCGGAGGAATGAACGGACCGTGGCCGCCGTGATTGGCGGGAAGAAAGATCGTGGTGTAGGCCGGCATGGTCCCGGCTTTTTCGAACGCGTCGAAATCCTTGATGAACTCCTTGGCGCGACGCACGTCGCGGATGCGCAAGTTCCACGCGGGATAATTCGGGTCGAGCCGGCCCGCGAGCGCGGCGATGCCCGGAACGTCGATGCGGTACTTTCCGCCGAAGCCGCTCAACGGCGCGTCCTCGTCGGCGATGCCGGCGAAGTTCGGGTCGTCGACCTTCGGATCGGGGTTCTCGCCCTCGTCGTATCCCGAGAGGCGCATCAGGTCGCCGTAATCGCGATACGTCAAACCGGCGCGCGCGAGCGCGTTGAAAATGTAACCGGCGCGCGGATAGTCCTCCACGTCTTCGTTCTTGTTGACCATCGGCTCGCGCCGTTTTTTCACCGCCAGCGTGCGCTCGGTGTAGAGGCTCGCCGTACCGGCGCTTGCGAACTGGTGGCCCGCATCGGATTCCTCGGCATCGGCGTAGTAGTTGCCGGCCAAACCGAAGGTCGCGGCCAGTGCGTGCAGATTGGGCGTCACGCTCTTGTCGAACGACACGAGCGCCGGATCGCCGGGCCCATAGGGCCGGCCCGCGGCGTCGGTCAGATCGCCGAGCATCGAATCGTAGGTCTTGTTCTCTTGCAAGATCATGACCACGTGCTTGATGACCGGGCTCGGCTCCACGACGCCTTGCGGTACGACCGGATCGTGCTGCGCGGGTTTCACCGAGCGCAGGTACGAGAGCGCCGCAGCCGTCGCGCGGCGCAGATCGAGCCCGCTCAGCTCGATGCGTTCGAGGGTGGCCCAGATGGCGTTCGAATCCTGATCGACCTTCAGCACGCGTCCGCTCGCACTGCGTTCTTCGGGGCCCGCACCGTGGAAATTCGGATCGTGCGAAAAGCCCTTCGCGTTGGCCACGAAGAGCCGCTTGCCGTCGGCGGAGAGCACGAGCGCGCTCGGATACCAGCCCGTCGGAATCAAGCCGAGCCGGTGTGGATGCACGGGATCCGAAACGTCGAGCACGGCCACCGCATCGATGCCTGCGAGCGCGACGTACAAACGTTTCTGGCCCTCGGCGAGCGCCAGGGCGCTGGGTTGCGTGCCGTACGGTCCGCGATCGAACAGACGCAGTTCCGTGCCGCCGACGACGCGCGGTCGTACGCCGGCAAGCGAGACCACTGCAACGCGATCGACGCCCGCGAGCGCCACGAACGCATAGGGGGCGTGCCGCATGGCCACGACCGCACTCGGATGCGCGCCACCGACCACGTGCGAGCCGTCGGGCCGCGGGTCCATGGGCACCGATGCGCTCAAACCCGCAAGCGTGCCCGTCGCGCCGAGCGCGACGAGCGAGAGCGACGACGCACGCGCGAGATCCTCGGCCGGCGGCTCGAAGCGCGGCGCCGCAACCGGCGCCGGGAAGAACGGATACTGCTGCAAGCCTTCGTTTGCAACGAGCAACCCGCGCTCGGTCAACGCCGCACCCAGCGGAAAGAATCCGACGGGTACGGGCGTCGCGCTCAGGCTGCGCGAGCGCACGTCGATCGTCGCCACCGTATTGGCCAATTCGTCGACGACGTATGCGTGCACGTGATCCGGCGAAAGCACGAGCGTGCTCGCGAAGCCCAAGTTCGCATTCGCGAAGTGCGGATCGCTCGCGCCGGGTAGCGCGATCGTGTGGTGCGCGTCGGGGCTGAGCTTACCCGTCGCGTCGAGATCCAGGACGTAGACGGCCTTGTTGCCGCCGCCCGCGGCGAAGACCACCGTCTTCGCCGCATCGTCGGGATCGCGCAGCGCGAGCAGGCCCATGAAAAATGCCTCGCCCGCCGGACGATAGCGATCGACGACGCGCATGGTCGCCGTGTCGACGACCGCGAGCGAATAACCGCCGCGGGTGATGCCGTCGACGGCGCTCACGGCCGCATCTTGGCGATCGATGTCGTTGCTGACGATCGCGAAGCGACCGTCGGGGCTGAGCACGACGCCCTGCGCGTTCATGCCCACCACCACGCTCGTGCCCGCCGGATGCACGATGCGGCCCGAGGGTAGAATCTGCGTGTACGGATCGCGCGGATCGAGCGGGCCCGCTTGCCGCTCGCCGGAGGGCGCGTCGAACACGTAGGGCGCGGTCGCGACCAGCGGCGCCGCTCCCGCGGGCGCGATCAGCAGCGCCGCTGCAAAGAGAGACGGCGCAAGCCTGCGCCGGACGAAGGAACGATCACCGAAGACGAACACAACCGCCTCGCTTACGGGCGCGATACGTTTGCGTCCTGCGTTGGGCGCGCGACGCTAAGCCCGCCCTGCCAAGCGGTGCAACGCGCGCCCCAGACGCGCCACGCCCTCGCGCGCCGCGTCTTCGTCGAGGTCGCCGAAGCCCAGGCGCAATGCGGCGGGCCCCGAGCGCGTGGGGTACCACGGTCCGGCGGGCATGACCAGCACCCCTTCGCGCGCGCACTCGTCGAACGCGGCCTGCGCCGAGATGCGCGGCGGCAGGGGCAGCCAGAGCGTGGTGCCGGCCGCCGGCGGACTCACCGCCGACCAGGGGATCGCGCGCTGCAGCGCGTCGACGAAGGCGTCGCGACGCTTGCGGTAGAGCGCCTTGGCCGCGCGCAGATGTTTGGCGTATGCGGGCGATTCGATGAAGCGCCAGAGCGCGCGCTGCGAGAGCGTCGAGGTGAACGAGTCGGCGCGTAATTTGGCCGCGGCGATCGGCGTGCGCAAGCCGCCGCGCGCGAACACGTAGCCCACGCGCAGCGCCGGGAAGATCGTCTTCGAAAGGCTCTCGAGCAACACGACGCGGCCGTCGGTATCGTGCGCGGCCAACGGCGCGGGCGGCGGCCCGTCGTAGGTGAAGGTCCAGCCCGTCTGATCCTCGAGCACCACCACGTCGTAACGCCGCGCGAGCGCCACGATCGCCTTGGCGCGCCGGTCGGGCAGCACGACGCCCGTGGGATTCTGTGCGAACGGGTTGACGTAAAATAAGCGCGGCCGGTATTCCGCGAAGACGCGCTCGACGTCGTCGACGCGCAAACCGTCGGCGTCCGCGCCGAGTTCCACGTAGGTCGCGCCGCGCGCGTCGAAGACGCCGAGCGTCGGCGCGTACGACGGGCTCTCCGCCGCGACGACGGCGCGCTCTTCGAGCACGCCCGAGGCAACCACGTCGGCCGCCTGCTGCGCGCCCGAACACACGATCACGTCGTCGGCATTGGCGGCGACGCCGCGCGACCGCAGCATGCGCGCCAGCGACTCGCGCAAATCCGCGTCGCCGTTTCCCGACGCGTACTGCATCATCTCCGGCGGGTCGTCGGAGAGCGTGCGTTGCACGCACCGTCCGAACTCGGCCAGCGGAAAGGTCTGCGCCGCGGGGTGCCCGGTGGCGAGCGAAATCGTGCCCGGCTCCGCGGCGCGCTGCAAGAGCTCGCTCAAGCCCTCCATGCGCGCGCGGCCGCCGCGCACTTCCGGTTCCCAACGGCGCTCGAACGTCGCCGGTTCGCGCGGCGTGGCGACGAACGTGCCTTTGCCCGAACGCGCGAGCGCGCGGCCGCGTGCCACGAGCGAGTCGTAGGCTTGCGACACCGTCACCAGACCGCACTCCAAACGAGCGGCGAGTTCGCGGATGCCCGGCAAACGCTCGCCCTCGTGCAGTTCGCCGCGCTCGATGCGCGCGGCGATATCGTCGGCGATCTGCACGTAGAGCGGCCGCTTATCGCGCGGATCGAGCGTCAGTTCGGCGAGCGCCGCGCCCGACTCGCGGCTCATCGCGAATCGAGCCGGTAGCCGATGCCTCGAACCGACGAGATTTGCAGCACCGCATCGAGTTCGCTGAGTTTCTTACGCAGCGCGGCGACGTGCACGTCGACCACGCGCGTCGGCACGCCCGACACGTCGTTCCACACGCGCTCCAGAATCTGCGCGCGGGTCATCAGTTTACCGTCGGCTTCGCCGAGAAACCAGAGCAGGCGAAACTCGAGCGCGGTGAGCGAGACCGAACGGCCGTCGCGTTCGACGGTGTGCAGGTCGCGCACGAGTTCCACATCGCCCAGACGCAAGCGGCCGTCGGTCTCCCGCGCGCGCGAACGTTCGCGACGGCGCAAGAACGAAGCGATGCGCGCAACGAGTTCGTTGCCCGAAAACGGCTTGGTGATGAAGTCGTCGGCGCCGAGACCGAGGCCCGAGAGCTTGACGTCTTCACTCGACTGTCCGCTGACCAGCAGGATGTACGCGTCCGCCGATTCCGCGATCGCCTCGCACAACTCCAATCCCGACATGTCGGGCAGACCGATGTCGAGCAACACGACGTCGGGCTGGTATTCCTTGATCAGATCCAAGCCTTCGCCGCCCGTGGCCACCACGCGCGAATCGTAGCCGGCACGGGCCAGCATCGTCTGTTCGAACGAAGCAACCGCGGGATCGTCTTCGACGATGAGGATGCGCGCGATACGGGCGGACATGCCCGTCATCTATACCGGAACGGTGGTTTCCTCGCCTTCGGGAGCCAGCAGTTGGCGACGGGCGACACCTTCCTCGGCAGCCGCAGCGGCGACCGCGCGGGCCACCACGTCGACCACGCGCGCGTCGAAGACGCTGGGCACCACGTACTCCGGCCCGCGCTCTTGATCGGTGATGATGTCGGCGATCGCATGCGCGGCGGCAAGCTTCATGCCGTCGGTGATCCGGCTGGCGCGGCAGTCGAGCGCGCCGCGGAAGATGCCCGGGAAGGCCAGCAAGTTGTTGACCTGGTTGGGAAAGTCCGAGCGACCGGTAGCCATCACGGTGACGTACGGCGCGGCCACGTCGGGCATGATCTCCGGCGTGGGATTGGCCATCGCGAAGACGATCGGNNTCGCGGGCCATGCGCTGCAGATCTTGCGGACGCAGAATCCCCGGCGCGGACACGCCGATGAACACGTCGGCGCCGTCGAGCATGTCGGCGAGCGAACCGCGCCGGTTCTGCAGATTGGTGTGTTCGGCGAGCCAGGTCCAGTGCGAGTTCTCGTAGTGGTCGGAGCGGTTGAGCGCACCCACGCGGTCGACCGCGATCACGTCGCGCACGCCTGCGGCCAGCAGCATCTTCATCGTGGCCGTGCCCGCCGCGCCGCTGCCCGCGACCACCACGGTCAGATTCTCCATCGCCTTGCCCACCACGCGCGCGGCGTTGAGCAGGGCGGCGAGGATCACGACCGCGGTGCCGTGCTGGTCGTCGTGCATCACCGGAATGTCGAGACGCTCTTGCAGGCGCCGCTCGACTTCAAAGCAACGCGGCGCGGAAATATCTTCGAGGTTGATGCCGCCGAAGATGGGCGCGATGTTCACCACGGTCTCGACGATCGCGTCGATGTCTTTGGTATCCAGACAGATCGGAAAGGCGTCGATGCCCGCAAACTGCTTGAAGAGCATGCACTTGCCTTCCATCACCGGCGCCGCCGCCAGCGGACCGATGTCGCCCAAGCCGAGCACCGCGGTGCCGTCGCTGACGACCGCCACCGAGTTGCGCTTGATGGTCAGTTGAAAGGCCTTATTGGGATCGGCCGCGATCGCCATCGAGACGCGCGCGACGCCGGGCGTGTACACCTTCGACAGGTCGGTACGGTTGACGACGGGGATCTTCGGCTCGACGCGGATCTTGCCGCCGAGGTGGGCCAGAAACGTCGAGTCGGAAACGCTCACGATGCGCACGCCGTCGAGCCGTTCGACCGCGCCGCGCACCGCGTTGCCCACCGAGTCGGAAGCGACGGTCACGGTCACGTCGCGCGTGGTCAGTTGCCGCCCGGCGTTGCGCATGTCGACCGCGCCGATGATGCCCCCGGCATCGCCGATCGCCTGAGCCAACAGCCCGAAGGCGCCCGGCGTGGGCGGCATCTCCAGGCGCATGATGAGCGTGTAACCGATCGCAGGTGAAGCCATGACGATGGTCTTTGGCTTCGCGCCGAGACGCCCCTCGCTCGCCCTCGTCGAGCGTTGCAGGAGTTACCTCCCCGCGCGGTCTCAAGCGCGCGTCAGCGGCTCAAGACGATGTCGAGCGTCACGTCGGCATCCTTGCCGATCACCGGATCGAGGCGCGCGCCCTTCATGCCGAAAGCGTGGCGGTCGATCCGTCCGGTCGCATGGTACTGCGGACTTTTGGCATCGCCGGTCACCGTGACGTCGAGGTGTTCGGGCTGGGCCACGCCGTGGATCGTCAGCGTGCCGTCGAGTCCGAATGCGGCCGGACCGGTTGGGGTGATCTTCGTGCTCGCAAACGTCCACTCCGGAAATTTCTGCGTGTCGAAGTAGTCGGAACTTTCGAGCGAGGCGTCGCGGTCGCGATCGCCCGAATCCACGTGCGCCGCATCGAGCGTCGCGCTGACCGCACTCGGAATCGTGGCGCCTTCATCGAGGGCGACCTCGCCGCGCAGGATCGGAATGGTGCCGGTCACGCGCGAAACGAAGATGTGCGCGATCCGGAATTGTGCCTTCGACTTCGCCGGATCGATCGCGTGCGTTTGCGCGGCGCTTGCCGGAGCGAGCGAGACGCAGGCGATTGCCGCCGCCAGCGCGGCGAGGTGCGTCGCACGCATCAGTAGGCCACCGAGAATTGCAGGTTCATCGTGTGCGTCGTCTTCGGCGTATGCGCGATCACGTCTTCGATCGTGATGCGCGAATTCTCGCCCGGCCCGTAGCCCAGCATCACGAGCCCGTCGCGCGTGAAGCCGTTGGTAGGATCGTTCGTGCCCTCGTAGCGCGCCGACGCATAGAGCTTCTTGTCGAACTGATAGCGCAGTTGCGTGAAGCCGCCGCTCGAAGCGCAGCCCGCGTTACGGAACACGCCGCAGGTGGAATCCCAACCCTGCTGCAGCACGGTCTCGCTGGAGAAGCGGCCCCACTGATCGTAGGTGAAGCCGTATCCCGTCCGCGAGAAATTATCCGTGCCTACGGGCGAAGGCCGTGCGCCCTGATAGCGGTACGCGCTCAACGCGAACGGACCCACGGCCTCTTGTGCGTAGCCCATGAAGTCGACGCCGTCGGAGGGCAAGCCGCTCTCGCGATCGTGGCCTTGTCCCGCGAAGAGTTGCGCGTTGAAACCGCGCAGCGGGTCGCCGGCGCTGAAGCGCGCGCCGATCTTGGGATCGAAGAAGTTGAACGAGTTCGTGCCTACCGTCTGCGTGTAAATCGTGTAGTTCTGGTACGAGTCGCGAAAGGTCTCGGGATCGACCGGCAGCGGCAGCGTGAACGAACCGGCCTGCACGTAGAGCGGAATCTTCGCATCCCACGGGTTGAGGCGATCGATGGCCCACGCGTCGCGGGTCAAGCCGGGCAGGCCGCCGTCGACCGCATACTGTTCCACCAAATAGCTCGCGCGCGAACCGATCGCGCCCGCCGTGAANNACGATCGCCTTGGGCAGGCCGGCCCCGTTTGGTCCGTCGCCCTGGTTTTGGCTCGAGTCGACGAGGTTGGTCTTCGCCGAAATCGGAAACGCCGGACCCGGCTTCACCCCCGGGATGCGGTAACCGTTGGCCATGAAGGCCGCCCCGAACTCGTTGAGGTGCGGGATGACCGAGTGGCACTTGTCGCACGTCACCTCGTACTGGTGGGCGAAAACGGGGATGGCCGGAGCGGGCTCCGGTTTCGCCGCGAGAGCGGCCCAAGCGAGCAACAGTCCGCCCGTGGGCAAGACCAAACCGAACGAACCCAAACGACCCTTCATGGGCGACTTAGGTGCGCCTAACGCAAGAGTTAGTCCTTCAAAACTCAGGTGCCCGAGACGGTCATCTCCGCCACCCGGAACGACGGGGCCACGATCGAGGAATCGAAGACGAGGTCGCTCGCCACCCGGTCGATGCCCGCCAGCATCTCGAGCAAGTTGCCGGCGATCGTGAATTCGTCGATCGGGTAGGCGCGCTCGCCGTTCTCGATCGCGAAGCCTCGCGCGCCGCGGCTGTAGGTGCCGGTCACCGACTCCGTCGAGAACCCGATCGTATCGAGGATCAAGACGCCCCGGCTGGTGGAGGCGATCAATTCCTCGAGCGAATCAGGGCCGGGTTCGAGGTAGAAGTTGTTGGGCCCGATGCCGCCACCCGACGCGTTGCCGGTGCTCGCCGCGCCCAGCCTGCGGCCGTTATAAGTATCGTACAGATACGTCTGCAGGATGCCGCGCTCGAGCACGACGGTGCGACGCGTGGGCACGCCTTCGGAATCGAAGGGCGACGTGCCGAGCGCCCCGGGCAGACGGCCGTCGTCGACGAGCGTTGCGAACTCGCTGCCCACGCGTTCGCCGATCTTGCCCGCGAGAAACGAATTGCCGGCGGCGACGTTGGCCGCATTGAGCGCCGAGAAGATGTCGGACAGCACTTGCGCGGCCACGTCGCGCTCGAAGATCACGGGACAGCGCATCGTCTGCGGCTTGCGCGCGCCGCACATCTCCACGGCGCGCGCGGCTGCCGTCGTCGCGACCGATTCGGTCGACTCGAGCGCCGCGTAGCCGCGCGCGGCCGTGCCGTACCCGGCCACGCGTTTGTTGGCGCCGTCCTGCGCGATCGGACCGACGCTGCGCTGCGCGCTCGAAGCGCGATAGCTGCCGCGAAAGCCGAGCGAGTTGACCAGCGACACGCGCGCTTGCGTGTCGGCCACGCGCGCGCCGCTCGAGTTGACGATGCGCGGATCGTATTCCCGCACCGCGGCCTCCAGCCGCAACGCGTCTTCGAGTTTTTCTTCGGCGGCGCGGCGCGCGACGTCGTCCGCATAGAGGCCCAGGCCTTCGCCTTCGTCGGCCTCGGCGATACTTTCGGGCAGGCCCGCGTGCGGGTCGTCGGCCACGAAACGCGCCGCATCCACGACCTGGCGCACGCAGGCGCGCAGACCGTCGCGGGTGAGATCGCTCGTGCCCAGCGCAGCCTTCGCGCCGCCTACGAAGACGCGCAGCGAGAGCGCGCGTCCCGTCGACTGTTCGAGCTTCTCGATGCGCGGGCCGCGCGCTTCGGCGCTGAAGCGTTCCGCGACCGTGCAGGTCGCTTCGGCTTGCGTCGCTCCCGCGGCGAGCGCTTCCGCCACTGCGAAGCCGGCGAGTTCCAACGCTTCAGGCAACCGCCGAACCTCCAACCGTCACGCGCGAGAGTTTGACCGTGGGCATGCCCACGCCGACGGGCACGTATTGGCCGCCCTTGCCGCACGTATAGTAGCGGCCCGCGAGCCGCGCGTCGTTGCCCACCATCGTCACGCGGTTCATGATCTCGGGACCGTTACCGGTCAAACTCGCGCCGCGAATCGGCGTGGTCAGCTTGCCGTTTTCGATCAGATAGCCCTCGGCCAGCATGAACACGAAGTCGCCTTTGCTGATCTCGACCTGACCGCCCGCAAACGAGGCCGCGAAGATGCCTTTCTTCACCGAGCCGATGATCTCGTCGTAGGTCGATTCGCCGGGCGGCATGTACGTGTTGCACATGCGCGGTTGCGGCAGCACGCGAAACGATTGACGCCGGCCGCTGCCCGTCGAGGTCACGCCCATCAAGCCGGCGTTGAGCCGGTCTTGCATGTAGCCGCGCAACACGCCGCGTTCCACGAGCACCTTGTGCTGTCCGGGCGTGCCCTCGTCGTCGACGGCTAGGCTGCCGCGTTCGCCGTGCAAATTGCCGTCGTCGTAGATCGAAACCAATTCGCTCGCGACGCGCTCGCCCACGCGTCCGCTGTAGAGTGAGGTGCCGTGCCGGTTGAAGTCACCCTCGAGGCCGTGACCCACCGCTTCGTGCAACAGCACGCCGCCGCTACCCGCGCCGACCACGACTTCGAATTCTCCGGCGGGCGCTTCGCGCGCCTCGCAGTTGACGCTCGCGATGCGCGCGGATTCGCGCGCGATCTCTTCGGGCGTGCGCGTGGCGAAGAAGTCGATGCTCGCGCGTCCGCCGTCGCCTTGAAAGCCGTTGCCCCGAACGCTACCGTTGGCCACGCACTGCACGCCGAGCGCCACCAGCGGCCGGCGATCCCGCACGAACAGACCCTCGCTCGTCGCGATGACGACCTCTTGCGTTTCGTCGCTGACGAAGGCGTTGACCGTGCCGATGCGCGGATCGAACGCGCGCGCCGCGACGTCGGCCCGGGCCAGCAGATCGACGTACGTCGCCGATTCGGCGCCCGAGTCGAGCGTGCCGGCAGCGTACATCTCGGGCGCTTCGCGCGCCTCGCCGCTGAGTTCGACCGAGTCGACGCGCGCCGCGCCGTCGCGCGCGATCAGCGCGGAGACGCGGGCGGTGCGCAACAGCGTTTCCATCGAAAGATCGTCGGTATAGGCGTACCCGGTGCGCTCGCCCGCGATCGTGCGAATGCCCACTCCGCGCACCAGCGACACGCCGGCTTCGTGGATCTTGCCGTCCTGCAGCCGGAACGTGCGGGCCAGCCGTCGCTCGTAGAACGCATCGGCATATTCGCCCGCACCGAGCGCCCGATTGAGGATTTGCGAAAACGCCGCAGCGTCGAGATGCATGGCGCGAGTCTTTGGCCTATGCGTTCAAAAGTCCGCCAGCGTATCGAGCGCGGAGTCTTGTGCGACGCTCACCTCGGCGGCCTGCGCCGACGGATCGTTGACCACGAACGCAAAGGCGACGCGGCCGTGACGGCGCGTGGCGACGACGCCCGCCAGGGCGTTGACCTGCGCCAAATGCCCGCTTTTCGCGCGGACGCGGCCGCGCGCATCGGTGAGTTCGTGGTAGATCACCGTGCCTTCTTGGCCCACGCGCGGGAGCGCCCGCACGAAGACCGATGCGTTGGGACCGTGCAATTCCGCCGCGATCAAGCGGGCCAACGCCACCGGCGACACCTTGTCGGCCGGGGCCAAGCCGCTACCGTCGTAGACGGTGAATTCCGACGGCGAGACGCCCAGCCGGCGCAGTTCCGTCCGCTCCGCGGCGATGCCCGAGGCGTCGGTGCCGACGTTGGCGACCTTCTCGCCGACGCTGCGCAAGAGTTGCTCGGCGCTATGATTGTTGGAGTGCACCAGCATCTCGGTCAGGATCGCGGCGAGCGGCAGCGAGTGATGCAGCCACAGCGTCTGCGCGGCGAGCGGCGCCGGCGCGAGATCCGAGACGCCGGCAAAGGTGATGCCGCGCTCGCGCCCGAGCGCGGCGATGGCACCGGCAACGTAGGCCGGCATGTCGAGCACGGGCTTCCAGTACTTCTGCTCCTCACCCGCCGCGATGCTACCGCTCAACTCGAAGACGTTGCGATAGTGCGTCCCGGCGCGCAGCGGCGCTTCGACGCGATCGATCTGCACGTCGGTCGAGTAGCCGGTGGAGATGCTGCCGCGCACGTCGACCGCGTCGTTGGGCGGTTCGATCGCGACGCGCGCGGCCTCGCCCGGCGCGCCGGGCGTCACGTCGAATTCGACCGTGTCTTCGTCGAGCGACACGGCGCTGGTTGCAGCGGCATAGCCTTCGTCGAGGTCTTCGGGCTCCCAATGCGGATTGCGTTCCGGTCCGCGGAAGGCGCCCGCATCGATCAAGAGCGCGCCATCGACGCGGCGTACACCCAAACGATGCAGCGCGCCGATGCCCGCGCGCAAATCCTGCGTGGTGAAGAGCGGGTCGCCGCCGCCGACGAACCACAGCGGGCCGCGCACGAGGCCTTGCGCGTCGGGCGTGTCGAGCGCGACGAAGCTCGTCGCAAACCGGTATTGCGGACCGAACGCGTCGAGCGCCGTGGCTGCGACCACGAGCTTGAGCGTCGAGGCGGGCGTCATCGGCCGCGCGCCGCGCAAGTCGTAGAGCGGTACGCCGTCGGCGTCCACGACGGCGGCCGCGCCGCCGCGCGCAAAGACGTCGCCGCCGAAGATCGCATCGAGCCGCCGGCGCAGATCGTCCAGGTCGGCGCTCGACCAGGGCGGGGCCGGCGTCGGCGGCACGGCGGTCACCGCGGCGCGCGCCGCGAGCGGCGGCGACGGCGAAGCCGACGCATCCTGCGCGCGATGCGGCGCGCATGCGGCGAGCGACGCGGCGGCCAACGCCGCCGCGCATGCGAAACGGAGGCGGCTCAGATGCCCGCGCCTTCTTCGAATTCGAGTGCGGGCGGACCGCCGCGCGTACCGAGCGCGATCGCTTCGAGCAGCGCGATCCACTCGTCGTCGGCGACGCGTTCGCGCAGACGTTGCGCGGGCCGCACGGCGCGCAGGCAATCCTCGCGCAAGATCGTCACGCCGAAGCGCCGCGCGCGGCGCATGCTTTCGAACGCAGGCGCGCCGTATTCGATGAGACCGCATTCGCGGGGCAGTTCCCAGCGAAAGATCGCGCCGGCGGGCGCGACGAAGGCGAATTGCGTGCAGTAGGGCAGATAGTTCTCCCACTTGGCGTCGTTGAGGAAATCGGCGCGCGACGACTTGACCTCGTAGATGCGCACTTGGCGCGTATAGCGCGATACGCCGATCACGTCGAAGCGCAGATTGGCGCCGGCCGGCGCGAGTTCGGTCGCCACGTACGCATAACCCAGCCCGCGCATGCGTTCGCGCGCGAGCGCGCGCAATTCCGCGGTGGCCATGGGGCGCGAGGCGGTAGCACTGAGCGGGATGTAATCGAGGCCGGGCATCTCAGCGCAGCGACTCCCGATCGTATTCCCAGCGCAAGATCGCCAGGCCGTCGGGTTTGAGGCCGTCGCACCAGGTGAAATAGTACGGCCGCGGCGGCGCCTGTCCGAACCCGTACGCGTGTATGCCGCCGTCTTCCACGCGCGCGCAGGCACGAGCCAAGTGCTTGGCCACGTCGGGCCGGCTGGCCAGCGGTTCCTTGTCGACGAGCAACGCGTTCCGCGGCCGCTCCGAATCCGGAAACCACGCGTGCGATTCGCGGCCCTGCCAATCGTAACCGATCACCACCGGCGCGAGACCCGCGTCGAAATCCATGATCGACGAAAAGCCGTAGCCGTCGGTCATTACGATCGCGTCGCGTCCCCGCGCGAGCGCGCCGGCATCGCCGGCCAGCCGGGCATAGGTCATGATCTCGAATGGTCCGCCGTTACGCAGCTCGGCTCCCGTCTCGTGCGACAGGAACGCATACACCTGCGCCGGGGCAAAGCTGATCGCGAAGAGCAGGGCAAGCAAGAACGCCGCGGGCGCGACCGTCACCACGCTCCAGATCCGCCGCGCGCGGGGCGCGAGATGCACGAAGGCCACGCCGAGCATCGCGCACAGCGACACGAAGAAGCCAAAGATCCAGTAGATCTCGACGCGCTCGAACAGCGAGAAGAACGCGACGACGACGAACTGGGGTAACGCCGTCCAGGCCAGGAGCGCGCTACGCGGGCGGAACGCGGCCACGAGCACCGCCGCGAAGATGCCCGGCGAATAGGCTGCGAACTGTTCGAGCAAAACGGTGGGCAGCGAAAACTCGCGCGTCTCTTGATGGCGGTGGACGAGCGCGAAGGCGAAGGTGGCCCAACCGTGTTGCGCGTTCCAGAGCAAGAGCGGCGAACACACTACGAGCGTCGCGGCCAGCATCAGCGGAATGCCGCGACGCCACAGCGCAAAGCGGGCCGGCGCGAGCGCATAGGCGAGCACGCCGAAGAGCAGCGCGACGCCGAGCACCCGCGAGAGCAGCACGCCGCCGAGTGCGACGCCGAGCGCGAGCCAGTCGAGCGCGCGGTCGCGCGCGAAGGCGCGCGCCGCAAACCAGATCGCGAGCGCCCAAAACATCAGGTACGGACCTTCGGGCGAGGCCATGCCGAAGGCGATCGAGGCCAGCGGCGCGAGCGAGAGCGCGAGCGCTGCCACCGCGCCCGCGCGTTTGTCCCCGGCGATTTCGCCGGCGCAAGCCGCCACCGCCAGCGACGCGACCGCGCCACACAGCACGAAGCCCAAACGCACCACGCCCGCGCTGTGGCCGAGCGGCGAGAACAGCGCGATCGTCCACGCGACCGCGGGCGGGTGATCGCCGTAGCCCGCCGCAAGCCGGCGGCTCCACTCCCAGTAGTACGCCTCGTCGCCGGTCAAGGGCAGCGCGAACGCCGCCGACAAACGCAGCACGAAGACCAGCGCGACCACGGCCCACGCGACTCGCGTCCAATCCCGAGCCGGCTCCGATTTCATTCGTGCGGCTGGGCGAGACCGCCGTTGACGCCGAGCGTCATGCCGTTGAAAAATCCCGCATCGTCGCCGAGCAAGAAGCGCACGGCGCCGGCGATGTCTTCCCACGAACCCGCGTGGCCGGTGGGGTTGTCGGCCGGAAGTTGCAGCGATGCGGCGCGATCGAGCGACTTCTCGCGAATGTCGCCGGGTTCGATCGTGTTGACCGAGATGCCGTACTTGGCTTCTTCGAGCGCGAGCGCGCGCGCGAACGCGGTCACGCCTGCCTTCGCGGCGCCGTACAGGGTCATGCCGCGCGCGGGCAACGTGGCGTGCGAGCCGTTCATGCCGAAGAACACCAGCCGGCCGAAGCGGCGCGCGCGCATGCCCGGCAGCGCGGCGAACGCCGCCTCGACGGCGCTGCGCAGGTTGCCGTCGAGCATCGCGGCGTAATCGGCCGGCGACGACCGCTCGAAGCTGCGCACCACGATCGGTCCCACCGCGTGCACGAGCGCGTCGAGTCTGCCGAATTCGCCTTCGGCGCGCTCGACCGCCGCGCTCGTCGCGCCCGCCTCCGCGTGATCGGCCGCGATTGCGAGCGCTTCGACGCCGTGCGCACGTATGCGCGCCAGCGTTTCGTCGGGCGACGAGCCGCCGGTCCGGTAGGTGAAGGCCACGCGATAGCCATGGGCGGCCAGATCGGCGGCGATGCCCTGGGCTAAGCCGCGCGCCGCTCCCGTAACGAGAACGGCGCGCGGGATTCGATCGGCGGGTGCGGCTTCACGCTCCATGCGAGCGATGTGCCGCCGCGCGCGTCGCGCATCCTGCGCGCGAAGCTCTTGCCCTACCGGGCGCGCAGGCGCAGGCGCTTCTCCACGCCCTCCCGGGTGAGCGGATCGGTCGAAGTCACGGTCAAGCCGATGCGCGCTCCGGGCACGGTATTGAGCGTGACGGTCTGCGTGAAGCGGCCGTTGGCGTCGGCCGTGGTGTCACCGGCGTAGTTGCCCGCGCCGAAGGCAAACGGTCCGGCCACGTCGCCGACCGTGCCCGCAACGATGCGCACGCGCGCATTGGGAGCGGTGGTGCCGCGCACGATGAAGCTGCTCGCATCGACTGCAGCGCCGTCTTGCGGACGATCCAGGTCGAGCACGTTTTGCGGCGGCACCGAGCCCGACGTGAACGACCACGAACGTTCGAAGCGTCCGCCGTCACGGTCGCGGCCGACGACGCGGACCACGTGTGCTTGCGACTGTAAGGGTGAGGGCGGCTCGAAAATGAAGCCGGTCTGCGAACGCGTCGACGACGCGGTCACGTCGAGCCCGTCGAGGAAGATGCGCACGGAATTCGGATCGACGCGCGCGCTGAAATCTGCCGAGATCGTGGGCTGGGTCGTGCGCACCGAGGAACCGCGTTCGGGCCGCTGCTGCACCAGGCCGATATTCGACGGCTGCGGACCGGCCGGCGGCGGTGGCGGTTGCACCGGCACGGGGCCGTACGGCGGACCGTGGCCGCCGCGAACGGCGATCGCCACGATGCGGTTTGCCGCGTCGTAATTGACGTCGGCTCCGAGCGCTTGCGAGACGAAGCGCAGGGGCACGTAGGTGCTCGCGCCGACGATGAACGGCGCGACGTCGAGGGCCTGCTGTTGGCCGCTGACGGTAGCTTGGGTCGAACCGATCTGCAGCGACACGGTCACCGGACCACGCGTCGCGTTGATCGTGCCGTTGGCGTAGACCACGCTCGCGCCGAGCCGTTCGAAGACGCCGCGCAGGGGCACGAAGATGCGGCCCGCACGCTCGATCGGCGGCGGCTCGAAGTCGACGCCGCGGCCGTTGACCGTGACCGACACTTGCGCCGACGCGGGCGCGAGGCTCAGGGCGAGGCCGCCGCACGCGGCGACGGCAGTGATGAATGCGAAAGCAAG
Source organism: Vulcanimicrobiota bacterium (assembly GCA_003136655.1). GTDB lineage: Bacteria > Vulcanimicrobiota > Vulcanimicrobiia > Vulcanimicrobiales > Vulcanimicrobiaceae > Hesperobacter > Hesperobacter lustricola. The sequence continues at coordinate 28,557 of PLFC01000013.1, forward strand.
ATGGCGGTGGGGCGAAAGCACGTGAACTACCTCCTGGGGCCTGCTA
>PLFC01000098.1 GCA_003136655.1 Vulcanimicrobiota bacterium
GCCACGCTCGCGCAGACGTTCGAGCAACGCCACCAGCAACGCGCGCCCTTCGCGCGGCGTCGTGGTGCGCGCGAATTCGTCGATCAAGAGCAACGGCCGGCGCGCACCACGCTCGAAGAACCCGCGCAGCGCCGTCACTTCCGCTCCGAACGACGAGAGTAACCGGCCTTCCAGTTCCGCCTCGCCCGCACCGCGCGCGATGCCGATCCACACGATCTCATCGAAGAGCGGCAGCGTCGCCGAGCGCGCGGGCACCGGCAACCCGAGCGCGACGCACGCCGCTACGAAACCGCAGGTGCGCAGCGCAGCCGTCTTCCCGCCCATGTTCGGTCCCGTCACCACCGCCGCACCCTCGAGCCGCAGCGAGATCGGCACGTACGCGCGCCCGCGCTCGCCGAGCGCTTCCGCAAGCGGCAGATACCGGGCATCCTCGAAGACCAGCGCCGCACCGGCCTCCACGATCGCCGGCTCGACGCAAGCATAGCGCCGCGCGAAGCGCGCGCGGCCCGCGAACGCATCGAGTTCGCCGAGCGCCGCACACGCCCGCAACAACGCCGGCGCAGCCTCACCCGCAACGCGCGACAGCCGCGCGCGCACCGCCTCCTCGAGTTCCGCCACGCGCACCGCGGCCGCATCGCGCGCCGCCAACGCCGCCAGCGTCGCGTCGTCGAGCGCGAGTTCGCACGCCAAATACGTCGGCGCCTCGCGCAGCACGCGCACTTCCGGCGGCAGCGGGCCGCCGAGCGCATCGCGCATCAAGGTAAACTCGCCATCGCGCACGTGCGGAAGACCGAGCGCGAGCGCCACCCGGGCCGTCAACCGCCCGCGCGCCGCATCGTACGCCGTCTGCCGCTCGTTGGCCGCAGCACGCGCCGAAGCCAACTCCGGAGCGAACGCATCGTCCAAATAGAACGACCGCTGCGGAGTCCGTCCCGGCGCAAGCGCCGCGGCCAACGATGCATCCCCCGCAGGCGCCTCCACGCCCGCAAACGCCGCATCCGCAAGCAACACCCGCACCTCGCCGAGCGCGTCGAGAAACCGGTTCAGGTCAAAGAAATCGACATCGCCCAACACATCGCCCACAGCAGCCCGGGCCAAAGCCGTACTCGGGTCCGGCACGGCGGCCAACGCGCCGCGAAGCGCCTCGAGCATGCCGGTACTCGCCGCACCGCCGACGCGCGCAACCGCAGCGACGGCAACGCGCGCCTCAGCCTCGTCGCCCGGCCCGAAGGCACGCTGCTGCGCGCGAAAGCGCCGCCCGAACTCGCCGGCAGGCGCGCTTTCCGTCAACAGCCACTCGAGCTCGAGCGCAGCCGCCGTAGCCGCATTCCAAGGCAGCTGCTTCAAGCCGCCTCGAGCCCCGCAAACACATCGAATGCAGGCAGCCCGGTAGCATCCGCGACGGCGCGCAAGAACGAGCGAGGCTCAAAAGCCCGCTCGAGCCCACGCGGCGCAACGGTACACGCCACAACGCGCAGCGGCCGAAGGCAACGAACGTCGAGTTTCGCGCTCAAAGCCAAAAACGCACGCCCTCCAAACGCAATCCGCGTCGGATCCGCAACGACGACCTGCCGCCGCTCGCCCAAGCGCACCAGCTCCGCCGCATGCGCCGCAGTCAGCGCACCATCCAGCACGAGCGATTCACGCGCCGGATCGCACGCCGGAATCCGCAACCGAGCCACGAGCGCGCGCACGTCGTCGACGGCATGCGCCTGCGTGGGCGCAGCCGCGCCCACGGCGACGACGATCGCATCCGAGCCATCCCGCAACGCCGCAATACGATCCACCGCACCATCGATCAGCACGAACGGCGCAAGCGAGGCCAGCGAATCAGCCACCCGGCGCAAAGCCGACGCCGCCGGCGGCCCCGCAATTTCCAAATACGCAGCCGAACGTGCCCGCACGAACACGATCGGCCCGAGCGCACTCCGCTCGCCCGAAAAAGCGAGCACCTCGAAGGCGGGATGCATAGGAACGAGCCCGGCCGCCGTAGCCGCAATCGCCCCCGGACGCAAGAGATAACGAGGCTTCGCCGACCCCGAGAGCGCGTCGACCGGCTCCCCATCCCGCCCGATCGAACACAACCCGAACGGCAAACCGGACTGCTCCAAAGCCTCGCACACGGAAGAAAGAGCAACGGTCTTCCCCGCATTCTTGCTCGTCCCGACGACGGCCAACGACAAAGCACCCGCATCACGCGCAAGCTGCAAGAGCCGCAAACCTACATCCATCGACCTGCATCCATCACGACGCTCTTCGAGCCCACACCAACCGTTCCGTCACGAAGACGATCGCCACGAAAAACGCCCGGCCCGGCCCGGCCCGCCAAGACGAACCAAAACGTTACCGCAAACGCTGGTACAGAGCGATCCCATCCTGATCGGAAATCAGTTTGTACGAACCAGAAGCCACGCCTTGCGTCACCACCGGGAGCATCTGCTCGACCCAGTACGAATGCGCGAAGGAGGTATCGATCAGCACGTAGCGTGGCTTGCGCGCAAGACCGAGCGAGATGTGCGGATCGAGGCCCAGGTGCGCGTAGATCTCGTCGTGCGTGCCCGCTTCCAGATCGCGTGGCAAGGTCGCCAGCACGCGGTCGAGCGTGACGTCGTGCGCCGTTCGAGCGCCGAGATAGTGCCCCCAGTGCGTCGGACTAGCGAAGACCAGGTTGATAGCGCAAAGCACGAGGCAGACGCGCGCGAGGATGCGCGCCGGACGCGGGCGTTTGGCGTACAGGTTGGCCATGCCGAGCACGAACGCCGCCAGCACGTACGGAATCCAGACCGCGGCGTAGTGCGTGCCCATCGTATAGGTGACCGACTCGTGCGAAAACAGGCACTCGGCAAATCCGGGCAAGGCGAGTAAGAACAGCGGCGAACCGAGGCAGACGAACAGCAGCGGCACGAGCGCTTCGAGGAAGTACGCGGGGCGGCCGATCGAGTACCACGGAGCGCTGCCCTTGGCATCGACGATACGGTCCCAGGCGTAGAAGTGCAGCGGCGCCCACGCATCTTGCGCACCCGCGAGTTTGCGGATAACGCCGAAGAACAGGGCGAAGACCGCGAGCGACACGACGAGCGCCGCGCCCGAGAAGACCACGCCGGGGCGCTCCCCGCGACGCGCAAAGTAGACCAGGCCGTACGCCGCGGCCGCCGCGAGCAACACCGCCTGGTCTTCCTTGATCGACAGCGTCACGGCGAGAAAGAACGCGGCGAGAGGCCAACGCCGCGCATCGACCGCCCAGAGCAGCCACAGCGTCGCAGCCGGCGCAAACGCGTTTTCGTGAAAATCGCCGAAAGCCACGCCCGCGAGCGGCGGATACAGCAACGCCACCGACGCGACGGCGAGTGCGATGCCCGCCGGCAAACGGCGGCGCGCGAGCAGGTACAGCGGCGGCGCGACCAGCGCGCAGGCCACGGCCTGGATCGCGATCAGCGCGAGCGGCGAACGCGTCGCGAGCAAGAGCGGCGCGCACAGATACAGGATCGGCGAGAAATGGAACGTGAAGTGGCTGCCGTTTTCGGTGGTGTTGGTGAAACCGTGGAAGACGGTCGCGATGCTCTGCGTGAACAGCCCGAGGTCCGAGCCGGAGTGATACGTCACGTAACGGTCGGCGCCGAGCGCGAAGGACACCAGCGCGTACAGCGCCGCGAACATCCAGATGCGGCCGCTCCCGCCGCGCCCGGTCGTCGCGCTCAAGAATGTCCCGTGTACTTCAGCACGGCGAAGAGCATGCCGGTCGCGATCAACGCGAAGCCCCCGAAGAGCCCGGCCCAGCGCTGCGCGCGCTCGCCCAACAGTTTGCCGAAGGTCAGGCCGAGCGCGGTTGCCGCGACGGAGGCAACGGCGATCGCCGCGAGCGTCACCGGAATCGGCACGCCGAGATAGGCGATCGAAAACCCGACGCCGAGCGAGTCGAGGCTGATCGAGAGCGAAGCCACGAGCAAGCCCCAACCGCGCGAGAGGTCGAGTCCGCTTTCCGCCTCGCGCAGTTCTTCGACGAGCATGTAGATGCCGACGCCGATCAGCGCGGCGAAGCCCAGATAACCCGCCGCATCGCCGATGAGCCGGCCGATGCCCGCGCCGATCGCCGCACCGATCAGATTCATGCCGACTTCGGCCGTGGCAAACGACGCACCGATGCGCACGCGCGAGGCGCGGTCGAGGCCGCGCATGCCGACGCCGATGCTCACGGCGAAAACGTCGAGCGCGAGGGAGCCGGCGACCAGCGCGACGCGAGCCGCGAGCAAGAGCATCGGCACGCTTTACGCGCGCCCGGCAGCGCCTTCCCACCCGGCCGCCGAGGGCCGCGTTGTTTCAGGCGGCGCCGAGCAGCTTGGCGAGCGCCGAGCGGAGCTGTTCGAGGCTGAACGGCTTCGCCAGAAAAACGTCGGCCCCGGCGGCGCGGGCGCGTGCGTCACCCACTTCCTGCCCATGCCCGCTGATCATCAGAATCGGAATCGGCTCCCGATTTTCGAGGCGGACCGCGCTGACCAGGGCCAAGCCGTCCATGCCGGGCAGCGCGTAGTCGGAGACGATCGCGTCGAAGCGGCCGCCGCGGACGGCCTCGAGCGCGGCCTCGCCGTCGGCAACGGCCGTCACGGTGGCGATGCGACGAAGCACCCGGGCGAGCAAAGCGCAAACGGCATCGTCGTCGTCGGCGACGAGCACGCGTTTGAGACTGCCCGGCTCGCTTGGGGTCGGCACCTGAGCGGCTTCGGCAGGCCGTAGTCCCCGCCTCGGCCCGGCTCGCTCGCAGCCGTAAAGCTTTCTTACCGCAAGGAGCCTGCTGCGGCCGTGGCGACTCGCGCCCTATGCCGACCACGCGCATCGCGCTCGTGCTGCTGCTCGCCCTCTTCGTGCTGCCGCTGCTGAACCTCGTCCTGGCCGTGACGCCGGCGCAGACGGCGGCCGCGCTCGGCGCGCCCGGCACCCTGGCGGCGCTGCGCGTCTCGCTCGGCGCGTCGCTGGCCTCGACGGCGCTGGCCACGCTCCTGGGCGTGCCGGCCGCGTACGCGCTGGCCCACGCGCGACCCGCGCTCCGCGCGGCCGGCCTCTTTGCGCTGGCCTTGCCCGTGGCGCTGCCGCCGGTGGCTTCGGGCATCGTCGTCCTGGGCTTCTTCGGGGCGCGCAAGCCGGTNNTTCAGCGAGTTCTTCGTGGCCGGGCCGCTCGTGGCCATCGCAGCCACCGCGGCCTTCGGCGAGCTCGACCCCGCCCTGGAGGAAGCCGCCCGCACCCTCGGCGCGACGCCGCTCCGCAGCCTGCTGACGATCGCCCTGCCGCTGGCGGGCACGGGCATCGGCGCGGGCGTGCTGCTCTCGTGGCTGCGAGCGCTGGGCGAGTACGGCGCCACCTCGCTCGTGGCATATCACCCGACGTCACTCCCGGTCGAACTCTACGTGGCGCTGTCGGCCGACGGTCTGCAACGGGCGATGGCGCTCGCGCAAGCCTTCTTCGCGCTCACCGCGCTTGCGGTGGCGGTTGCGTGGATCGTCCGAAGGCGGCTCGCCTAACCCGTCGAACGCGGACGTCCGTGGCTGTGCTCGACAGGCTCCTCGCCCCGAACTCACCGTTTCAGTCGCGCTTCTTCTTCCTCGCTCGGCGTTTCGTCGCCGGCGAGACGATCGAGACGGCGCTCGAAGCGGTCCGCGGACTCAACGCCGACGGCATCACCGCGACGCTCGACTTCCTCGGCGAAGACGTGCTCGACGCGGCCGAAGCGCAGCGCACGCGCGAAGCCTATCTCGCGATGCTCGCTGCGATCGAACGCAGCGGCGCGCAGACTAACGTCTCCGTAAAACTGACCGCGCTCGGCCTCTTGATCGACGACGATCTCTGCACGGCCAACCTTACGACTATCCTCGAACGGGCGGCTCCGCTGGCCGATCCCTTCGTGCGCATCGACATGGAAGGCTCGGCGGTCACGAGCGAGACGCTGCGCGTCTTCGAGCGCGTCTACGCGCAGCACCGCAACGTCGGTCCGGTCATTCAAGCGTACTTGAAGCGGTCGGCCGACGACATCGAGCGCGCGATCGAACTCGGCGCGCGCGTGCGTCTGTGCAAGGGCGCCTATCAGGAGCCGGCCGACATCGCGTTCCAAGACATGCCGGCCATCCGGCGCGAATATCTGCGTTTGGCCGAAGCCCTGCTGACCCGTGGCGTGTATCCCGGCATCGCCACGCACGACGAAAAGCTGATCCTCGCGGTCAAGGAAATTGCGCGCAGCCGCGAGATCGCAAACGACCGCTTCGAATTCCAGTTGCTCTACGGCGTTCGTCCGGAACTGCAGCGCGCGCTCGTGGCCGAAGGCTATCGGGTGCGGGTGTACGTGCCTTTCGGAACCCATTGGGCGGGGTATTTCTATCGGCGCATCACCGAACGACGCGAGAACGCGCTGTTCGCGCTGCGTTCGATGCTCCAGCGCTAGGCGCCCACCGGCTCCTATGCCCGCAAAGGCTCGCCGCGCCTAGCGCTCCGCCGGCCTAGCGATCGGGAAGACGGTCGACGCTCACGATCCTGTCGCTCTCGATCAGGCGCGCGATCGTGCCCATCCCCTGTTCTAATTCACCGTACACCGTGAAGTCGCGATCCAGGTGCGGCTGCGGCGAGATCGTCAGATAGAATTGCGACCCGGCCGAATCGCGCAGGGGGTGATTGTCCTTGTAGTTGAGGCCCATCGAGATGATGCCCGCGCGTTGCTCGACGGGATTCTCCTCGGCGGGTATCGTGAAGCCCGCGTCGCCTTCGCCGTTATCGTTGGGATCGCCCGACTGCACGACGAAATCGGGTACGATGCGGAACCAGCGGTTGTTGTCGTAATATCCGCGCGAGGCCAAGCGCAGAAAGTTGGCCACCGTGTACGGCGCCCACTCCGGAAAGAGGCGCACCACCAAATCGCCTTTGGTCGTGCGGACGCGCACGCGCGGGTGCGTGCCGGGCATCGCGCCGTTGAGCTCGGCCGCAACGTGCGCGACCAGCGGCGGTGCCGGCAAGAGATCGTCGGGTCCGGGCGCGGCGAGGCCGGGCGTGACCGCGGGTCGCGGCAACGCCGGCTCGGTATTCTGCGGATCCGCGGGCGGCAAGTGCAAACCGACCGGCAACGTGACCCGATGCTCGGTAAACGGCTTCTTAGCGATTTGGAAGAGCGACTCGCGTGTCTGCTCTTGCACGCGCCACGACGGATCGTGCAGTAACGGCTGCAAGAGTTGGAGCGCGCCCGGGCCGCCGCGCTTGCCCCAAGCGCGAACGGCTTCGATGCGCACGAGGTCGGAGCGGTCGCGCAACCCGCGCACGAGCGTCGCACGCGGGGCAACGAACGCGTAACCGCGATAGAGCGCCCACATCTCGTGCCAACGAACGGTCGCGTCGCGCTCGGCGGCATACGCGGCGGCGAGTCGAGCGGCAACGTTCGTCGCACCGGGACGCGCGCGAAAGACGACGCTCGCGAGCGCAGCGTGGCCGCGCACGACCGCATCGGAGTCGAAACGAGCCGCATGCAGCACCGTCGCCGCAAGCGCCGGCGTGCCGAGGATATTGTCGGCGCCCACGATGCGATCGATCGCGTCGAGCGCGGCGTAGCGCACTGCCGACGAGGCGTCGTCGCGCGCGAGGCGCGCTTCCTGGGAAAGCGCTGAGGAATCGGTCAGTAAGCCTTCTGCGTACGCGACGAAAGCGCGCAGCGTCGCATCGCGTGCGTCGAGTCGCGGGCGCAAGATCGCCCGCGCTGCGGGCTGCTTCGTACGCCCGAGCGCAAGCGCCGCGCGCGCCGCGAGCGCGGGCTGCGCATCGAGCAATCCTACGACGGCGGGATCGATCGTACGCTCGAGTTCGGCGACCGCTATCGCCCTGGAATCATCGCCCGCTGCAGCGGCAGTCGATAGCGATATCCCGGCGAACAACGCTGCAAGCAGCAGCGCTGCCGAAATCCTCATCTGTTCTGAACCAACTTTCGGCGGTATGGGTACGTTCTGTGTATGGCAGGCGTCCCGTCCCCGACCCTTTCCGTCAGGACGAGCGCCGGAACTCCCCCAACGGAAGGTAACCCGAAACAATGTCCACTCCCAAGCGCAAGACCGGCGGCGGCATGACCGTTCGCGAAGCCGGCCAAAAAGGCGGCGAAACGGTCAAACGCAAGTACGGACCCGAGTTCTACGAGCAGATCGGCCGAAAGGGTGGCGAAGCGACCAAATTGGCGCACGGCCACGAATTCTACGAGCAGATCGGCAAAAAAGGCGGTAAGAAGGGCGGCGAAGCTACGCGCGACCGCTACGGTCCCGCCTTCTACGAAGAGATCGGTCAAAAGGGCGGCCAGAAGGTCAAGCAATTGATCGAGGCCGGAAAAAAGGCCGCCGCAGAAGCTTTGGAAGCGAGCGAGAAGAAAGCTTCCTAGGTGACTGGCGTATCGACCGCTCGCCGCTTTGCGGCGGTGCTCGGACTGGTAGCGTTCGGCTGTGCAGCAGGCCCCGCCGCGCGCGCGCTCCCAGTCCCTCAGGTCGATCGATCTCATCCGGCGGCGACGCCGACACCCCCGCCGGAAGGGATCGCATTCCTGCCGGTCGGCTCGCCGCTCTACTTCGTCCTCGACGACCCGATCAGTTCCGCGCGGTCGCGCCCCGGCGACGTGGTGCACATGCACTTGCGCGATGCGCTCGTCGTAAACGGCGTCACGCTCGCACCCGCCGGCACCCCGGGTTCGATGACGATCGTGCGGACCCATCACGCCGCGTCGGGCGACAACGACGGCTCCGTCCAGATTTCGCTCGCGCCGCTGGCGTTGCCGCAGTACGGCACGCTGCCGATCCGCGCGATCAACGAGTACCTGACCATCGATCACACCGCGGGTCAATTGTCGACCCGCGACGCAACCGATACGGTCGTCGACATCTTCGTGCCGACGTACGTCATCTGGCAAGCGCTGCGGAAGGGTCACGAGTACGTCCTGCAGCCCGGAACCGTGTTCCGCGCGCTGACCGGCGGTGCGATCGACGCGCGCGACCCGCACTCGATCGCGATTCAGAGTCCCGAACCCCTGTTCACGGGCGGCGAGATGCCCCATGCCGCGATCACCGAATCGCCGTTCTTCACGCCGGCGCCCATGCTTCCGGGACCTCCGCGCAAGGGCCGCCGCGGCGCACCGCCGAGCCCGAGCCCGAGCCCATCCACGCCGGTCGCGCCCAGCCCTCCGCCCACCTCGGGCGCGAGCGTGACGGCGCCGCCCGCGGTCACGTTGACCGCACCGCCAACGCCGCTTTCGGCCCCGGCACCCGCCGCAACCCCGCACTGACGCGGCGCGACAAGGGTAGCGCCGGTCTCGGCGCGCACACGCCGGGCATGAAGCGACTGATTTCGAGCCTGCTCCTGGCGTTCGGCGTCCTCTTCGCGGGCGCCGCGGCCGACGAGAAGCTTTCCGGGCATCCGACCGCGACCGAAGCGCCGTTCGTGCGCGACGTCGCCGCCGACCTGACCGCCCGGTTCGCCACGACCGCAGCCGCGCGGAAGGCCGGATACATCCGCTACACGGATGAGGACAACACGGGCGCGATCAGTTACGCCAACCGCCAGTGGACGAGCAAAGACGAGAACCATCCGAGCCAACTCTGGTACGACGTGAAGGGCCGGCTGATCGGCGCCGACTTCTCCGTCCTGCAAGCGGATTCGCCGGCTGCGCCGCACCTGTTCGGCGTCGACCCGAGCCGCTGGCAGAAGATCGGCGCGCACGTGCACTACGGGCTCGTCGGGCCCAACGGCACGACGATCTACGGCGGAGCCGGCGCAAAGACGATGGCCAAAGGCGGCGGCACCGTCGACCGGCCGACGGCCGCGGCGCTGGTCGCGGCGGGTATCGCCAAGAGCACCTCGGACGTGCGCTTCTTCTTCACGTTCCCAGCCATCTGGGACCTGACCGTGTGGGTGATCCCCAATCGCGACGGCGCCTTTGCCGACGCGAATCCCGACGTGAAGCCTGCCGGCAAGCCGGGCGCACCCGACTCCATGTAGCGGCGCCGGGCGCTAGCCCGGCGAGTGACAGGCTGCCGCGACGGCGTTGGCGTGCTCGACCGCTTCCGACTCCGCCTGACTGATCTTGTCGAACTGCTTGTCGAACTGCAGGTAGCTGCGCACGTCGCGGCTTTGCGCCGGCGTCGACTGCGTGTAGTCGCTATTGCTCGCGACGCTGCCGATGTAGTTCGTGGATGCGGAGGGCCCCGAAACATCGGGCGCGCCGATCGTCGGCGGACCGCCGGGATGCACTTGCACCGTCGTGTCGGAGGTAGTGCCGAGCGCAAGATCCATCAGCGCGCGGGCCACGCCCAGGCTGTCGTTGGCCATGGCGCGTTCGCGGTCGAGGCTCTGCTGTAACTCCGAAGCCGCGTCGCGAGCGTCCTTCGCCTGTTCCGGATCCTTCGTCAAGTCCGCGCTGCGGCGCAATTGATCGATCTCGCTCTGCAGCGCCGGCACCGTCTTGAAGATGTCGTCGGTGTAGTGCAACAGCCGCACACGATCGTCGTAGAGCAGCACCTCGCCGCCCTTGGCTTTGAAGTGCGGCTGCAAACCGGCCAAGGTGAAATCGACGAAGGTCAACGTCTGGTCGTTGTTGAGCATCGCATGCGCCGCGCCGTTGAAGTGCGTCACGAACGCCTGACAGAAGCCGGAAAGCGCGCGTACGCGCCCGATTTCACGCAACGGTTCGCGCTGCGCCGGCGGGCTCGCGGTCGCAGCCGGTTCCGGCTCGGCTCCGGGAGCGGCGAGCGAAAGGACGGTGGCGAGCGCGAACGTCAGCATGACGGAACCTCCGGTTATTCCGAGGACCAGTAGTCCTTGAGGGCTTTCCCGCGTGAAGGATGGCGCAACTTGCGCAAGGCCTTGGCTTCGATCTGGCGGATGCGCTCGCGCGTGACGCCGAACTCTTGGCCGACTTCCTCGAGCGTGCGCTGATGGCCGTCTTCCAGGCCGAAGCGCAAGACCAAAACCTTGCGCTCGCGCTCGGTCAGATTCTTGAGCACGTCGGCCATCTTCTCTTTGAGCAGCATGACCGAAGCGGCCTCGGCGGGCGCTACGGCTTCCTGATCTTCGATGAAGTCGCCGAGGTGAGAGTCTTCTTCCTCACCGATGGGCGTCTCGAGCGAGATCGGTTCCTGCG
>PLFC01000076.1:0-33609 GCA_003136655.1 Vulcanimicrobiota bacterium
AGCCTCGACGGTACCGCAGTACCGCCGCGGCCGCGGCACCGGCAAAGCGTAGGCCCTGGCCGGCTAACCCTCGGCGCGCTGGCGGCGTGCTTCGAAGAGCAAAATGCCGGCGGCGACCGAGGCGTTGAGCGACTCGATCCGGCCGTAGTGCGGTATCCGCACGAGGTAGTCGCATTCTTTGCGCACGACCTGCGAGATGCCGGTGCCTTCGGCTCCGATCACGATCGCAACATCGCGCCGGAAGTCGGCGGCGGCGTAATCCTGCGCGTCTTCGCTCAAGGCGGAGCCCGCGATCCAAACGCCGGCCTTCTTCATCGTGCGCAGTGCGCCGGCCACGTTCGCGACGCGCGCGATCGGCACGTGCGCGGTCGCGCCCGCGGCGGACTTGCGCACGGTCGCGTTCACGCCGGCGGCGCGACGCTCGGGCATGATCGCCGCGGTCGCGCCCGCACACTCGGCGGAACGGAGAATCGCGCCGGCGTTGTGCGGATCGGTGATGTGGTCGAGCACGACGTAGAGGCGTCCGCCGGGCGCCTTCAGATTCAGCGTTTCTTCCAAGGTGACGTAGTCGAAGGGCGTGCCGAAGGCCACGACGCTCTGATGCGCGCGATACGGGAACTGCGCGAAGAACGACCGGTTCTCGAAGCGCACGGGCACGGCCGCTTCGCGCGCGCCGTCGAGCAGCTTGCGCAAGGCCGGATCGCGTTTGCGTTCGTCGCCGACGTGGATGCGCTTGAGTTCTTCTTTTCCGGCCAGAGCTTCCTCGACCGCGTGGACGCCGTAAACGATGTCGTCGAGGTCGAGCGACTCTTTGCGGTGCGGAGGACGTCTCGAGCCTAGCCTGCGACGGTCCACGATGCTCCGTTCTTGAGGTCGGTCACGGCGATGCCCGCAGCCTTCAATGCGTCGCGCAGCCGGTCGGCGCGCGCGAAATCCTTCGCCGACTTGGCCTGCGCGCGGGCTACGATCACCAACTCCACAGCCTGCGCCTTCGGCTCGCCGTCGAGTTCGACCGCGCCGTCGAGCGCCTCGCGCAAGCGCGCGAAGGCGGCGTCGGAGAGCACCGCGTCGACATCTTGCGGCGCCTCGACCACGTAGTCGGCGCCGCCGACCTGGAAGGAACTGCTGACGGTCGCCGCCGCCTCGATGGGCGCGCTGCGCTGCACGGGCGAGATGCCGAGCAGATCCATCGCTTGATGCATGAAGGCTGCCGCCGCCGATGCGGCTCCGCCCGCGATCACGCGGTTTTGCGCGGCGGCGAGTTCGAAGAGCACCGACATCGCGCCCGAGGTGTTAACGTCGTCGTCGAGCGCCGCGAAGAAGCGCGGGGCGAACTCGTCGATCAGTCCCTGCGGATCGCCCTCGGCCTCTCCTGCGGGCACCGCGCGGAATGCGTCGTAGGCCGCGAGCAACCGGCGCAGTGCCGTCGTCGCGCCGTCGATCGAGTCTTCGGTGAAGTTCATCGGCTTGCGGTAGCCGGTCTGCAAGAAAAGGAGCCGGATCGCTTGCGGCTCGTGACGATCGAGCAGCGCGGAGAGCGGCTCGAAGTTGCCCAGCGACTTCGACATCTTGCGCCCGTCGAAGAGCAGCAGGCCGCCGTGCATCCACACGTTGGCCATCGGCGGCGCGGGCAAGAGCGACTCGCTCTGCGCGATCTCGTTCTCGTGATGCGGGAAGATCAGATCGTAGCCGCCGCCGTGGATGTCGAACGGCTCCCCGAGCAGCTCGCGGGCCATTGCCGAGCACTCGATGTGCCAACCGGGCCGTCCCGGTCCCCAGGGCGACGGCCACGACGGTTCGCCCGGCTTCACGAACTTCCACAGCGCGAAATCCAGCGGATCGTCCTTGCCTTCACCGGGCGCGATGCGCGCACCGATGAGCAGTTCGTCCAGGTTGCGGCCGGAGAGCGCACCGTAGCGCGGGAACGAGCGCACCCGAAAATAGACGCCGTCCTCCACCACGTAGGCGTGGCCCGTCGCGACGAGTTCCTCGATCATCTCGAGGATCTGGGGCACGTACGCCGTGGCGTGCGGCTCGTGATCGGGATCGAGCACGTGCAGCCGACGCATCGAACGCTGAAACGAAGCGTAATATCCGCCGACGATCTCGCGCCAGTCGCCGCCGCTCTGCCGGGCGGCCTCGATGCTGCGATCGTCGATGTCGGTCACGTTGCGCACGAGGTCGACGCGATAGCCCAAATACACCAGATACCGGCGCAGCACGTCGAAGAACAGGAACGAGCGCGCGTGCCCGATGTGCGCTTCGGCCGAGGGCGTCAAGCCGCAGACGTAGATGCGCACCCGGCCGTCGCGGAGCGGCGCGAACGGTTCGACCGAACGGGTGCGGGTGTTGAAGAGGCGCAATGCGCCCGGCCGCTCAGATCGCGACATCGTCCCACGATTGCGGGCTACGGCTCAGTTCGGCCAAACGCGCCTCGAGCGAGTCCAGACGGTCGCGCAGCCGGCGCAACGCGTCGGCGTTGGGGTCGGGCATGTCGACGTGGGGCGGCGCGCCCGCGCGCACGGGATGTCCGTCTTGCAACACGACGCGCGCGGGAATGCCGACGACCGTCGAGTTCGCCGGAACGTCCTTGACTACGACGGAGCCCGCGCCGACCTTGACGTTGTCGCCGAGCGTGATCGCGCCGAGCACCGCNNCCCATGCCGTGATCGATGAAGAAGCCTGCGCCCAGTTGCGCGCCGGGATGGATTTCCACGCCGGTCAGAAAGCGGACCCACGTCGAGAGCAGGCGCGGCAGCAAGGGCAGATGCGTGCCGTGCAGCAGGTGGATGAAGCGGTGCGCGATGAGCGCGTGCACGCCCGGGTACGAGAGCAGCACGTCGACCACGCCGCGGGCCGCGGGGTCGCGTTCGACCGGCACGCGGATATCGGCCGCCAGCATCTTCCAAATCGTCGGCCCGCCCGCACGGCCTGCACTCATGGTCGTTCGGGCTTCTTTCCCGCGAGGGTTTCGAAGGGCTTGCCGTCGGGACCGTAACGGATCGGCTCGAGGCCTCGACCGTGGAGCAGATGAGAGCTGATCGCGCCGATGCGCAACATGATCCGGTCGTGGCCCAGCAGCGGGAAGAGTAATTCGAGCGGCGGCCCATCGGCCTCGCCGGTGAGCGCCATGCGTAGCGCCGCCGCCGCGGCGGCGGGCTCGATGCCGAACTCGGCGGCGATCTCGCGCAGGTCGTGCTCGAGCGGAAGCCCGCGGAGTTCGGGCTGCGCATCGACGTACTGTCCGATCGTATCGAGGAAGAACAGCACCTGGCGGTTGCGCAGCCGTTCTAGTTCCAATGCGGGCACCACCGCGGCCTCGGCGCGGAGAGCGCGCACGATGGGCACCGCGTCGGCCGGCGCGCTCAGGCGGTCGCCGAAGGCCTCCAAGAACGTTTCGATCCAGCGCAGGGCGGCGGGCGGCGCCGGATCTTCGAGCAACCCGGCGCGCTGCATCGCCAACCGGACGTCCTCGAGGGCGCGCTCGGGCGTTGCGCCGGCGGCGGGCGCGTGGAAGCGAGTCGGCGAGGTATCGGATTCATGCATTGAGCCGGAGGTCAGGGACGTTCGAGCGCGGCGACCGCATAGGCGGCGATGCCCGTTCCATCGCCCGTATAGCCCATCCCTTCGCTAGTCTTGGCTTTCACGCCGACCGCGTCCGCTTCGATCCCGAGCGTTTGGGCAAGCTTCGCCCGGATCGCCTCGATGTGCGGCGCGAGCTTGGGAGCCTGGACGACCACCGTCGCGTCGATGTTGAGCACGGCGTATCCCGCCTCCCGGGCCAAGCCGATGCAGTGCGCGAGCAGCACCAGCGAGTCGGCGCCCTTCCAGCGCGGGTCGGTATCGGGAAAGTGCCGGCCCAGATCCCCGAGCGCACAGGCGCCGAGGATCGCGTCCGAAATCGCGTGCGCCAGCACGTCGGCATCGGAATGGCCGAGCGGGCCGCGTTCGAAGGGTATCGTGACGCCGCCGAGCACGAAGGGCCGGCCCTCGACCAGCCGGTGCGCGTCGAAACCGTGCCCGACCCGCAGGCTCATGAATCCAAGCGGGCGATGCGTTCGCGCATGATCGCCTCGACCACGCTCAGGTCGCCGGGGTGCGTCACCTTGAAATTCTCGCTGCGGGCGGGTACGACGACCACTTCCAAGCCGAGGCGCTCGAGCAACGCCACATCGTCGGTCGCATCGACGCCGTCGCGCGCTGCCGCCTCGTGCGCTTCGATCAGGTCGGCGAGCATGGCGAACTGCGGCGTCTGCGCGGCCCAGAGTTCCGAACGGTCCAAGGTTTTGGCCACGCTCCGCGTGCCCGTTGCCACGACCTTGATCGTATCGACCACCGGCGAGGCCAGCACCGCGCCGATTCCCGGACGCACGGCGGCCATGCCCGCGCGCACGTCGATCTCGCTCACGAGCGGCCGCGCGCCGTCGTGCACGAACACCGCCGTGCAGCGGTCGGGTACCGCGGCCAGCGCGTTACGAACGCTCTGCTGGCGCGTGGAGCCGCCGCGCACGACCTTCGTTTCGAGGCGCGGCGCGTAGGCCGAAGCCAAGCCGCGCATGGCCTCGACCGTCTCTTCTTCCGTCGCGATCACCAGCGCGTCCAACTCCGGCATTCCGCCGAACACCGCAAACGACCAACTGACCAGCGGATGGCCGGCGATGTCGATCATCTGTTTGGGCCTGCCGAATCTCACGCCGCGACCGGCGGCGACTACGACGGCGCAAAACTTTGGCGCCAAAGTATCCCCCCAACGAGTCAACCATTCTGCACTGGACTAGAACGTTTGACCTTGGCGAAAATCATCCGCCCTGCCACGGTCTGCAAGACGCTCGTAACCTGGACGTCGGCGTCTTCGCCGATCAGCCGGCGGCCGTTTTCGACCACGATCATCGTGCCGTCCTCGAGGTAGCCGACGCCCTGATGCGGCTCCTTGCCGTCGCGCACGATGCTCACGTGCAGTTCTTCACCGGGCAGCACGACGGGTTTGACCGCTCCGGCGAGTTCGTTGATGTTGAGCACGACCACACCCTCGACCTGAGCGACGCGGTTGAGATTGTAGTCGTTGGTCACGAGTTTCGCTCCGCGTTCCCGCGCGAGCCGGAGTAGCTTCGCATCGACGCCCGAATCGGGAAAGTCGCGCTCGTCGATTTCGAGCGTCACGCTGTCTTGGAGTTTGCCCAGCACCTCGAGGCCGCGGCGCCCGCGCGCGCGCTTCATGCCGTCGAGCGAATCGGCGATCAACTGCAGTTCGCGCAACACGAAGCGTGGCAGCACGAGCGGACCGTCGAGGAAACCGCTCTGCACGATCTCGAGGATGCGCCCGTCGACGATGACCGAGGTATCCAGCAGCTTCGCGGGCGGCGCGGGCTCGACGTTCGCAACCTCGCCGGGCCGCAGCGCCGGCAACTGCTGCTTTGCGCCGATGCGCGCACCGAGATATGCCGCGAAGATGCTCAGCAAGAGATAGAAGACGTTGGCGAGATAGGCGCCCGGCGGCCCGGCGTTGGCCACGAATTCGAAGAGCACGCTCTTGGCCAAGAACGCCACCAGCAGCCCGACGACCAGACCGATTGCACCGCCCATCACCTCCGCGGGTGCGAGGCGCTGCATGGCACGCTCGACGGCATTGAGTTCGTTCTCGAAGAGCGCTTGGGCGGGCGGCGCCAAAAAGACGCCGGCCAGAGCGCCCGCGACGGGCACCACGATCGTGAGCACGATCGACCAGAGTTGATTGGCCACGTGCAGCGAAATCATGTGCGTGTAGGCCTCGCGTCCGAGCAGCCAGCCCGTCACCGCGAAGACGCCCGCGAAGAGGATGCGCAGAAAAGCGGTCGACACGGTCAGGCCGGCGCCACGAATGCGGCGCAGACGTCGTTGGCCACGAACCGGCCGCGCGCGGTCAGGCGTACGTGCGTCGTCGTCACTTCCAGCATTCCCGCGGTTCGCATTTCCTCCAACACCTCTCGGTACCGTTCGCCGAAGTCGACCGCGTATCGTTCCGCAAACGCGGCGAGCTCTACCCCCTCGGCGGTGCGCAAAGCGAGCATGACGGCTTCGCCCGTACGGGCATCGCCGGTCAGTTGCTCGGCTTCGACCGGCACGGGCACGCCTGCCAGGGCCGCGTCGCAATACGCCGAGAGATCGCGGGTGCGCACGCTGCGGACGCCGCCCAGATACGACGCCGCGCCGACGCCGAGCCCGAGGTACTCCCCGTTGGCCCAATAGTTCGCGTTGTGCGCCGAGCGTCGCCCGGGCTTGGCGAAGTTGGAGATCTCGTACTGCTCGTAGCCGGCGCCGGTCAGGCGCTCGATCGCCTCAGCGTAGAGCTCCGCTTCGATATCCTGCGAGGTGAAGCGGCCCGGTTCGCGCTCGAACCAGCGGGCGTAGGGCGTGCCCTCCTCCACCGTCAAGCCGTACGTCGAGATGTGTTCAGGCTCGAGCGCGAGGGCCGCATCGAGCGACTGCCGCCACGAGGCCACGGTTTGTCCCGGAACCGCGAAGATGAGGTCGAGCGAGACGTTCGCAAAGCCGGCGTCCCGCACGCGACGCACCGCTTCGGCCACGTCGCCGGGCGTGTGCCGCCGGCCCAGCGTCCGCAATTCCTCGAGCACGAACGACTGCACGCCGAACGAGGCGCGGTCGATGCCCGCGGCGCGATAGGCGGCAAAGCCTTCGCACAACTCGAGATCGGGGTTGAGTTCGATCGTAACCTCGGCGCCGGCGGGCAACGCAAAACGCGCGCGCAACAGGCCGACGAGCGCGGCGATGCGGTCGGGCGCGTAGGTATTCGGCGTGCCGCCGCCCAGGAAGAGCGTGGTCGCGCGAAAGTCCGGCACGGCTGCGATCTCCGTTTCGAGCGCCGCGAGATAGCGGTCGGCCTGCGAACGGCGCAGCGGCCACTTCGCGAAGTCGCAATACGGGCAGATGTACGGACAGAAGGGCAGATGCACGTAGAGACCGCCCGCGGAAGCGGAAACCAAACCTACCCCGCTACCGCGAAGATCGCCACGGTGCCTTGCCCCGCGTGCGCGGCGATCGCCGGGCCCGCTTCGGCGATGTCGCAAAACGCCGGCGCGGCCGGCAGCCGCGCGAGCAACTGCGCCTGCAAGGCGAGCCCGGCTTCGCGCGCGTGCGCGTGAATGACCAAGATGCGCGAGCGATCCACCGCGTCGCCGAGTAAACGCACCGTCGACTCGACGATCGTGTCCTTGGCGCGCGCGAACGTGCGCACGCGCGCTTCGATTTCCACGCCGCCGTTGCCGAAACGCAGCAAGGGCACGATCTTCAAGAGGCCGCCGATGGCGGCTTGTGCGCGGCTGACGCGCCCCGTGCGCACCGCGTGCGAGAGGTCGGGTACCGCGACGAAGCCGCCTTGATGCGNNGGGAACTGGGCCGCGGCGGCGCGCGCCGCGTTGATCGTGCCCGAGAGCTCTTGCGCGATATGCACGCTCACGATGTCGCGACCGGCCTCGACGTAGGGCCGAAACGCATCCTCGAACATTGCCGAGGTCGGCTGCGAGGTGGTGGGCAACACGCCGGAGGCCGCCATCCGCGCGTAAAAGTCGTCGCGCGAGAGATCGACTTCGTCGCGAAAGCGCAGGTCGCCGAAATTGACGAAGAGGGGCACGACGTCGATGCCGTAGCGGCCGGCGAGGCGGCGATCGAGGTCGGAGGTGCTGTCGGTAACGATGCCGGCGGGAAGCGCCATCAGGCTTCGGTCGGCGTGCGCAACGCATCCACGCGCACGAGTTCGCCGATGCGACCGACCACGTCTTCGTTCACCTCGGCGACGGCTTGACGCACCGCCGAGCGAATCGCCTCGCGCTTGGCCCGGCCGTGCGCGACGATGCAGTTACCGCGCAAACCCAAGAGCGGCGCGCCGCCGTAACTATCGTACGAGAGTTTGTCGCGCACGCGACGCAACGCCGGTCGCACGAGACCCGCGCCCACCTTGGTGAGCGGCCCGCCGCGCTTGATCTCCTCGACCACGATCTCGCCGATCAGATTCGCCGCGCCTTCGCTCAACTTCAACATCACGTTGCCCACGAAGCCGTCGGTGACGCAGACGTCGGCGACGTTCTCGAAAACGCCCTTCCCCTCGACGTTGCCGACGAAGTTGATCGGTGCCCGGTCGAGAAGCGTCGCGGCCTCGATCGCCTGCGCGTTACCCTTTACGCGCTCCTCGCCGTTGGAGATGATCCCGACCTTCGGGTCGGCGATGCCCAACACGGCTTTCGCGTACGCGCTGCCCATCACGCCGAACTGCGCGAGCCATTCCGGGCGGCAATCGACGTTGGCGCCGCAATCGAGCACGACGACCGGGCCGCTATGCGCCGGAAAGACGACCGCGATCGCCGGNNCGCGCGATGCCCGCGATCGTGCGCAGACGAATCAGCGCGATGGCCAAGAACGCGCCGCTGTTACCGGCCGAGACGACCGCATCGGCGCGACCGTCGCGCACGAGTTCGACCGCGACGCCGAGCGAGGTTCGTTCGCTGTTGCGTACTGCTTGCGACGGGCTCGCGTCCATCGCGATCGCTTCGGGCGCGTGTACGATCTCGATGCCCTCGACGCCTTCGCTCGCTAGCAAGGGCGCGATGCGCGCTTCGTCGCCGACCAGGAGCATGCGGCCCAAGCCGTCGCGCTGGGCCAGCGCCGCTCCGGCGACGATCTCGCCCGGCGCGTTGTCGCCGCCCATCGCATCGACCGCGATGCGCGGCAAGCTCGACGAGCCGTTGCTATCGCTCAAGGGAAATCACGAATTCGACGCTGCGTTGGCCACCGTAGTAGTATTCGACCTCGAGCGCCGGAAACTGCTCGCGCAACATATCGGCAACCGAACGCGCATCCTTCTCCTTCTGCGCGGCGCCGTAATAGATCGTCAACAAGCCGCCGGCCGTGGCGCCCAAACACAGCGCCGCCTCGAGCACCGCGAGCGGAATCGAATCCGCGCGCAGGAGTTCGCCGTTCACGCTCGCAGCAGGCGAACCGCGACGCAGCGCGATGCCGCCCAACTGAGAGTCCTTGCCGGCGAAAAACACCGTCGCGGTGCGCAGGCGGCCGGCCGCCGCCAGCAGTCCGGCCGCCGTGGGCAGACGGTCTTCTTCCGCCGACGAGAGTTCCAGCAAAGCCGCCAGACCGCTCGGCACGTCGCGGGTCGGAACGACGATCGTTTCCCGCTCGGCGATCGCCGCGACCTGGGCTGCGGCGAGGGCGACGTTGGGATCGTTGGCCAGCAAATAGACGCGCTCGGCCATGCTCGAGTTCGCCGCGAGGAGCAACTCCCGAACGCTCGGATTGGCATCAAAGGCGAGCACCACGGCGCCCGCGCCCAGCTCGCGAGCGATGGCCGCAAAACCCTCACCGGGCACGACCATCACGCTGGAAAACGCGGCAACGGGCGCTTCCACCAACGTCAGCCGGTGCTGGCGCTCCATGTCCTCGACCTTCTCGCGCGTCAGCCGGCCGTGCCGCGCGGCCGCCGCCTTCGCCGCCTCCGGATCGGCGGTGTGCAGATGCACTTTCAGCGTGGGCGCGGCGCCGACGACCAGGAGCGAGTCGCCGAACTCTCCGAGCAGGTCGCGTAGCGGATGATTCTCGATCGTGGCGTCCTCGAGCACGAACTCGGTACAGAATTTGTTGGCGGTTACCACGTGGGCCGCCGCAAAGGCACGCTTCCGCCGCGAGGGCCGGCGGGGAAAGGCCGTGGCCCTCGACTTGGCGTCGGGCAAGAAGCGCAGGATGCCCTCGAGGAAGTAGACGAGGCCGGCCCCGCCCGAATCAACGACGCCGGCTTCCTTGAGAACCGGCAACTGGTCGGGTGTCCGCTCGAGCGCCTCGGCCGCGGCCCGCACGATGCCGTTGGCCAAACGCAAGACGTCGTGCTCGTCCTTCGACAGGACGAAGGCGGCGGCAGCGGCGGCGGCCGCTACCGAGAGGATCGTGCCTTCGACCGGCTTCACCAGGGCCTGCCGGGCCGAGGCGACGGCCTCTTCCAGCGCCAGCGCGATGTCGAGCGAATCGACCCAAGGCCGGTGGCGCACGTTGTGCGCGAAGCCGCGCAGCATCTGCGAGAAGATGACGCCCGAATTGCCCCGCGCGCCGAGCAGGCTGCCCGCAGCAGCGGCGGCGGCCACCTTGTTCAGCGGCTCGCCGCGAACCTTGGCGCACTCCGCCAGCGCGGCCCGCGCGGTCAGGTACATGTTCGAGCCGGTGTCGCCGTCGGGGACCGGAAAGACGTTGAGGTCGTCGAGCACGGTCCGGTACTTGCGTAAGAAGTAGGTCCCGGCCGCGACGAACTTGCCGAATGCGCGCCCGTCTAGGGCCGTGACGTCCACGAACGACTCGGTTACTGACCCGCCGAAGACGACTCCTTGCCCGGCACCGGCCGGGCCGCGAATGAGGTTCGGCGCATTTGACGCTGGGGTGCCGAAATGGTATTCTCTAGCGGTTGCGCAGACGGCGCCGGACATTTTTTCGAGAGGAACACGAAGTACCATGGCTAAGCGCTGCGACGTTTGTGGCAAGGGTCCGATGGCGGGCAACAATGTCAGCCACGCGATGAACAAGACCAAGCGCCGCTGGCTGCCCAACCTGCAGCCGGTGCGCGTCGAGGAGCGCGGCACCCGCCTGACCATGAAGGTCTGCACGCAGTGTCTGCGTTCGCGCCGGGTCAAGCGCGCCGGTTAACCCTCCGCTCGAGGCCACGCTGAGGCCACGCTTCTAAGGGGATCCGCGACCGAACGGTCCGGGTCCCTTTGCTTTTCTCGCCCGTGGGGCATCCGTCGACTAGCCCGGAACGTTCGCGAGATGATCGAAGCCCGCGGCTGCAAGAGCCCGCGGCGTCTGCGCGCCCGCGTCGAGGAAACGGAGACCCGGCTCGCGTTCGAGCACGCCGACCGCACGGAGCGGCGTGCCGAAGCGACGCGCGAAGCGCTCGCGTAGATGCCCGAAAGCGCGGGGCGCGACCGCAACGATCAGTTCGAAATCCTCGCCGCCGTCGAGCGCGTAATCCAGCGGATCGTGGCCCGCGGCGCGCGCCACGGCTTCGGCCGCGGGATGCACGGCGACGGCGCTCAGCGTCGCACCGCAGCCGCTCGCGCGAGCGAGCCGCGCCACGTCGGTGGAAAGGCCGTCCGAGCAATCCATCAGCGCGTGGACGTGCGTGGAGGCTGCGAGCCACCCGCCTTCACGCACGCGCGGCTCGGGCGTCGCAAAAGCCGCGCGCGCGGCGAGCGCCGCGTCGGCGGCGACGTCGAGATCGCGACGCAATAGCTCGAGCCCGGCGCGGCTCGCGCCCAGAGCCCCCGTCACCGCGAGCACGTCTCCGGCGCGTCCACCCGAACGCCTGCGCAAACGCGTGCGCGCCACCTCACCCACGACCGTGATCGAAAACGTCAGTGCGGGCGCACGCACGATGTCGCCCCCGACGATCGCCGTGTCGAACTTGACGGCGAGGGACGCCAGCCCGCGATAGCATTCCAACACGAGTTCCAGCGGCGTGTCGGGCGCGATGCCCAGCGCAACCGTCGCCAGCACGGGACGGGCGCCCATAGCCGCGATGTCGGAGAGGTTCGCGGCCAGCGCGCGATGCCCGATCGCGCGGCCCGGCATCGCGCGGCTATCGAAGTGCACGCCGTCGACCAGCGCATCGCTCGTGATGACCGAGAGATGCGAACGCGACGGTTGCCACGCGGCCGCATCGTCGCCGATGCCGAGCACGAGTTTGCGCGATGCCGCGCCGTCGCCGGGCGCTTCGACGATTTCCC
This sequence comes from Vulcanimicrobiota bacterium, assembly GCA_003136655.1. GTDB lineage: Bacteria > Vulcanimicrobiota > Vulcanimicrobiia > Vulcanimicrobiales > Vulcanimicrobiaceae > Hesperobacter > Hesperobacter lustricola. The sequence continues at coordinate 11,769 of PLFC01000076.1, forward strand.
GCAGCGCCGCGACGAGCGCGTCTTCGGTCAGCGCGCGCCCGCGCCCAGCGGCGCTTCGGCCAGATCGCGCAGTGCGGGCAACTCCGCCGCCGGATCGGCCGCTCCGTAGATGCTCGAGCCCATCACGATCACGTTGGCGCCCGCCGCGACGACGTCGGCGATGTTCGAGCGGCCGATGCCGCCGTCGACTTCGAGTTCGCAGGCGGGATTGTGCGCGTCGATCAGCGCGCGCGCCTCGCGCAACTTCTTCAGCGCGTTGGGGATGAAGGCTTGGCCGCCGAAACCCGGGTTGACGCTCATGATCAAGATGAGGTCGACGTCCTCGATCACGTCTTGTAAAAGTTCGACCGGGGTCGAGGGATTGAGCGAGACTCCGGCCTTCGCGCCGAGCGAACGGATGTGTACGAGCAGGCGCTGCAAGTGAATGCAGGCCTCGTAGTGCACCGTGATGATGTCCGCACCCGCCTTGCGGAAATCGTCGACGTAGTTTTCGGGCTGCGAGATCATCAAGTGGGCATCGAAGGTCAGCGCACTGTGCTTGCGCAGATCGCCGACGATCTTCGGGCCCCAGGTGAGGTTGGGCACGAAGTGCCCGTCCATGATGTCGAGGTGCATGTAATCCGCGCCCGCGCGTTCGACGAGCGCCATCTGCTCGACGATGCGCGAGAAGTCCGCGGAGAGCAGCGACGGCGCTATCTTGATCACGGCGTGGTCTCCTTCGTCGACGGAAGCAGGCCGGGCGGCGGCGCGGCGTGCGGCGGCGGCGGTCCGAGCTGTTGTTTCTCTTGGGCCGGCGGCTCTTCCCCGAGCCGCGACGAACTGAGCAGTTCGCCGTTCACGTAGACGTCGAGTTCGGCGGTGCCGATCACCGTCAAATTGAAGTCGAGCTTTTGATGCGGCTGCGCGTAGGCGTCGTACACGTTCCATTCCCCGGTCGCGTCGCGCACTTGGATGCGTACGGCGGCGGGTTTGCCGTCGGCGTCGGCATCGTCGGGCACGGTCGCCGTCGCATGCACCTGGCGCACCAGGTACCCCGCCTCGCGCGGGCCCGCGCTGACTTGCAGCGACACGGCCTCCGACGAATCGATCGCCGTACCCGCCGCAGGGTTCTGGCGAACGATCGCACCGCGCGGCGGACCCCAGCGTCCGAACGGCGTCCAGACGACTTGGCCGAGCCTGATGTGCTGATCGCTCGCCATCGAACGCGCCTCTTCGATCGAGAGTCCCTCGAAGCGCGGCACCTTGAGCCGCTGGCGACCGCCTTTGGAGACGTCGAGGTTGACCACCGTGCCGACGCGCACCGAAGAGAGGGGTGCCGGATCCTGCGCCACGACGAGGTTGGGCGGCACCTCGTCGCTATCGACGTAACGCGTCTTGCCCGGGAGCAGCTTGAAACGCGTCAAGTCCAGTCCGACCTCGCGCATCGTTTCGTAGCGCAGGTCGGGCATCGAAAATATCTGCACGCCGCTCGAGACGACGAGCGAAATCTGGCGACCCTCGCGCACGACGGTGCCGGGCGCAGGATCCTGGCGCATGACCAGATCTTTGGGATAGCGATCGCTGGGCTGGTGCGAAACGACGACCGCCAGCAATTTCGCGCGGCTCGCGCTCTGCATCGCATCGTTCAGCGTCTGTCCGACCAGCGTGGGCGTGGTCAGCGTCGCGTTCGAAGGCTGCAAGAAGTCTTGGATCGAGCGCGCGAACCACACGGTGACGCCGACGAACAGCGCCAGCGCCACCGCGAAGTACCAGTCTTGACTTGCCAGGCGCGAGCGCCGCGGCTTCACCGGCCGCTCCTCGGCCCAACCGTCGCTCATGCGAGGGCTTCCAACTCCGCCGGGTCGAGTTGCGCGTTGGAGAACGAGCGTTGCACGTCTTCGTGGTCTTCGAGCGCGTCGAGAAACTCGAGCACGGCGCGGGCTTCCTCACCGTGTGGCGCGACGGTCTGCTTGGGTTCGAAACCGAGCACCATCGAGGTGACGCGAATGCCGGCGGCGTTGAGCTTCTCGCGCACGGCCGCGAGTTCGGCGGGCTCGGTCACGATTTCCGAACGGCCTTCCGCCGCATCGTAGCGCACGTCGACCACGCCGTCGACGAGGGCCGCTTCGGTCAGCGAATCCTCGTCGAGCGCGCCGTTTTCGACCTCGAGCAAACCGCGCGAGTCGAAGATCCAACCGACGCTGCCGGTTTCGCCCAAGCTCCCGCCGTGACGGCTGAAGAGAAAGCGCAATTCGGCGGCGGTGCGGTTGCGATTATCCGTCGCTGCGTCGACGATCACGGCGACGGAGGCCGGGCCGTAGCCCTCGTAGCGGATCTCCTCGATCTCCTTTTCGCCCGCACCGCTCGCCCGCGCGATGGCCCGCTTGATGTTGTCGGCGGGCATGTTATTTTCGCGCGCTTTCTCGACGGCCATCTTCAGACGGTAGTTGGCCTCGGGATCGGCCGAGCCGCCCTTGGCCGCGAGGATGATCTCTTTGGAGAGTTTCGTGAAGAGGGCGCCGCGCTGGGCATCGACCTTGCCCTTACGCAGCTTGATGTTGTGCCATTTGGAGTGACCGGACATAGGGGCTAGGCTTTCCCGCCGGGGCCCGTCACACCCACTGGTTCTGCATGAGGCGGTGCCACATTCGGGCGTCCCAGGTCTGCCAATTGATGTGGACTCCGGCCAGGATGGGGTAAAAGAACACGAACAACCCGAGGACCAGGCCCGCGTAGCCGATCACGGCCGGGCGCAGCCAGAAATACCGTTCGGGCAGCTTTGCGGCGGCCTGCCACAGCCGTTGCAACAAGATGGTATCGGCCAGCACGATGATCGCCAGATTCGGGAAAAAGTGGTATTCGAAGGCGAGGCGCGGCGAGCCGATCCAAGGCAGCCACTGGAAGAAATAGGCGATGAAGAGCAGGCCGTAGCCCTTGTTTCGCTCGCGCCAGGCGAGCCAGCCCATTACCGGCACCGCCACCAGCGCCAACCACCACACGGCCGGATTGGGCAGGGCCAAGATCTCGGCCAAACAGCAGGCGGTGTTGCTCTGCGCCGCCGCACCCGTCCGGAAGTCGTGATAGTAATACGAGATGGGGCGCAACACGAGCGGCCACTGCCACCACTCCGACATGTACGGATGCTTGGCGCCGGCCGAGAGCATGACCGTCGGCGTACAGCAATGGTACTGGTACATCTGCTGCTGCAGATCGACCACCCAGCCGAAGTTGTGGCCGTTCAAGAATGCCGGCGTGTACGTGAGGATGTACACCGTCGCGCCCACGAACAGCATCGCCGAGACGACGATGTCCAACGAGAAGCCCGAGGGGTTGCCCCAGACCGCCGGGCGCAGCACCGTGCCCGCGCGGCCCATCGCGCGCAGCGCGACGGCCCAATAGCGCTGACTCGCAACGACGACGACCCAGAACCAGATCACGAAGAAATCGAACAGGCCGTTCCACTTCGAGGCCGCGAGACAACCCGCCGAAACGGCCAACACCCAGAGCCAGATGCGCGCGTCGCGGTGTCCGTCGGTGGTCGTGCCCCCGGCTTCCATCGTACCGTCGCTCGAGAACGCGGCGCGACCCTCCGGCGTGGCATACTTCACCGAGCCGTCGCGTCCGTAGTCGATGCGCAAGTCGCCGTCGACGTAGGTCAAACCGTTCTTCGAAGCCTGCGACGATTCGCCCGGCACCACGGAGCTTTTGTCGAGCGCGACCTTGCCGCCGTCGGGCGTGCGAAGCACGCCGCCGGCGAGCAGCGAACCGTCGGCATACGACACCACCGGTTTGGCCCGGCGCAGCAACGGTACGGTCAGCCTGATCGCCAGGTAGAAGCCGATTTCGAAGTACAGGAACGCCACGACGTGCGCGGGCGTACTCTGGTTGGCCGCGAGCAGCGAAGCCATGCCGGCGGCCACGACGGTCGCACCGGCGAGCCACACGCCTTCGTGCCTTGCCAGCGTGCGCAATCCGGCGCCGGCGAGTGCGACGCGCACGCGGCTGGCCAGCCAGAAGCGGTAGAAACAATAGAGCGTCAGCAGCGAGAAGAACGCGACCGTTATTTCCGGCGTCGCGATCCGCGACTGCGTGAAGTGCATGCCGTCGAGCGTCAGGAGCGCCGCGGCGACCGTCGCAAACAGCGTCGAACCCAGCAGCCGCTTCGCGAAGACGTACATCACCAGCACCATCAGCGCGCCGACGACCAAGTTCATGAAGCGCCAGCCCGCGCCCGTATCCGAATGCAGCATCCACGTGGAGAGCGTGATGATCAGCTTGCTCAGCGGCGGATGCGTGAACTCGAAGATGTCCTTACGGGCCAGATACTCCTCGGCGGCACGCGCGTAGTAGATCTCGTCGAAGTACTTCTCCGCGGGCAACTGATAGCCGACGTAGCTGAGGACGAACGAGATCAGCGTGCAGGCCGAGGCCAGCAGCCAATCCAGCGGGCGCATCGAGGCCACGCCCTCGAGCGGCGCAAACCAGCGCCGGGCGGCGAGCGCGCCGCTGCGCCAGAGCGCGGCGGGATTGACGCGTTCGAGCGGATCTCCGGCCGCGTCGGCGCCGAGATAGCTCCAGCCGAGATACAGGAAGACGGCCACGTTGAGCATCGCCGCGGGATGGCTCAGCCACGGGATCAGGTCGGTCTCGTCGATGCCCGGGATCTTGGCGTCGATCGTGTGCAGGTAGTGCAGCGAGTAGAACAGGTTGGCCAGCAGCGTCACCGAGAGTATCAGCGCCGCCCACAGGTAGCGCCGGCGTAACCAGATCAGCGGCATCGCCAGCACGAACGCGTTGAAGATGTAGCGTTCGTGCATGCGGGTCGAAAAGATGAAGTAGCCCAGCGACAGGATCATCGCGCCTTCGATGAAGGCCGGCCCCACGTTGCCGTCGCGCCGCTGCAAGAAGCCGGTCAGCACCAGCGCGGTGAGCGCGAGCAACAGCAGGATGCCCCACACGTAGAGCGGCTGCGCGAGCGTGAACGAACCGAACACCCAGTTGGGCAGCGTCTGCGAGTCGGGTTCCCAGAAGTGGTGCAGCATCGCGTAGAGATTGAACGCGTTGACCGAACTGTAGGGGTAGACGTTGCTCGCGTACTGGTAGCGGCCGTACAGCCAGCGGAACTGGTCGAGCGGATTGAGGCCCGGGTGGAAGGCCAGCGCGGCCAGGTAGGCCAGCGCGAACGCGCCGGCGACGCCGGCGAGCGTGGCCACGGCGCGCGAGGTGCGCTCCTTGCCGTCGCGCGTCGCGAACACGAAGGCCAGCAGCAGCGGCACGATGACGACCGCCGGCGGCTTGATCAGAATCGACGCGGCGATCGCGAGCCACGCGCCTGCCAGCGCGTAGGCGCTCTGCCGGCCGGTGGTGGCGGCGGACTCGAGCACGAGCAAGATGCTCGTCAGGGTGAGCACCATCGCCACCGAGTCGACCTGACCCCAATACGCCGAGATGAAGATGCTCGCCGGATTGAACGCAAAGAGCGCGGTCGCGGCAAAGGCCCAGGCCAGCGACGCATAGCGGCGCACGATCCTGAAGATCAAATAGGAACAGATCAGGTCGGTCAGGATCGCCGGGAGTTTGACGAACGCCTTGAGGATCGAGTAGTCGGGATCCGCATGGATCAACAGCTTGTAGGCGTGGCCCACGAACCATAGTACGAAGAAATAGCCCGGCGGGTAATCCGCAAACCCCGCCTTCGCGTAGAAGTCGCGCATCGAGTGATCGGCGAGCATCAAGGCCCAGGCTTCGAAGGTCGAGACGTCGCTCTTGAAGCCGTCTGCGCCGATGAAGATCAGCCGGATGACGAAGGCTGCGAGCAGCAGCCCGCCCAGCGCGAGCGACGCCGCGGAACCGACTTCGGCAGGCGCGGGTTGGGCCACGGCGCCTGCGCGCACGGCGCTACGCAACGCGTCGCGCCCCTTCGGCCAGGAAGTCGCGAATCGCGCGGCGCGTGTCGATGCCCGCGCGGCATGCGGTTTCGTCGGCGTCGGCAAGCGCGCGATCTTGGGCGGCGTCGGCCGCGTCGCGCGCGCCGAGCCGATCGAGCGCGGCGATCACCGCATCGACCGTTTCGGCATCGAGCCGCACGCCCCCGGCGTAGGCCTGGGCCACGATCTCGCGATCGGGCGAGGGCGGCGTGCCCAGCGCCCAGACCACCGGAAAACTCCACTTGCGCCGCGCGATGTCGGCGCCGCTGGGCTTGCCCGTGACGTGGGTTGCGCCCCACGTGCCGAGCACGTCGTCGCGAATCTGAAAGGCGCGGCCGTAGGATCGCCCGAGCCCGGCGTACTGCGCCACGCGCGTGGGCGAGCAGCCTGCGGCGAGCGCACCGAGGGCGCACGAGGCGGCAAACAACGCGCCGGTCTTGCCCGAAATCATCTGCAGATACTGATCCATGGTGACGCTGGGCAGCGATTCGAACATAATGTCGAAGCCCTGACCTTCGCACATGTGCAGGTTGGCTTCGTGCAGCACGTGCAGCATTTCCAGAACGCGGTCGCTCGGCGCCACCGCCTCCTCGTGCAGCAGCGTCAAGTACGAGATAGCACAGAGCGCGTCGCCCGCGTTGATGCCTTGGGCCACGCCGTAGCGGGCCCAGATCGTCGTGCGGCCGTGACGCAATTCGTCGCCGTCCTCGATGTCGTCGTGCACGAGCGAGTAGTTGTGCAAGATCTCGATCGCCACGGCCGCGTCGAGAGCGCACTCCAGCGTCCCGCCTTCCTCGAGCGCGGTGCGCAAGAGGAGCTGCGGGCGAAGTCGCTTCCCTGACTTGGTCGAGTTCGCCCCGTCGTAGCCGAAATGATAACGGATCATCTCGTAGATCGGGGATGATCCGCGGTAGCGCTCGACCGTGCGCGCGAGGTGAGCCTCGATAACGCTAACTAGCTCTACGGCTCAACGCCTCCATCTGCGCTTCGACCTGATCGACCAGCCACCCGGGCGTGGACGCACCCGACATCAAGCCGGCCACGCGCACGTTCTCGAACCATTGCGGCTGGAGTTCTTCGGGGCCCTCGATGTGGTACGAGCGCGCGCCTTGGGTGGCGGCGAGGTCGGCCAGATGTTTCGTGTTGGCGGACGTCTTGCCGCCGACGACGACCATCACTTCCACTTCCTTGGCCAACTGCGCGGCCTCGGACTGGCGGTTGTGCGTGTCGGTGCAAATCGTGTTGACCGCCCGCACCTCGTAATATTTCGACGAGAGTTTCTGCACGATCTCGGTGAAGCCGGCGCCCGACCAGGTCGACTGCACGACGACGCCGACCTTGCTCGCGCGCGGGAGCGCATCGATATCCTCGGGCGTCTGGATCGACCAGGCTCCGGGGACGTGCGAGAGCGTGCCTTTGACCTCGGGATGGTTGGGGTCGCCCACGACCACGATCTTGTAGCCGTCGGCCCGGAGTTTCTCGGCTTGCACGTGGATCTTGGTGACCATCGGGCAGGTGGCGTCGACGATGGTCATGCCCTTCTGGGCGGCCTTCTCGAAGACTTCAACCGGCAAACCGTGGGCGCGCACGAACAGGGTGCCGCCTTCGACCTCGTCGACGGAATGGGCATTGCGCAAGCCCTTCTCTTCGAACGAAGCGACCATCTGCGGGTTGTGCACGATGTGCCCGAGCGTGGTCACGCTCTCGTGGGAGGCGACCGTCTCTTCGGCTTTCTTCAGCGTGATGGCCACGCCGAAACAGAACCCCTGAGTCTTGGCCTTCTTAATTTGCACGAAGCCTCTCCTCGAGCGCGTACACTCTCTGCATGATCTCGCCTGTCCACTTCGCCATGTCCTCACGGCTCGCTTTCTGACCCGTGACGAAGCTGACGGGTTCTCCCAGGACGACCGAAATTCGGGCCAGCCGCTTGGCTTGCCCTGACCCTTGGATGAAGGCGGGCAGGATCGGGGCGCCGCTGAGGTAGTGGAGCAGGGCTACGCCGGACTGGGGCTGCACCGTGCCGTCCTTGTTCCGAGTGCCCTCGGGAAAGATACCCAGGGCGGCACCGGTGCGCAAGACGCTGACGGCCCGTTTAATGGCGGCCCCATCTCCTCGCGAACGGTCGACCGGAAAGGCGTGCAGCGCCGTGATCAACGGCCCGAGGACGGGGATCGCGAACAGTTCTTGCTTGGCCATGTAGTCGAGGGGCCGCGGCACGGCCACGCCGAGGGCGGGCGGGTCGAGGTACGAGATGTGGTTGCAGGCCACGATCAGGGGGCCCGTCGCGGGCACGTTCTCCCGGCCGACCACGCGCATGCGCCAAACCGTCCGGAGCACGGCGCCGCACACCATCTGCGCGAACGCGTAGAAGCTCACGCGCGTACGGCCTCGACCGCCGCGGCGATGAGCCCGACCACCTCGTCGACGCCGAGGTCGCTCGAGTCGATGAGCAGGGCGTCTGCAGCGGGCCGCAGCGGCGCCACCGGCCGGTTCTCATCGAGCGCGTCGCGCTCGGCCATCTGCGCGCGCAGTTCGCCCGGTTCGACCACGGTGCCGCGTTCGGCCAGCTCCGCCAGCCTCCGGGCGACCCGCACGTCGAGGCTCGCGGTCAGGAAAACCTTGACCGGCGCGCCGGGCAACACCACCGTGCCGATGTCGCGGCCGGCCATCACGACCGGCCCTTCGGCGGCGATCGCGCGCTGGCGCTCGACCATCAGCCCGCGCACGGCCGCATAGGCGGCTACCGCCGAGACCACCGTGCTGACCTCGTTGCCGTAGAGCGCCGCACCCAACTCCTCGGAGCCGCTGAAGATGCGGAAGCCCTCGTCGCTGTGCGGATCGTGCTCGACCCTGACGGGATGCGCCCGGGCCAGGCGCACGATGGCCGCCTCGTCGTCGACGGGCACGCCTTGGCGCAGCGCGGCCACGGCCACGGCCCGGTACATCGCGCCGGTGTCGAGATACAGAACGTGCAGCCGCCGCGCGAGCGCGCGGGCCACCGTCGTCTTCCCGCTCCCGGCGGGGCCATCGATCGCGACGTGCGCGAAGGGCCTACCCATACCGAGGACGCTCCGTTCGCTCCCGGGACCGGCTCGGCCCCCAGGCGTACACTCCAACACGATGGCAAAGCCGCGCTCGGTCTTCTTCTGTTCGGCGTGCGGGCACGAGTCCACGCGCTGGCTGGGCCGCTGCCCGGCCTGCGACGCCTGGAACACCTTCGCGGCTGCCCCGGTGCAGATCAAAGCGCACGCGGCCGGCCTGCGCGCCGTCACCGGACCCGCCCGCGCGCCGGTGCGGCTCGGCGACGTGCCGGCCGACAAACTCGCCCGGATGCCCAGCGGCTTCGGCGAGTTCGACGCACTGCTCGGCGGCGGCATCGTGCCGGGCAGCCTGATCTTGGTGGGCGGCCCGCCCGGAGCGGGCAAGTCGACCTTGCTGCTGCAGGTCGCGGCGCGGCTGGCGGCCGAGCGCGAGGGCCCGGTCGTTTACGTCTGCGGCGAAGAGTCCGCCGCGCAGACCAAGATGCGCGCGCTCCGCCTGGGCGCCTCCGACGAACTGCTGCTCTTCGCCGAAACCGACCTCGACGCGATCTTGACCGCGCTCGAACCGCTGCGGCCGCGAGCGCTCGTCGTCGACTCGATCCAGACCATGGCCATGCCCGAGGTCGAGTCGTTTGCCGGCAGCGTCAGCCAAGTGCGCGAGTGCGCGGCCGCATTGATGGCCTTTGCCAAGCGCACCGACTGCGCCACGTTCGTGGTCGGCCACGTCACGAAGGACGGCACGATCGCGGGGCCGAGACTGCTCGAGCATCTGGTCGACACCGTACTCTATTTCGAGGGCGAGAACGGCGCCGATCACCGCATCGTGCGCGCGCACAAGAATCGCTTCGGCAGCGTCGACGAGATTTGCGTCTTCACGCTCGACGAGCGAGGCGTGCACGAGGTGCGCAATCCGTCGCAACTCTTCTTGGGCCGGGCGAGCGCCGCGCGGCGCGCCAGCGGCTCGTGCGTGGTGGCGAGCATCGTGGGCTCGCGGCCGGTGCTCGTCGAAATCCAAGCGCTGGTCGGCGAAACGTCGTACGGCACGCCGCAACGGCTGGCGGCCAACATCGATCGCGCGCGCTTGGCCATGATCCTGGCCGTGCTCGAACGGCGCGCGGGCATGCACCTCGGCACGCACGACGTCTACGCCTCGGTGGCCGGCGGCTTGCGCATCAACGAACCCGCGGCCGACCTGGGCATNNGCGCTCGCGATCGCCTCGGCCTTCCGGGGCGTGCCGCTGCAAGCCGGCACCGCCGCCTTCGGCGAGATCGGGCTCTCGGGGGAAGTGCGACCCGTCTCGCAGCGCGCGCGCCGCGTTGCCGAAGCGAAGAAGCTCGGCTTCGCGCACGCGATCGCGCCGCCGGCGGGCGGCCGCTCTTCCGAGGCCGACGGCACGACGATCGCCCGCGACATCGCCGAAGCGATCGTCGCGGCACTGGGCTAAACGGTGAAGCTCTTCGAGTGCGTGCCCAACGTTTCCGAAGGCCGCGACGTCGCCGTGCTCGACGCGATGGCGAGCGCAATCGTCGACGCGGGCGCGACGCTCGCGCATCGGACGAGCGACGCGGTGCACCACCGTAGCGTGTTCACCTATTTCGGCGAGCGCGAAGCGGTGCTCGCTGCGAGCGTCGCCTTGGCCGAGGTCGCCGTCGCGCGCATCGACCTGCGCGCGCACCGGGGCGCGCACCCGCGCATCGGCGCGCTCGACGTATTGCCCTTCGTGCCGCTCGGCGAGGCGAAGATGCACGACGCGGTCGCGCTCGCGCACGAAGCCGCGCTGCTCTTGTGGGAACGTTTTCAGGTACCGTCGGTGTTCTACGGCGCGGCGGCGACGAAAGCGGAACGACGCTTGTTGGCCGACGTGCGCGCCGGCGAATTCGAAGGGCTGGTCGAGCGCGGCCATCGCGGCGGACCGCCCGACACCGGCACGGTCGCGGCGCATCCGAGCGCCGGCGCGACGGCGATCGGCGCGCGCGACGTGCTCGTCGCCTTCAACGTGATCTTGCGCAGCGACGACCTCGGTTTGGCCCGCGACATCGCGCGCACGCTGCGCGAGCGCGGCGGCGGCCTGCGCACGCTGCGCGCCTTGGGCATCGCGCTCGGCGACGGCCGCGTGCAGGTCTCGTGCAACCTCACCGACGTCGCCGCGACGCCGCTGCATCGCGTCGTCGGCGTGATCCGCGCGATGGCCGCCCGGCGCGGCGTCGCACTCGAAGGCTGCGAACTGATCGGCCTGCTGCCGCGCCGCGCGCTGCTGGATCTGGCGGGGGCGGTATTCGGCACGGACGATGAGGCAGGCACGTGATCTTCAGCAATCGAGTCCCGATCGATCTGGCCATGGTGGCGTTTGCCCTGGTCATCGCGGGCCTTTTCGTCTACACCAAACGCCCCTGGTATCAGACCGGCATCCTCGTGCTCGTGGCCTGCATGTGGGGCGCCGAAGCGGCCGTGCTCTCATCCGACATCGCTACGAAGCAAGTGCTCTACGCCCATTGGCACCCGGTCTTCGCTATCATCACCTCGGCCGCGGTCATCGCACTCTATCTGTTGCGCAGGCTTCGCCCCAACTAACTTTTTGAAGCCGCCCGACGCTCTTTCCGAAAATTGCTCCAGCCTCTCGGGTGACAACCGCAATACTTCCGACGACTCGCACGTCTGGGGCTACGCACAGGCGGAAGCGCGGGCGGTAGAGTAAAACGCCTCATGAGCACCACCGCGGCGCCCAACGTGATCCGCACGGTCGATCCCGCGAGCGGTACGCCGCTGGCCGACTACGTGCCCGACGGCACGGAGCGCATCGAAAGCGTGCTCGCGGCCGCCGCGGCGGCCTTCCCGGCCTGGCGCGACGCGGGTTTCTCGCGGCGCTCGGAACTCTTCGCCCGAATCTCACGCCATCTGCGCGCACACAAGACCGAACTCGGGACGCTGATCACCAAAGAGATGGGGAAGCCCTTGGTCGAGGCCGAGGCCGAGGTCGAAAAGTGCGCCGCGGGCTGTGATTATTACGCCAAGCACGCGGTCGAGATGTTAGCCGACGAGCACGTCCGATCGAACGCAGCGGAGAGTTACGTCTCGTTCAATCCCTTAGGCGTCGTGCTCGCGATCATGCCCTGGAACTTTCCGTTCTGGCAAGTCTTCCGCTTCGCCGCGCCCGGCTTGATGGCGGGCAACGTCGCGCTGCTCAAGCACGCCGCCAACGTCACCGGCTGCGCGCTGGAAATCGCGCGCATCTTCAAGGCGTGCGGCGCACCCGCGGGCGTGTTCGAAACGCTCCTCGTCGCGGGCAAGGACATGGAAGCGATCCTGGCCGACCCGCGCGTCGCCGCGGTCACGCTCACCGGCAGCGAAGGTGCGGGCAGCGCCGTCGCCTCGATCGCGGGCAAACACATCAAGAAGACCGTGCTCGAACTCGGCGGCTCCGACGCATTCATCGTCTTAGCCGACGCCGACCTCGATGCCGCCGCGGCAACCGCCGTGCGCGGGCGTTATCAAAACACCGGGCAGAGTTGCATCGCAGCCAAACGCTTCATCGTGGAAAACGCCGTCTATGCGGAATTCCTCGAAAAGTTCGTGGCCAAGGCGGGCGAACTCGTCACCGGCGATCCGCTCGACCGCGCCACGCAGGTCGGCCCGCTCGCCCGCGAAGACCTGCGCGCCTCGATCGCCGCGCAAGTGCGCGACTCGCTCGCGCAAGGCGCGCGCGTCGCGCTGGGCGGCGCAGCGCTCGAGCGTCCCGGCTACTATTACGCACCCACGATCCTCGCCGACGTCGAACCGTCGATGACCGTCTTTCGCGAGGAGACCTTCGGCCCGGTGGCGGCCGTCATCCGCGCGCGCGACGCCGAGCACGTCGTCGAACTCGCCAACGATTCGGAATTCGGTTTAGGCGGCAACCTCTGGACGCGCGACATCGCGCGGGGCCGCCAACTCGCACGCCGCATCGAGACCGGCGCCGTGTTCATCAACGGCATGACCGCGTCCGATCCCCGCCTGCCCTTCGGCGGCGTGAAGAAGAGCGGCTACGGCCGCGAACTCTCGCACTACGGCATCAAAGAGTTCGTCAACATCCAAACCATCTGGATCGGCCCCGCCCAGACCTAGGAGCCTGCGGGCAAGAGTCCCGCGCGTTCGCGGGCGTGGGCGGCGATGCGCTGATAGCCTTCGCGAATCGCGCCGACGTGGCCCACGAAGCTCGTGCGCAGCCAGCCGCGCAGCGAACTCGAAAAGATGTCGCCGGGAATCGCGATGACGTCGCGTTCGTCGAGCAACGTGTGCGCGAAACCGAGCGTATCCGGGTCGCCGACGCGCAGACAGAGATAGAACGCGCCCTCGGGCTCGATCGCTTCCAAGCCCGCGGTACGCGCCGCAGCCAGCGCCTCTTCGCGCTGCGTCGCGTACCACGCGCGATGTCCGGCCAGGTCGCCGGCCGCGAAGATCGCGTGCGCCACCCGCTGCGAGAACGTGTTGGCGCAGGACGTGACCCAGCCGTGCATCTTGACGATGTGCGGCATCGTATCGTGGGGTGCGATCAACCAGCCCAGACGCAACCCGGTCAGGGCGTTGCTCTTCGAGAGCGAGTTGATCGCAACCGTATAGGGATAGACCTTGCCCAGCTCGCCCACATCGTCGGTGTAGACGATCTCGCGATAGATCTCGTCGTGCAGCACGTAGATCGGCGGCCCGGAACGCTCCAGGAGACCGTCGGCCAAGCGCTTCGCATCGGCGCGAGAGATCACGCGGCCCGTCGGATTCGAAGGCGAGCAGAGGACGATCAAGCGCGTGCGCGGCCCGACCGCCTCGAGAATTGCATCGACGTCGATCGCAAAGCCGGTCGCGGCCGTCGCCGTCACGCGCCGGAACGGAATGCCCTCGACGGCTGCGATCTTGGCGTACACCGGAAACGCGGGCTCGACCACCAGCAACTCGTCCTGCGCCGGATCGAGCAACGTGCGCAGCGCGACGTACACGCCTTCCTGCGAGCCCGCCGTGATGCAGACGTTGTCGGCGTGATTCAGGCCGGGATAGCCGTAGCGCGCGGCGATCAGTTCGCGCAGATCGTGGTCGCCGATGTTGGTCGAATAGCGGCAACCGTGCTCGGCGATCCAGTGGGTGGCGCTCTGGAAATAGTCGATGTTGGGCGGCAGCGTGGGCTCGCCGATGCCGAGGTTGAGCGTGCTCGCCTTGCGCCGGCCGTGCAGCGCGCGGATCAACGAACCGCCGGTATTTTCGATCGCTGGATTCATACCGCCACCCCAAAGTCCCTGATCGCGCTTTCCAGTGATGTTTTGCGATCGGTCGCCGCGGTCCGCTCGCCGATCACGAGCGCACAGGGCACGCCGAACTCACCGGCCGGAAACGTCTTGGGCAACGTCCCCGGGATGACCACCGAGCGGGGTGCGATAAAGCCCTTGCTCACCACCGGTGCTTTGCCGCGCACGTCGACGATCGGCGTGCTCGCGGTCAGCACCAGACCCGCGCCCAGCACCGCCTCCCGCCCGACCCGCACGCCTTCGACCACGATGCAGCGCGAACCGACGAAGGCGCCGTCCTCCACGATCACCGGCTGAGCCTGGGGCGGCTCGAGCACGCCGCCGATNNCCGATCTGGGCGCACGAGCCGACCGTGGCCCACGTATCGACCATCGAACCCTCGCCGACCCACGCCCCGACGTTGACGTAACCGGGCATCAGGATGGCGCCGCGACCCAGGAACGAGCCGTACCGGGCCACGCCGGGCGGCACGCAGCGCGCGCCGAGATCGGCATAGTTCCGCTTGGTCGGCAGCTTGTCGAAATACGTCGGAGCGTGGCGCAGCAGGTCGTCGTTTGCCACCGTGCCGCCGACTTGCACGCTGTCGTACCGCCGGAAATAGAGCAGGATGGCCTGTTTGATCCAGGCATGGGTCGTCCAGCCGTCGCCGTCGGGTTCGCACACGCGCAACTGGCCGAGGTCCAGGGCCGCCAGGACCTCGTCGACCGCCGCGCCCTGCTCCTCGCGAATGCCGGACGGGTCGCGGACCAACGCCTCGATCCTTTCCTTGAGCCGTTCTACTCTCGAGCTATCCATTGCAAAGCCGATTCGCAACCGAGGCCGCCTCACCATTGAAGGGCCGCGAAGGTTCGCGAAGGCCCGGGGAAGCTTCCCGGCATCGGGAGTGTGCCGGGCACACGGCGAAGAGAGCCCGTCCACCCCGCCACCCGTGAGGATGCCCGTGCCGTACACCGCAGACGACCAGAAACGGATCGACGCGATCCGCGTGCTCTCCATCGATGCCGTTCAGAAGGCGAACTCGGGACACCCCGGGCTCCCGCTCGGCGCCGCGCCGATGGCTTACGTGCTCTGGTCGCGCCACTTGAAGTTCAATGCCGCCGACCCGCACTGGGCCGATCGCGACCGCTTCGTCCTCAGTGCCGGGCACGGTTCCGCACTTCTCTATTCGCTGCTCTACCTCACGGGCGAGGGTCTGACGCTCGAGGATCTGCAGAACTTCCGGCAACTGCACAGCCGCACGCCGGGCCATCCCGAAGTGCATCATACGCCGGGCGTCGAGGTGACCACCGGACCGCTCGGCCAGGGTGTGGCCAACGCCGTCGGTCTGGCCATGGCCGAAGCGCACCTCGCGGCGCTCTACAACGGCGAGCGGAAGATCGTCGATCACTACACGTATTGCCTCGCGGGCGACGGCGACTTGATGGAGGGCGTCTCGGCCGAGGCCGCATCACTCGCAGGTCATCTGCGACTCGGCAAGTTGATCGTGCTCTACGACGACAATCTGATTTCGCTCGCGGCGCGCACCGACGTGACCTTCACCGAAGACCGCTGCGCGCGGTTCGCCGCATACGGCTGGCACACGCAGATCGTCAATAGCGAAGCGGGCAACGACGTCGACGCGATCGATGCGGCCATCGTGGCGGCCAAGGCCGATCCGCGTCCTTCGTTCATCGCCATCCGCACCGAGATCGGCTTCGGTTCGCCGCGCGCGGGCACGTTCCAAGCCCACGGCGAGCCGCTCGGCGCCGATAACGTGCGCAAGACCAAGGACGTGCTGAACTGGCCCGAGGAGCCGCCGTTCTTCGTGCCCGACGACGTGCTCGCATGGTGGCGCGACGTCGGCGCCAAGGGCGCGGCGCGCGAAACGCAGTGGCAGGGCGAGTACGCGGCCTGGAAGGCGGCGCACCCGGATCTGGCCGCACAGTACGAGCGCACCCAGGCGGGCACGTTGCCCGCGACCATCAGTTGGCCGACCTTCACGCCCGAGAACGGCGCGGTTGCGACGCGCGACGCAGGCGGCGTCGTGCTCAATGCGATCGCCGGCGATTTGCCCGAACTCGTCGGCGGATCGGCCGATCTCGATCCGTCGACCAAAACCTATCTCAAGGGCTTCGGCGATTTTCAGCCGGGCGATTACGCGGGCCGCAACCTGCACTTCGGCGTGCGCGAACACGCGATGGGCGCCATCGCCAACGGACTCGGATTGCACGGCGGCTTGCTGCCCTTCACCGCGACCTTCTTCAACTTCGTCGACTACATGAAACCCGCGGTGCGCTTGGCCGCACTCAGCGATACCAAGGCGATCTTCGTGTTCACGCACGATTCGTTCTACGTGGGCGAGGACGGCCCGACGCATCAACCGGTCGAGCAATTGGCCGGACTGCGCGCGACGCCGAATCTGATCGTGTTGCGGCCGGCCGACGCGGTCGAGACGCGCGAAGCGTGGCGCTTCGCAATCGGGCACGGCGGCCCGTCGTCGATCGTGCTGACGCGCCAGAAAGTGCCGTTCCTGGGCGAACGCAACGTGCCGATCGAGCGCGGCGCGTACATCATTCACGGCGATCCCGAAACGTTGCCCGAACTCGTGCTGATCGCAACGGGCTCCGAGGTCTCGCTCGCGCTCGACGCGGCGAAACTCCTCGAAGCCGGCGGCACGACGGTGCGCGTGGTGTCGATGCCCTCGATGGAACTTTTTGCCAAACAAGAGCCGGGTTATCGGGATGCAATTATCCCGCCGCAGGCGGCGCGCGTCTCGATCGAAGCGGGCGCAACCTTCGGCTGGCATCGCTGGGTCGGCGAGCACGGGGTGACGATCGGCATCGATCACTTCGGCGCCTCGGCTCCCGCGGCGGATATCGCGCGCGAGTTCGGCTTCACGGCGGAAAACGTCGCGGCCACGGCGTCGCGTTTGCTCGTGGCATCGTAGGGTGTAGAGACGAAACCGACTTTTAGGGGAAGAGGCGGATTATGAGCGACCAACTCCGGCAACTCGCAGACGTCGGCCAAAGCATCTGGCTCGACAACATACGGCGCAGCATGTTCGCCTCGGGCGAACTGCACCGCCTCATCGGCCTAGGGCTGCGCGGCATGACCTCCAACCCGACGATCTTCGAGAAGGCGATCGGCAGCGGCAGCGATTACGACGATCAACTCCGTTCGCTGATCGGCGTGGAGAGCGATCCGGGAGCGCTCTTCGAGGCGCTGGCGATCGACGACATCCGCCACGCGCTCGACGAGTTCCGGCCGCTCTACGATTCGTCGGACGGCGGGGACGGCTTCGTGAGCCTCGAGGTTTCGCCGCTTCTGGCCGGCGACACGGCGGGCACGGTCGCCGCGGCGAAGCGCCTATGGGCCGCCGTCGACCGGCCCAACCTGATGATCAAGATTCCGGCGACCCAAGCCGGACTTCCGGCGATCACCGAGACGATCGCCGCGGGCATCAACGTGAACGTGACCTTGATCTTCTCGGTCGAAACGTACGAAGCTACGGCCGCGGCCTACATCGCCGGAATCGAGCGCCGCGCGGCGGAGGGTTTGCCGGTCGACCGCATCGCTTCGGTTGCGAGCGTCTTCGTCAGCCGCATCGACACCGCGGTCGACGGCCTGCTGCAAGAGAAGATCGCTGCGGGCAGGCCCGAGCTGCGCGACTTGCTGGGCAAGGCCGGTCTCTCCAATCTCAAGATCACCTATCAGCGTTTCCGCAGCATCTTCGCAACCGATCGCTGGCAGCGTCTGGCCGCACTGGGCGCCAAGGTGCAGCGGCCGCTCTGGGCCAGCACCAGCACGAAGAATCCCGCCTATCCCGAGTTGCTCTACATCGAAAATACGATCGGACGCAACACGGTCAACACGGTCCCGCCCGCGACCCTCGATGCGCTCCTGGCACACGGCAGCGTGCGGCCGGATTCCATCGAGGAAAATCTCGACGCCGCACGCGAGGCGCTGAGCGCCTTGGGCAAAGCGCAAATTCCGATCTTCGACGTGACCCAGAAATTGCAGGTCGAAGGCGTCAAGTCGTTTGCCGATTCTTACGCCGCCATGCTCGCCGCGATTGCGCGCAAGATGTCGCAACTGACCGGCGATCACGAGGCCGTAGCCGTTTCGCTCGGCGACAGCAACGTCGACCTCGTCGGCACGCTCGAGGCGCTAGCCGAACAGAACTTCCTGGAACGGCTCTGGCGCAAAGATCCGGGGCCCTGGGCCACGGATCGAGCCGCCGCGGAAATCGTGGAGCACGCGCTCGGCTGGCTCGACTTTCCCGAGGAAGTTCTCGACAGCACGCCCGACCTGCGCGCGTTTGCGACCGAGGTTGCGCGGCTCTATTCGCACGTCGTCGTGCTGGGCATGGGCGGCAGTTCGCTCGCGCCCGACGTGTTGCGCGCCACCTTCGGCAAAGTGCCCGGATTCCCGCAACTCCACGTGCTCGACTCGAGCGATCCGCAACAGGTCAAGACGCTCGAAGACGCCCTGGACATCCCGCACACGCTGTTCATCGTCGCCTCGAAGAGCGGCACGACGACCGAGCCCGAAGCCTTTTTCCGCTACTTCTACGGTCGCGTGCAGAAGGCCGTCGGCGACCGCGACGCGGGCAAACAGTTCGTCGCGATCACGGATCCCGACACGCAATTGGCCTCCGAAGCCAAGCAGTGCGGCTTCCGCCGCGTCTTCCTCAACGATCCCGACATCGGCGGGCGCTATTCGGCGCTCTCGTATTTCGGCATGGTGCCCGCGGCGATCGCGGGGTACGACGTGCGTTCCATTCTCGACCGCGGGGTGGGCGCTCTGCACTCCAACGCGCGCTCGGTCGACCCGCGCAAAGCCCCGGCCGTCCGCTTCGGCGCGGCACTGGGTTTGCTGGCCAAAGCCGGCCGCGACAAGCTGACGATCGTGACCCATCCGGAAGTCGCGGCCTTCGGAACCTGGGCCGAACAGTTGATCGCCGAGAGCACCGGCAAGAGCGGCACGGGCATCGTTCCGGTCGAGGGTGAATCCCTCGGCGATCCGCACGAATACGGCAACGACCGCGTCTTCGTGTACGTAGGCTTGGGCCTGCCGCCCGACGAGCACCTCGAAGGCGAGATGGACGGCTACGCGATCGAAACGCGCTTGGGGTTGCTCGAGAAAGCGGGCCACCCCGTGGTGCGGCTCTCGATGGCCGACAGTCTCGACATCGGCGCGCAGTTCGCGCTCTGGGAGATCGCGACGGCGACGGCGGGCGCGGTGCTCGGCATCGATGCCTTCGATCAACCCAACGTTCAAGAGTCCAAAGACAACACGAAGCGACTGTTGGCCGAGTTCAAGAAAAGCGGCAGCTTCAGCGAACCGCCCACTGCACTCACCACGCCCGACGCAAACGTGATTCCGCTCGCAGGCTCGCGCGACCTCAAGCTCGGCCACGATCTCTCCGATGCGCTGGCCGCGCTGTTCGCTCAAGTCAAAGCCGGCGACTACGTGGCCTTTACCGCGTACCTCGAAATGAATGCCGAGCATCGCCAAGCGCTGCACGACCTTCGGCTCAAGGTGCGCAACGCGCTCAAGGTCGCAACGACCGTCGGCTTCGGTCCGCGGTTCCTGCACTCGACGGGACAACTGCACAAAGGCGGACCCGATACGGGCGTCTTCCTGCAACTCACCGCCGACCCGGCCTTCGATCTGGCGATTCCCGGTATGGGCACCTTCAAGACTCTCGAACGCGCGCAGTCGCTCGGCGACTTCGAGTCGCTCGACAAGCGCGGGCGGCGCGGCTTCCGCCTCCACCTGACCGCAGGCCCGGAGGTCGCGCTGCCGGCACTCTCCGCCGCCATCGACGACGCCCTCGCGGCGAAAGTAGGCTGACGTGCAACTCGGAATGATCGGGCTCGGGCGCATGGGCGCCAACATGACCACGCGCCTGCTGCGCGGGGGTCATACGCTCGTGGTCTACGACCGCAGTCCGGAAGCCGTGACCCGCTCGGAGGCCGACGGCGCGACGGGCTCGACGTCGCTCGCAGATCTGGTCGGCAAACTGAAAGCGCCGCGCACTGTCTGGATCATGGTGCCCTCGGGCAAACCCACCGACGACACGGTGGCCGACCTGCTGGGCTTGCTCGCGCCGGGCGATGCAATCATCGACGGCGGCAACTCCAACTACAAAGATTCGCAGGCGCGCTACGCCCTGGCCAAGGCCAAGGACGTCGCGTTCATCGATGCGGGCACGAGCGGCGGCGTGTGGGGCCTGGCCAACGGCTATTGCTTGATGGTCGGCGGCGACGAAGCCGCGGTACGCCGGGTCGAACCGATCTTCACCACGCTCGCGCCGCCCAACGGGTACGCCTACGTCGGACCGAGCGGGGCCGGCCATTTCTCGAAGATGGTGCACAACGGCATCGAGTACGGCATGCTCGCCGCGTACGGGGAAGGTTTCGAAATCCTCGAGAAGTCGCCGTTCACGTACGACCTGCACCAGTTGTCGGAACTCTGGCTGCACGGGAGCGTCGTGCGCTCCTGGCTGCTCGAACTCGCGGAGTTGGCCTTCCGCGAGGATCCGGGACTCAAGGATATCCGCGGTTACGTCGACGATTCGGGCGAGGGCCGCTGGACGGTCCAAGCCGCGATCGACGAGAGCGTGCCGGCGCCGGTCATCACGATGGCCTTGCTCTCGCGCTTCGTTTCGCGTCAAGACGAATCGTTCAGCGCCAAGGTCATCGCGGCGCTCCGCAACCAATTCGGCGGACACGCCGTGAAGCACGAAGCCGAACCCGCCGTCAACGCATAGAGGTAACGGATGTCCGTACAGCTCGGTTCGCTCATCCGCACGGAAAAGAACGGAGCGGCCAACCCCTTACGCGCCGGGCTCGACTCGAGCCGGATCGCCGAACCGTGCAACATCGTCTTCTTCGGTGCGAGCGGCGACCTGACGAAGCGGATGCTCATCCCGGCGATGTACAATCTTCGCCTGGGCGACATCTTGCCCACCAACGTCGGCATCATCGGCTTCTCGCGCTCCGACTATACCGACGATCAGTTCCGCGCGCAGATGCGCGAGGCGGTCGACAGATACTCGCGCAGCGGGCCGGCCAAAGACCCGCTCTGGAGCGACTTCGCCCAGTCGCTCTCGTACGTCTCGGGCGACTTCGACGATCCCGAGGCGTATAAGCGACTGCGCGCGGCGCTGGATCAAAACGATCGCGAACGCGGCACGCAGGGCAACCGGCTCTTCTATCTGTCGACGCCGCCCAGCGTTTTTGGAAAGATCGTCGAGCAGTTGAGCGACGCGGGCCTCGGCCCGAAGGATCAAGCCCACGGCTGGTCGCGGCTCATCGTCGAAAAACCGTTCGGCACCGACTTGGAATCGGCGCGCGCCTTGCAAGCCGAAGTCACCAAGGTCTTCGAAGAGAAGCACGTCTACCGCATCGACCACTATCTGGGCAAAGAACCGGTGCAAGACATCATGGCCTTGCGCTTCGCCAACGTCATCTTCGAGCCGATCTGGAATCGCCGTTACGTCGATTGCATTCAGATCACCGCCGCCGAGACGGTCGGCGTCGAAGCCCGGGGCGGCTACTACGAATCCTCGGGCGCGTTGCGCGACATGATCCAGAACCACGTGATCAACCTGCTGGCGCTCGTGGCCATGGAGCCGCC
>PLFC01000076.1:33657-49349 GCA_003136655.1 Vulcanimicrobiota bacterium
AACTGGCGCTGGGCCGACGTGCCCTTCTATTTGCGCAGCGGTAAGCGGCTGGCGCGCAAGTACTCGGAGATCGCGGTGCTCTTCCGGCCCCTGCCGCACCGCATCTTCGGCGAAGGCGGCGACCAGATCGAGACCAACACGCTGGTCATGAAGATCCAGCCCGAGGAGGGCGTGTCGCTGCGCTTCAATGCCAAGGTCCCGGGCCCGCGCATGCACATCCGCTCGGTCACGATGGACTTCAATTACGGCAGCGGCTTCGGCGTGGTCTCGGCACCGGCATACGAACGGCTGATCGGCGACGCGATGCGCGGCGATGCGACGCTCTTCACCCGGTGGGACGCCGTGGAAGCGGCGTGGGAAGCGGTCACGCCGATCCTCAACCGCTGGCAAGCCACGCGGGCGGCCGATTTCCCCAACTACCTGGCCGGCAGCCAGGGGCCGCAATCGGCCGACGCTCTGCTCGTCGCCGACGGCCGCGAGTGGAGGAAGATATGATGGACGTCGACCGGTCGACGATGCACGTCGCCACGATGAATTTGGTCGTCTTCGTCGACGACCCGGGACACCGCGAATGGGTGGTCGAGCGCGCCCAGCGCCTGGCGGCCAAGCACCCGTGCCGTTTCGTGTTGCTCGATGCGAGCGGTGGAACGGCGGGCGTCGCGATCGACGGCACGCGCCACGACGTCGGCGTTGCGAACCTCGACGCGGCCGCCATCGCGAGTCTGGCCCGCGAGCACACCGTCGCCGACGTGCCGACCATCCTGTGGTGGAACGGCACCGGACTCCTGGAAAGCGATGCCTTCGCACGCCTGGTCGAAGACGCGCAGACCGTCGTGGTCGACTCGAGCGGTCTCGAACGCGGCCGCGCACGCATCGGCGAACTCGGCACCTTCCTCGCGCGCTATCCCGGCGTGGTGCTGCACGACCTGGCCTTTCTGCGGCTCGGACCGTGGATGGACATGATCGCGCAATTCTTCGACGATCCCGCCTTAAGGGAAGATCTTTTCTCCATAAGCAGCCTCCGCGTGGTCAGCGGCTCTGAGGCCGAAGCATATTATCTCTCGGGCTGGCTGGGCAGCCGGCTCTCGTGGCAACCGCTCGACGCCAATACGTTCAGCGCCCACGGCGGGCGTACGGTGCGCGTCGAGCAGGAAGTGAAAGGCGACATGCGGCGCGTACTGCGCGTCGTCTTGGAAAGCGACGACTCGACGTATTCCGCAGCGCTTTCGGATCTCGATCCGTACACGGTCTGCCTCTCGGTGAGCGGCGCGAAGGCCAAGCCGACGCGCTGCGCGCCCTTGCAGAACGTCGACAACATCTCGTTGATCGAACGTGCCTTGCTCAAGAACGCGCACGATCAGATCTTCGAGACCTCCCTCGAGACCGTGCGTAAGCTTCTCGATTGACGGCGCCGGGCACGCTCGTCGTTCTCGCCGATGAGGCGGCGCTGACTCGCGCCGTCGCGGACCACTTCGTCGAGACCGCGCAAGCCGCGCTCGCCGAGCGGGGCCGCTTCGACGTCGCACTCTCCGGCGGCTCCACGCCGAAAGCCGTGTATGCGCTCTTGGCGACGGCGGCGCGCGACGCCCTCGCTTGGTCGCGCGTGCGCTTCTTCTTCGGCGACGAACGTTGCGTGCCGCCCGACGATCCCGAATCGAACTACAAGACGGCCGAAGACGGATTGCTTCGGCCGCTGGGCATCGATCCCGCGCACGTTTTCCGCATGCGCGGCGAAGACGATCCGGCGGCGGCGGCGCGCGCCTACGCCGACCTGCTGCGCGACGAACTCGGCGCCGAGCCGGCATTCGACCTCGTGCTGTTGGGCATGGGACCGGACGGCCACACGGCCTCGCTCTTTCCCGGCGCGGATCCGTTGACCGGCGACGCGGAACTCGTGCGCGCGCCCTGGGTCGAAAAATTCTCGACCTATCGCATCACCCTGACCCCGCGGGTGATCAACGCGTCCCGCAGTATCGCCATCGCTGCGGGCGGCGCCGGCAAGGCGCCCGTGCTGCGCGACGTGCGCGAGGGCCCCTACGATCCGACGCTCCATCCGATTCAAATCGTCGACCCGCGCGACGGCGAACTCTTCTGGTTCGTCGACGCGGCGGCTGCGAGCGAACTCGCGCAATAGCGCGCCGCGGGTTAGGAGTCGATACCACTTTAGCGCACGCGGGCAAATGAGCGCACGCGCGCAAGGACACGTCGCACCGCTGCCCTAACGCCGCCTCATGCGCGCTGCCATCCTCGTTACGATGCTCGTCGCGTCGTGCTTCGCTATAAGTGCGCGCGCGAGCGCGGCGGAGCCGTACGCTTTCACGGTCATTCACTTTCCCCGTACGGTGAAAGCCGGGCCCATCGCGGGCGTCGATCGGCGCGGCGACATCGCCGGCGTCGGCTACGAAACCGGGAACGACTACCCCGATTGCATGTACTTCGACGGCACGACGTTGCTCGACCTCACGCCGAATTCCGGCAACTGGTGTCACTTCACCGGCATGAATTCGCACGGCGTCGCGGTCGGTCAATATTACGATTTCAACCGCTACCTCAACCTCGCCGTCCTGTATCAAGGGGGTAAGCTGTCGACGATCGACCGCGTGATCGACAGCTTCTTGGCCTTCGACGACAAGAGCCTAGCGGTGGCCAACCGCACCGTCGACGGCTTCGCCGTCTACGACGTGCCCACGCGCTCGATCGCCTTCGACCTCTACGACCAAGAAGGTCAGTGCGCGATGTCGTTTCCGTTCGCGATCAACGACGCGGGCATCGTGTTGGGCGAAGACCAGTGCGTCGCCGGCCAAACGCGCTACGAAACCGTCGCCGATGGAACGTTCTCGTATTTCCGCTTGCCCCAGGGCTTCTCGCTCTCGACCAACGCGCGGCAAGGCGCTGCGTTCAATAATCGCGGCGAAGTCGCGCTCGGCAAGACGGGCAGCGGCCACGTATTTCTCTGGTCGACCTCGCAAGAGGTCCCGCCGCACGACCTGGGCACGCTGGCTGCCGATCCCAACGGCGTCTACACGCTCACCGCCTTGAGCGACGACATGGCCGCCGGCACGACCAGCGACGGCTACTCGTGGATCTGGACGCAGCGCGACGGAATGCGCGACCTGTCGACGTTGGTTCGGCACAACGCGTTGGGCTGGATCCAACCGCAGGCGCTCGACGCAGAGGGCGACATCGCGTGCAGCGTCGCCAACAATGCCTTCGTGTGGGTGTATCTGCGCGCGCGGCGCTAAGCGACCAAAGGAGCCGGCTTAGTGCGTTTCCGTGCCGGCCGGCGCGGTAAGCACCGGCAGCGCGGGCAGGGCGACCGACCCGAGCGTTCCGATCTGGACCTGGTTGTGCGCGAGGATGTCGCCGGTCACCCGGTCGATTTCGACCAGCGCCTTTTGCACGTCGGTCTGCGCCTGGAGTTCCGAGCCGCGCTGGTTGGCGACGTTGATTTCGCGTTGCAGCACGAGAAACGTCGTCGAGGCCCCGGCCTTGAAGCGGCGCAGTTCGCTCGCCTCGACGGCCTCGGCCGCCTTGCGCGCCGCGGTTGCGGCGAGCAGACGCGCGCGCGCGCTGCGGTAGCTCTGCAGCGCATTGCGCGCCTCGTACTGCAGACGTTGGATCAGCGCGACTTCCTGGATCTCCAGTTGCTTGCGTTGCTCGAGCGCGACCTTGTACTGCGCCTCGGCGGTGCGATTACGCAACGGAAACGAGACGCTTGCGCCTATGGTGTATTGCGGATAGCGCAATGCGAACATGCTCGAATAGGCGGTGCCGAGTCCGCCCACGGTATAGCCCGGAACGGCCAGCGACGGCGCGTTGATCGGCACCAGAGGCGGCGTGCCGGGCGGCGTCAACGAGTTGACCCGGGCGATGATCTGATTGATCGCCGTAAAGGTCTCGACGCTCGAGGCGATCAGTGGATTCTGCGTGACGGGCGCCGCCGTGCCGGCGAAGCCGCCCTCGGTGATGCCCGCATTCAGGTTGATCTGCGGTTTGGTCTGGTCTTTGAAATACGCCAGGTCGACCGACGACGAGCGCACCGATTCGCGCAGTTGTCCGACCTCGGGCCGCGCGCGGAGCGCCGCCACCAGGACGTCGTTGAGGTTCGGTTCCGGCGGCAACGAGACGTCGGGCGTAACCGGCACGAGGTTGGCCATCCACACCGGATCGGCCGGATCGCTCAGGATCAACTGTTTGAGCCGATTCTGCAGGCTCGCGACGTTGGCGATCGCGGAGTACACGTCGTTCTGGAAGATGTCGACCTGCGTGTCCGATTCGATCACGTCGACCGGCGCCGAAGCGCCGCGGCGCACCAGGCGCGCGTTGCTCTCGCTCTGGAGGCGCGCTTGGCGCAACGCGTCCTCTTGAATCGCGACGTTCTTCCACGCCGCCACGAGATCGTAATACGCGTCGAGCACCGACGACAGCGTGTTCGAGGCGGTCGTCAACGCCTGGTCGTTGGAGAGGTCGGCGTTGATCTTGGCCAGTTGCAGTTGACGGCGGGTAGCGTCGATGGCTCGCCCGCGCAGGAGCGGCTGGCTGAAGTTGAAGCCGAGCGACGTTTGATAGTAGGGATCGTAGCTGTTGATCGTCAGGTTGCTGTTGACGCGCTGCGCGCTCGTGTTGAAGGAATACTGTCCGCCGCTTGCGGTGATGCCTTGAATCTGCGCGCCGATCTGCGAGGTGATCTGCTGCGGGGGCGAACCTCCCGGGCCCGACTCGAACGAACTGATCGCGGGCGTCTTCGCGAGCGAGTAACTCGGCGTGATCACGAACTGGAGATCGTAGGCGCCCTCGGCGGCCACGATCTGATAGCCGGCGATGCGCCGGTTGGATTGAGAGACGCTGAGGTCGGTATTGCGGGCCAAGGCCATCGCGATCGCGTCGGTCAAGGTCAGGCCGACGAACGGGCCGGCCGTGCCGACCTGATCGCCCGACGGCGGGTAATCGAGCGGAGCAAAGCTGGGCGCGATGACGGGAGCAGGCGGCAAGACCAGCCCCCCGCCCGGCGCGGGCGTCACCGAAATTCCCGGCGTGGCGATGGGCACGGCCACGGGCACGACGACGGGCGACGGCGCCGGGGCCGGGGAGGCTTGGGCGACGAGCAAGACCGTTGCCAGGGGCACGAACGCGAACAAGAACCTTCTCCTTACTCTACTCGGCCGCGATCATCGCAGCCGACTTGGGGCGTTTCAAAATAAAGGCGAGCGGCGCCAGCAGCAACGACGAGAGCGCCACGACGCGCGCCGTGTCGGCATACGCCAACACCGCAGCCTGTTGGGTGACGTACGTATTCAATTGCTGCGTAATCTTCTGCGAGCCGTCGCCGCCGTTGCGTTGCGTGTAGATCGACACGGCCGGCGAATGCATGGTGATGCTCGAGGCCAGTTCGGTGTGGTGAATCGCGTTGGAACGCGAGAGGATCGTGACCAGCACCGCGATCGCCAGGCTCCCGCCCATTTGCCGCGCGAGGTTGAAGAACGCGGCCGCAGCCGGGATGTCGCGCGGCTGGACGCTGCCGACCACCATGACCGTGAGCGGCACGAATATCTGGGCGAGACCCACGCCGCTGACCGCAAGCGGCCAGAAGAACGTCCAGAAACCCGAATCGGTCGTGGTCACGCCGGCCAGCATGAAGTTCGAGATGCCCAGCAGCGTGAATCCGATCGCGACCTGCCAACGCGTGTCGACCAGACCCTTCGAGAGCAAGATCGCGCTGATCGGCGTGAAGATCATGACCGCCGCGGCGCGGAACACGAGCAATTCGCCCGAGAGCGTGGCGGTGAAGCCGAGCGAACTCTGCACGTATTGCGGTAAGATCAACACGCTTCCGTACAGGCTGATGCCCAAGATCATGCCCAAGAGGCTGCCCGCCGCGACCGACGGATAGCGCAGCACGTGGAGCTGCACGATGGGCTGCTTCTGGCGCCATTCGTAGGTGATGAACGTGATCAAGCCGATGATGGCCACGAACGAACAGATCACGATGGACGGGTCGTCGAACCAATCCTTTTGCTGCCCCTGATCGAGGACGTACTGCAGGCAGCCGATGCCCATGGCGAGCAACGCCAGGCCGACCCAATCGAGCGAGAGTTTCTGCGGCTTCTCGGGATTGCGCAATAAGAAGACGACGATCAAGAACGCGATGATGCCCAGCGGCACGTTGACGAAGAACGCGTAACGCCAAGAAAATTGATCGGTGATCCAGCCGCCCAGGGTCGGACCGACCGTCGGACCCACGATGACGCCCATGGCGAAGATGCCGGCGGCCTTGCCCTGTTGCGCGCGGGGATAGGTCTCACGCAAGATCGCCTGCGAGGTAGAAACCAAGCCGCCGCCGCCGACGCCCTGGACGATGCGCCAGAAGACGAGTTGCTCGAGCGAGCCCGAAATGCCGCACATGATCGAGGCCAGGATGAACAGCGCAATCGAGGCGGCGTAGTATTGCCGGCGCCCGAAACGTTTCTGCAGCCACGGCGTGATCGGAATGACCACGACGTTGGCGATGATGTAGCCGGTGCCGATCCAGGCCGCCTGATCGACGCTCGCGCCGAAGTTGCCCTCGATGTTGGGCAACGCGACGTTGACGATCGTGACGTCGATGATCTCGAGCAGCGTCGCGATGACGATGCCCAGCGTGATGATGTTGCGGCGCCAGCCGTACTCGACGACGTCGAGCGGTTGCGGGCGCGCAGCGAAGCTCGCGGCGGTCCCGTTTCGAGACGCCGCGACGTGGACCGCCACGGTCGTTACTTGACCTTGACCGAGGCCTCGACCGACATACCCGGGCGCAGCGGATACTTCGGATCGGGGTCGACGAAGACGATGCGCACCGGTACGCGTTGGGTCACCTTCACGAAGTTGCCGGTCGCGTTTTGCGCGGGCACGAGGCTGAACTTGTTTTCCGAGGCCGGCGAGATCGTCTGCACGCGGCCGAGAAACTTCACGCCGTTATAGGCGTCGACGTTGACGTCGACGTCCTGGCCGGCATGCATGTTGCCGATCTGCGTTTCCTTGAAGTTCGCGGTAACGTAGATGTGGTTGGCGGGAACGATCGTCATCAGCGTCTGTCCGGGCTGGACGGTCGCGCCGATCTCGACGTTCTTGGCGCCGACGAACCCTTCGATGGGCGAATGGATCTGCGTGTACGAGAGTTGATCTTGCGCCGTCTTCAACTGGGCGCGGGCGGTTTCGATCTGGGCGGCGGCGGCGTCCGCCTGGGCCTGCTCGGCGGGCACGCGGTAGCGCGAATCGGACTCGGCCAGGTGACCCTGCGCCGTCGTCAGCGTGCCTTCCGCAGCGGCGATCTGCGCGGCGGCGCTCTGAGCGCTGAAGCGCTGGGCGTCGACCTTTTGCTGTGCTTCGACGACCTGCGCGGCGGCCGCGCTTGCGGAGGCCTGCGCTTGATGATAACTCGAGAGCGCCGACTGATAGGCCGCGCGGGCGGCGTCGAGTTGCGATTGCGATTCGTCGCCGGTCTTTACCAGCGACTGAGTGCGTGCGAAGTCGGCTTGCGCCTTCTGGAAATTTTGATACGCGCCGGGCACGGCGTCCTTTGCGGCCTGATACTGCGCGCGCGAGGCGTCGAGCGTCGCCTGCGCGGCCGCAATTTCCTGATCGGCCGACTTGGCCGTTTGGCTGGCGCCCGCGATCGTGGCCTGCGCCTGACCGATGGAGCCGGCGTTCTGCTGATTCTGCGCCTGCTGCGTGTCGCGCGTGAGATCCACGTTGGCATAGGCCGCACGGGCTTGCGCCTGGAGCGCATCGGAGGAGGCACGGGCTGAGGCCACG
Source organism: Vulcanimicrobiota bacterium (assembly GCA_003136655.1). Lineage (GTDB taxonomy): Bacteria > Vulcanimicrobiota > Vulcanimicrobiia > Vulcanimicrobiales > Vulcanimicrobiaceae > Hesperobacter > Hesperobacter lustricola. Next base: position 41,449 of record PLFC01000076.1, read on the forward strand.
CGTTGCGCCTCATCGCGCGAGTCGAGTTGCACGAGCAACTGGCCCTTGTGCACTTCCTGGTTGGTATCGACCAGAATGTGCTCCACGCGCTCGGAGATCTTGCTCGTGATCGCGACTTGATCGGCGTCGATCTGCGCGTCGTCGGTGGTCTGGTGCGTGGATGCGTACGAGAGGAAGCGGATGCCGAAGATCAGCGCAAATACCAGCACGACCGCCCCGACGGCGATCAGCCCGATGCGCACGGCCGGATTGGGCCGTTTCTCCTCGGGCGGGTCCTGCGGCGGCGGCGGAGGACCGCCCGCTGCGGACGGTCGCCCGTCGGGGGCTGAGGCTGGGGCTTGACGGGTTTCCATTATCGCGGACGTGCTCCGTTGACGAAAGTATCGACGATGGTTTGGACGACCGAATCGCGCGGACGCTCCTCGCCCGACCAAATCCTGTTGGCCATGACGTAGGCAAAAAACAACGACATGAAAATGCGCGCGAGGGTTTCCGGGTCGCCTTGCAGCTCGCCGGCTTCGACCCTCTCGCGCATATATTCGGTCAGCATCAGCTTGCCCGCCACCGGCGCACGCCAAGCGCACGTCCCGGCCTCGGGAAAAGCAATCTCCTCGGCCATGCTGACCTTGATCAAATCTTCCTTGCGCCGTAGCGACTCGATGGCCTCGGCGCCCAGGAAGCGCAATTGCGCTTCCATGCCGGAAATCTCGAGCATCCGCTCGAGGATGCTCACGTATGCCGACGCCTCGGAGAAATGGTCGTACATTGCGGCCAGCAGCTGTTGCTTCGTGCCGAAGTGCCGGAACAGCGTGGCCTCGTTGACGCCCGCCAGATCGGCGACCTCGCGCGTCGTCGTGCCCCGGCTGCCCCGCTCGGCATAGAGCTTCCGCGCGGCTGCGAGGATGCGCAGGCGGGTCTCCTCGACGCCGCTCTTGGCGATCGCCTCCGGTTCCTTGAGCGTCACTTGTTGCCCCGCGTGAAGACGGTGTCGTCGATGGCTACGTTCGTGCGATAGGCGTCGTAGCGACCCTCGGCGCTGGCGTGAATGTAGGGGATGCGGATCGTGGCGTGCTGGGCCTTGAGCACGCTGAAGCCGTTGACCGACTGGTAATCCTGCGTCATCGAGATGACGCCGCCGTTGTAATAATGCCATTCCATCTCGTCGATGCGCCAAGCGTGCGTGTCGACCGCGACATCCTCGTGATCGATCATGCCCCGCACGCGTTGAACGAGGCGCACGACCACATCGCGATGCCCGCCGACCTCCCGCTCGCCGGCGAGCGACAGGTGAAAACGGCGATTCCAATCCGAGGGATCGCCGATGTCGGCAAACAGCTTGTCGAAGCCGTGCGCGTAACTCGGAACGTTGCTGAAGATGACCTCGTAGTTGTCGGGCCGCTTGAAGTACGCCGTGCCCTCGAGGTGCTGCGCGATATAGGGAAACGTGCGCAGTTGGAAATCGACGTGCAGGCTGGCCTGAAAGGTATGCATGTCCGGATTCTGCGCGGCCAGGTGGCCGACCAGTTCCTCGGGCGGCGTCTCGAGGCCCGCGGAAGCGGGCACCGTCCACTGTGCGCCGAGCAGCGCGGCCACGGCCACGAGCCCCGCGGCGGCGCGCCGCAGCGCGGCCTTCTTCGGCTTTGCGGCCGGCGGCGGGACGAACGATTCGGACGGCTCCGGAGCCGCCTCCCGCGGGAAGAGCTTGTCGAGCCCGGTGACGCGCAGCGTATCGATCACGGCCGGGCGGGTCGTGCCCAGGGCAACGTCGGCGTTGTCGAGCCGAGCCGCCCGCAAGATCGTGATCAACGTGGCGATGGCCGGCGAGTCGAGCCGTTCCAGGGCTTCCAGGTCGACGTGCAGCCGCTTCGCGCCGCACTTGAGCGAAGCCCGGGCGCTCTCCAGGAGCACGCGTAAGTCGTCGGCCGAACCGCCGGAAAGACGCAGGGAAGCCGTAGCGGTCGAAGCGGGCACGGTGAGTGCTCCATGAAAGCGGGTACTTGCACGCAGAATACCACGGTAGGCACGCCACATGCAAGTACCCGCTTGCAGAGGTTTGCTACCCTGACCGGTGCCCCAACGCGAATCGCCCCCGGAGCCCTGCTCCGGGGGCGACTCTTGCGTCTTGGGCACCGAACGGGTGCGAAGTCTCGGGAACCGAACCGTTCCCGCTCTCGGCGGACTCGCTCAGCGATTGACGATCTCCACCTTGGGCATCCGGAAACGTTCTTCACGAAGCCTGCAAACAAGGAGTACGTACGATGAGAAGCGGGGGCGACGAGCACCTGCGAGCCGTCATCGCCGGCGCGCTCGCCGCTTCCGGCCTCGCCGAAGCCTCGCTCGTCCTCAGCCGTGTGAGCGCAGGCGGCGCCGACCGCGTCGTGGAGATCCGTGCCGATGCGCAGATAACGCCGGCGAGCATGATCAAAGTGCCGATCGCAGCGGAACTCGCGGCGAGCTGGGCCGAGGGTCGCTCGGCTCCCGGCGACCTCGTTGCCGTCGGCGCGGCCAACATGACGCACAACGATGCGCCGTCGCCGCTCGTGCCCGGCTATCGCGCAAGGCTCGAGGAACTCGGGCGGCTCATGCTGACGCGTTCGGACAACGTCGCGACCAACATGCTCGTCGACGTCCTGGGTCGCGAGCGCATCAACGCCCGCTGCCGCCAACTCGGCCTGCAGGCCACGGCCGTGCGCCGCAAACTTTCGGGCAGCTTGCCGCTCATCGACGATCCCGAGGCGACCGGACGCAACGCCCATCCGGCCGCCGACGCCGCGCTCCTCTTCGAGGCCATCGCCCTCGAACGCGCACCCGGGTCGGCCTGGTTGAGCCAGACGCTCGCAGCCGCCGAATGGAACGGCAAGCTCAGCCGCGGCTTGCAGCCCGGCGACCGCTTCGCGCATAAGACCGGCGATACCGATGAGGTGTCGCACGACGGCGGCATCCTGACCACAGCGGAGGGGAGTCGCTACGTGCTGGTCGTCTATGCGCCGGGCGCGGCGCCCGAAGGCGACGACGACTCGCGCTTGACCCGGCTGATGCGCGCGCTTCGGCCCTCCTTGTAAACGCGCAGGAGGCGGTCAAGGAGAGGCTGCGAACAGGCGGTGATGCGAATTGCCAACGTTCTCTCCGCGTTAACGGCGGCGGCCTCTTTGTCGCTCGCCGGGGCGAGCATCGCGCTCGCAGCCAACGGGCCCGCCGCCGGAAAGACCGTGAAGATCGGCGTGATCGCCGACGTCACGGGAGGCGCCGGCGCCTACGGCACGTCGCAGAAGAATGCGTACGATCTAGCCGCCGAGGATCTGGCCGCCGGACGCATCGATGCGGGCGGCGCGAAGATCGTCTTCGACGTGCAAGACAGCGCGAGCGATCCGGCCCAGGTGGTGAACCTGACGCAACGCTTCACGACCGACGGCAGCGCGCTGCTGCTCGGGCCCACGCTCTCATCCGAAGCGAAGAAGGCCGATCCGCTCGCGGTGCGCGCGGGCTTGACGATCTTGGCCACGTCGAACACCGCAGAGGGCATCACCACGCTCGGTCCGTGCGTGTTTCGCAATTCGCTGGCCGAAGGCCAAGTCGTCCCTGAAGCGGTCGGCAAAGCGGTCCCGCGTTGGAAGGTCAAGACCGCGGCGATCATCTACGGCGACGACGACCAGTTCACCAAGAGCGATTTCGACATTTTCAAAGCCGCGCTCGACGCGCAGCACGTCGCGATCGTCGACGTCGAGACGTTCCACAAGAAGGACGTCGACTTCAAGGCCCAACTGACCAAGATCGCCGGTAAGAAACCCGACCTGCTCGTGGTCGGCGCGCTCCAGGAAGAGGGCGTGAAGATCGTGGTCCAGGCCAAGGCGCTCGGGCTGCGCGCGCACGTGATCGGCGGCAACGGCCTGAACTCGCCGAAGTTCATCGAACTCGCGGGCGCTGCGGCAGACGGCGTGGTGGTGGGCGCGGCCTATTATCCGGGCAACGCGTACGGCGGCAATCGCGACTTCGTGGCCCGCTATAAAAAGAAGTACGGCAACGCCCCCGATCAATTCGCCGCGCAGGCGTACGCCGCGGCGCAGATCGCGGCGCGCGCGATCAAGGACGGCGCCGTGACCTCGGAACAGATCTGCGCCGCGTTCAAGCGGCTGCCGCTGATCGAGACCGTGCTCGGGCCGGTGGCCTTCTTGCCCACGCGCGACGTGCGCGCGGCGAGCGCGATACTCCAAGTCAAGGGCGGCACTTTCGCCTACTTCAAGTAGCGCGCATGCTGCTGCAACAATGCGCCAACGGCATCTTCCTCGGCGCCGTCTACGCGCTGTTTGCGATCGGTTACACGCTGGTGTTCGGCGTGCTCGACATCCTCAATCTCGCGCACGCCGCGATCTTCATGGCCGCGGCGTTCGTCGCGCTGTGGCTCGTCGGTTTGGGCGCGCCGATCGTGTTCGCGATCGCGCTCGCGATCGTTTTTGCGGGACTCCTCGGCATTCTGCTCGACCGCGTGGCCTTCGCGCCCTTGCGGAAACGCAACGCGGGCACGCTCGTGCCGCTCATCTCGAGCATCGGCGCGGCGATCGTGATCGAGGGCGTGTTCCGCGGCATCTTCGGTCCCGACGAACGGCGCTTTCCGGAAGGCTCGTTCGTATCGACGCAATTTCATTTCGGCGCGCTGACCGTCGGCGCGCTCGACCTGATCATTCTGGCGACGGCGCTGGGCTTGATGCTCGTGCTCTCATACGTGCTGCGCGCGACGCCGCTCGGCCGCGACATTCGCGCCGTCGCCGACGATCGCATCGCGGCCGCGCTGCTGGGCATCAACCTCGAACGCACGATCGCGCTGACCTTCTTCATCGCCTCGGCGCTCGGCGGCGCCGCCGGCATTCTCATCGGGCTGCAATACAATAGCGTCAGCACCGACATGGGCGGCCGCATCGAACTCAAAGGCCTGGCGATCATCATCCTCGGCGGCATGGGCAGCGTCACGGGCGCGGTCGTCGGGGCGTTCGTGCTCGGCCTCGTCGAGACGCTGGCCGTGGCCTGGATCGGCTCGTCGTACCGCGACGCGGTCGCCTTCGGCGTCATGTTCGTGCTGCTGGTGTTGCGTCCGCAGGGCCTGCTCGGCAAACGCGCCTTGCGCGCCGCTTAGGACGATCTTGCTCCAATTTCTGGCGCAGCACTCCAAGCTGTTCGATCAGATCGGCATCAACGCGCTCCTCGCATTGTCGCTCTCGATCTCGTTGCGCGCGGGCAGCCTGGCCTTGGCGCAGGCGGCGTTCATGGGTCTGGCCGCGTACGTCGGCTCGATCGGCGCGGTCAATTACGGCTGGAACCTGATCGAATGCATTGTCGCGGGCGCGCTGGCCGCGGCTGCGGCTGCGGCACTCCTGGCCTTGCCCATCGGCCGCTTGCGAGGCGTCTTCCTGGCGATCGCGACGATCGGATTCGGCGAGATCGCACGCATCGCCGAGATCAACGCGCCGATCACGGGCGGCGCGGAAGGCTTCTCCAACATTCCCAACGACGCGGGAACGCCGGCGATTTACGCCGCGCTCGCCGCCACCGGCATCGCGCTCGCGATCTTCGGCCGCAGCAAGGCCGCCCTGACCATTGCCGCAACGCGCGAGGACGAGAGCGCCGCGCGCGGCGTGGGCATCGACACGGGCGCCGTGCGGCTGCGCACGCTCGTCGCCGGCGCCGTCATCGCGGGCGTGGCCGGCGTGCTCTACGCGCACGCCAACTTCTTCATCACGCCCGGCGACTTCGGCTTTCCGCGCATGGANNGCTCGGCGCGGCGGTCATGACCGTGTTGCCCGAAGCGGTTCGGTTTCTCAACGATTACCGCGAGGTCTCCACCGGCGCCATCCTGCTCGGCTTCATCCTCTTCGCGCCCGGCGGCATCGCCGGGCTCTGGCAACGGCGCGCATCGTGAGCCGGAGCACCGGCGCGGACCTGAGCATCGAGCGCCTCGCCGTGCGCTACGGCGGCGTCGCCGCATTGGAAGACGTCTCGTTGCGGGTCCCGGCGGGCACCGTCGTCGGATTGATCGGGCCCAACGGCGCGGGCAAGACCTCGCTGATCAACGCGGTCACGGGCGTCGTGCGGGCGTCTGCGGGCAGCATTACGCTCGGCGCGGAGCGACTGGAACGCTTGCCGCAGTACGCAGTCGCGCGCCGCGGGGTCGCGCGGACGTACCAGAACATCCGCCTCTTTGCCGCGCTCAGCGTGGCCGACAACGTACGCGCCGGAGCGATGCGACTCCGCGGCGCGCTCGACGACGCGGCCGTGCGCGCGCTGCTCGAACGCGCCGGAGCGAGCGAGGCGGATCTCGGCGCACGCGCGGGCTCGCTGCCCTACGGCATGCAACGCCGGCTCGAGATCGCCCGGGCGCTGGCCGGAAAACCCGCGGTGGTGTTGCTCGACGAACCGGCGGCGGGCATGAATCCCCACGAGACCGGTGAGTTGCGTGCCGTCATCCGCAACGTTGCGGCGAGCGGCGCGGGCGTGCTGCTCGTCGAGCACGACATGGGCTTGGTTTCCGCGGTCTGCGACCGGCTCGTCGTGTTGAACTTCGGCCGCACCCTCGCCGAGGGCACGCCGGCCGAGGTCGCCCGCGACCCGGCCGTGATCGAAGCCTACTTGGGCACGCCCGCCTGATGGCGCTGCTCGAAGTCGACGATCTGCACGCAGGCTACGGCCGGATCGAAGTGCTCCACGGCGTCTCGCTGCGCCTCGAAGCGCACTCGCTGTGCGCGATCGTGGGCGCCAACGGCGCGGGCAAGTCGACGCTGCTGCTCACGCTCTCGCGGCTGATTACCGCACGCTCGGGAACGGTCCGTTTCGACGGACGCGACCTGACCCGCGCGCCGTCCGACGCGGTCGTGCGCGCGGGGCTCGTACACGTGCCCGAAGGTCGCCGGGTGCTGGCCTCGATGAGCGTCGATGAGAACATGCTGGTCGCCGCCGCGGCCTCCGGCGCGCGCCGCGCCGAGATCGACGCGCTCTACGAACGCTTCCCGATTCTGGGGACGCGCCGCGCCGTCCCGGCGGGCTCGCTCTCGGGCGGCGAGCAGCAGATGTTGGCCATCGCGCGCGGCCTGGCCATGAAGCCGAAGGCGCTGCTGCTCGACGAGCCGTCGATGGGCCTGTCGCCGATCATGGTCGAGAAGATCTTCGAGGTCGTGCGCTCGGTGTCGGCGCAGAACATCCCGATCCTGCTGGTCGAGCAGAACGCGCGCCTGGCGCTCGAATCGGCGCACCGCGCCTACGTGATGGACTCGGGGATCATCACGCTGTCGGGCGATGCCAAGGACATGCTGCACGACCCCAAGGTGCGCGAGGCATACCTCGGCGAGGCCGGCGCCTGAGGAAACCCTGATCAAGCTGCTGCGCGCTTCAATTTTGCGCCTGCGATGCTCGCCGTACGTGCGTACGGCTGCGCTTCTCGACGCAAACTTGAAGCGCTCGCTACGCTTGCTCAGGGTTTCCTCGATCCGGCAATTCCGGCCGATGCCTCACGCCTCGAACAGGCCATCGACCGACAGGTAGCGCTCGCCGGTGTCGTAGCAAAAGGTCAAGACCTTCGCGCCGGCGGCGATCTCGGGCCGCTTCTTGGCAACCGCGGCAAGCGAGGCACCGGACGACACGCCGACGAACAGCCCCTCCTCCCTGGCGGCCCGGACCGCATAGCGGAACGCGTCGGCATTGTCGACCTGGATCGTGCCGTCGAGGATCTTGGTGTTCAGGTTCTTCGGGATGAAACCGGCGCCGATGCCCTGGATCTTGTGCGGGCCGGGCTTGAGCGGCTCGCCCTTGAGCGTCTGCGTGATGACCGGCGAATCCTTCGGCTCGACCGCGATCGCCTTGAACCCGGCCTTGCGCGGCTTGATCACTTCGGCCACGCCGGTGATCGTGCCGCCCGT
>PLFC01000109.1:0-18872 GCA_003136655.1 Vulcanimicrobiota bacterium
ATCGCGGCGATCTGCAGCGGCGGCGGACAGGGCGACGCGGTCCTGATTCGCGTCGATTAACGGAGTCCACGTGGCGGCAAACGTACGCGTTCTCGTCGTCGGCGCGGGTCAGATGGGCGCGGGCATCGCGCAGGTGGCGGCCCAAGCCGGAAACGAGGTATTGCTCAACGATCGCGGCGCGGAGTTCGTCGACCGTGGTTTGCGCGGGATCATCAAGAACCTCGACCGCGCGGTCGACAAGGGCAAACTGACCCGGGATGACGCCGACGCGGCCTTGCGTCGGATCACGCCCTATCTCGAGTGGAATCCCGTCGAGGTCGATATCGCAATCGAAGCCGCGAGCGAAAATCTCGACGTCAAGCTCGACATCTTCAAGCGGCTCGATGCGGTCACGCCGCCGAGTGCGATTCTGGCCAGCAACACGTCGTCGATCTCGATTACGAAACTGGCCGCCGCGACCGGTCGTCCCGAACTGGTCATCGGCATGCACTACATGAATCCCGTGCCGGTGATGAAGCTGGTCGAGGTGATCCGCGGCATCGCGACCTCCGAGGCAACGTACGAGTTCGTACGCAACCTCGCGGTGGCGCACGGCAAGACGCCGGTGGAAGTGCGCAATTTTCCGGGCTTCGTCTCCAACCGCATCCTCTGCCCGATGCTCAACGAGGCCATCTTCGCGCTCTACGAGGGCGTGGGTTCGGTCGAGTCGATCGATACGGTCATGAAGCTCGGCATGAATCACCCGATGGGTCCGTTCGAACTGGCCGACTACATCGGCCTCGATACGCTGCTCTCGATCCTCAACGTGCTCTACGACGGCTTCAAGGATTCCAAGTACCGGCCGTGCCCTCTGCTCCAAGAGTACGTCGACGCGGGTTGGCTCGGGCGCAAGAGCGGACGCGGCTTCTATCGCTATTCGGGTCCGGGCGGCAGCATCGAGCGCAACGGCGCCGCCGCGGGCGCGTTCCACTGAGCGTGCGCCGGTGAGCCTCGATTTGGCCGCCGCGCCGCAGTTTTCGCTGACCGCGGAACAGCGCGAGATCGCAACGCTCGCCCGCGACTTCGCCGCCCGTGAGATCGCGCCGCACATCGCCCGCTGGGATCGCGAGCACGTCTTTCCGCGCGACCTCTACGCGAAGCTGGGCGACGCCGGCTTGATGGGCCTGACGATTCCCGAGCGCTTCGGCGGCGCGGGAGCCGACTATCTTTCGTACGCGCTCGCACTCGAAGAGCTGGCCCGCGTCGATGCGGGCACGGCGGTCACGCTTTCGGTGCATCTGATGATCGCCGCCGCCATCGGCAAGCTCGGCGACGCGGCGCAGCAGGAGCGCTGGTTGCCGCAACTCGCGAGCGGCGCGGCCATCGCGGGCTTCGCCCTGACCGAACCCGACGCAGGTTCCGACGCTTCGGCCATTCGCAGCACGGCGCGCCGCGACGGCGACCATTGGCTGTTGCGCGGACGCAAACAGTGGTGCACCAACGGCGGCTATGCCGCCGTTTCGATGGGGATGTTTCGCACCGGCGGCCCGGGCTCGAAGGGCGTCTCGGCGTTCTTGATCGATCACGCCTTGCCCGGCATCGTGGTCGAGAAGGTCACCGAGAAACTCGGCATCCACACGAGCAACACCGTCGACCTCGCGTTCGACGACGTGCGCTTGCCCGCGAGCGATCTGCTCGGCGGCGAGGGCCAAGGTTTGAGCAACGCGCTGGGCACCTTGACCACCGGTCGCATCGGCATCGCGGCGCAGGCGGTGGGCATCTTGGCCGCATGCCTCGATGCGAGCGTCAAGTTCGCCAAGGAACGCGAAGCGTTCGGCAAACCGATCGGCGCCTTCGAGGGCGTTTCGTTCAAGATCGCACGCATGGCCACCGATCTGGAAGCCGCGCGCGCGCTCGTGTACCGCGCGGCCGCGCTCTGCGACCGGGGCGAATCCTTCGCGCTCGAAGCCAGCCAAGCCAAACTCTTTGCCTCGACGGCGGCGCGCACGCACGCCTCGGAAGCCGTACAGATCCACGGCGGCTACGGCTACACGACCGAGTTTCCCGTCGAGCGCTATTATCGCGACGCCAAGATCACGGAGATCTACGAGGGCACGAGCGAGATCCAGCAGATCGTCATCGCGCGCGCGTTGCTGGGCCGCTTAGGCTGATGCGGTAGTGCGCCTCGGCTCTCGACTCGCCTTAGGCGGTCTCGCTCTCGCGCTGCTTTGCGCTCTCGGAGCGGGTCGTGCCGCGAGCGACGCGCCGAGCGTGTCGAGCGCGCTGTTCGCGGATCTGCACTGGCGCAACATCGGGCCGTATCGCGGCGGACGCGCCATCGCCGCGACCGGCGTGCCCGGCGACGGGCGCACGTTTTACTTCGGTGCGGTCGGCGGCGGCGTGTGGAAGACGACCAATGCCGGCGTGACCTGGAATAACGTCACCGACGCGTTGCCGGTCAGTTCCATCGGTGCGCTCGCGGTGGCCTGGAGCGATCCGAATACCGTGTACGCCGGCAGCGGTGAAGCCGACATGCGTTCGGACATCATCCACGGCAACGGCATGTATCGCTCCGACGACGCCGGCAAAACCTGGAACGCGATCGGTCTGGAAGACTCGCGTCAGATCGGACGCATTCTCGTCGATCCGGCCGACGCGAAGACGTTGCTCGTGGCCGCGCTCGGGCACGCTTACGGGCCCAACGAAACGCGCGGCGTCTTTCGCTCGACGGACGGCGGCGCGACCTGGACGCGCACGCTGTTCCACGACGCGAACACGGGCGCCATCGATCTCGCCGCCGACCCGCAGTGGCACGTCGTTTTCGCCTCGCTGTGGCAAACGCGCCGGCCGCCGTGGAGCGTCTATCCGCCCTCGAACGGTCCGGGCAGCGGGCTCTATCGCTCGACGGATCGCGGCTCGACCTGGCAACAGGTGCGCGGCGGCGGATTTCCGAGCGAGGGCCTGGGCAAGATCGGCCTGGCGGTCGCGCCGAGCGACCCGCGGCGCGTCTACGCGATCCTGCACGCAAAGCAGGGCGGGCTCTACCGCAGCGACGACGGCGGTGCGACCTGGCGCTTGATCGACGGCGACCGCCGGTTGTGGCAACGCGGCTGGTATTTCTGTCACGTCGAAGTCGATCCGAAGAATCCCGACGTCGTGTACGTATCCGATACCTCGTTCTATCGCTCGCGCGACGGCGGCGCGCACTTCACCGCGATCAAGGGATCGCCCGACGGCGACGACACGCACCAGCTCTGGATCGATCCGGCGAACGCGACGCACATGGTGCTGGCCAGCGATCAAGGCGCGAGCGTGAGCGTCGACGGCGCCGAGACGTGGAGCACGTGGTTCAACCAGCCGACGGGCCAGTTCTATCACGTTGCGACCGACGCTGCGTTTCCGTACCGCCTCTACGGCGCGCAACAGGATAGCGGCGCGGCGATGATCCTCTCGCGCAGCGATCATGCCAAGATCCAAGAGCGCGACTGGCGCCCGATCTCCGCCGGCGGCGAGAGCGGCTATATCGCGCCCGCACCGCACGATGCCAACGTCGTGTTCGGGGGCACGGTCGATCGCGAGGATTTGCACAGCAATCAGACGCGCTCCGTCTCGCCGACGGCCGGCGTACCCGGCTTGTGGCGCGGCGAGTGGACGTTGCCGCTCGTCTTCGGGCCCGACGGCGCGCTCTATTTCGGCAACCAATATCTGTGGCGTTCGCGCGACGGCGGGGGCAGTTGGCAGCGGCTCGGCGGACAGTTCACGCGCGCGCATCCCGGCGTTCCGCCGAATCTCGACCCGGTTTCCGCGGCCGATGCCGACGGCCCCGAGCCGCTGGGCGTCGTCTACGCGATCGCGCCTTCCCCGCTGCGCGCAAACGTGCTGTGGGTCGGCAGCGACGACGGCCTGGTGCACGTCAGCAACGACGGCGGCGCGCACTGGCGCAACGTGACCCCGCCGGGCCTAACGCCGTGGAGCCACGTCACCGGCATCGAGGCCTCGCACGCCGATCCGCGCACGGCGTACGTGGCGATCGACCGGCATCGTCTCGACGACGACCGGCCGTATCTCTACGTGACGCGCGACGCCGGACGTACCTGGCGCGAGACGCATGCGGGCATTCCCGACGGAAGTTTCCTCAACGCGATTCGCGAGGATCCCGCGCGGCGCGGACTGCTCTACGCGGCGACCGAGACGGGCGTCTTCGTCTCGTTCGACGACGCCGCGTCGTGGCAATCGCTGCGGCTGAACATGCCCGTGGTCTCGGTGCGCGACATCTCGGTGCGCGACGGCGATTTGGCCATTGCGACGCACGGTCGCGCTTTCTGGATTCTCGACGACGTCGAACCCTTGCGCGAACTCGCTGCGAACGCCGCATCCGGCGCGCGCTTGTTCGCGCCGCGCGACGCCGTGCGTACCCGCGAAGGCAACGACGAAGCGGAGGCGATTCCGCCCGAGATTCCGGCGGGCGACAATCCGCCCAACGGCGCGTACGTCGACTACGTCGTGCCTGCCGGCGCGAGCGGGCCGGTCGCGCTCGAGATCCTCGACCGCCGGGGCGCGGTCGTGCGCCATTGGTCGAGCACCGATCCGGCGCCCACGCCCGACCCGGAGGAAGTCGACTTTCCGTCGTTCTGGCTCTCGGGCCCGGGCGTCTTATCCGCGGCGCCCGGCGCGATGCACCGGTTCGTCTGGAATTTCCACGCGGGCGACGAGCGCGGTCCGCTGGCCCCGCCGGGCCGCTATCGCGTGCGTTTGAGCGTTGCCGGCCAGACGTTCGAGCGGCCGTTGCTGCTGCGCCGCGACCCGCGCATCGCGGCGACCGACGCCGACCTGCTGGCGCAGTATGCGTTGGCCGAGCAGATCGACGCGCTGCAGGCGCGCGTCCGCGTCGCGCTTGCCCGCGCCGCGACGCGCCGGGCCTCGCTGCCGGCCGATGCGCGCGCCAAGCTCGACGCCATCGTCGGGTCTCCGCCGCAAGACGATCCGGGCAATTCCGTCGGCAGCCCCGAGACGCATCTGACGACGTTGCGCTATCGCGCTCGCCTGCTGCGCGAATTGTTCGCGCAGGTCGAGTCCGCCGACGCACGCCCGACGCCCGGCGACGTGCGAAACTGGCTGTCGCTCCAACAAAAGACGTTGCAATCACTGCTCGCGCTCTCGGCGCTCTCGCAGCCTTAAAAGACCCTCCGCGCGGCGAGGGTTTCCGCGCACGCGCCCGGCATTAGAGTAGGTCGCGCCGCAGCGCTAGAGGGTTGAGTACGCCGTGAAATTGATGGAATATCAAGGCAAGGAATTGTTCCGCCGCGTGGGCATCGCCACGCCGCGCGGGCACTTCAGTCGAGACGCCGCCGACGTCGCCGCATTCGTCGCGGAGAATCCCGGCTCGTGGGTGCTCAAGAGCCAAGTGCTCATGGGCGGCCGCGGTAAAGCGGGCGGCATCAAATTCGCGGATACGCCGCAACAGGCGAGCGAACTCGCGAGCGAATTGCTGGGCAAGGTGCTGAAGAACGTCCAGAATCCCGACGGCGAGCGCGTCTCCGCGCTGCTGGTCGAAGAGAAGGTCGCAATCGCGAGCGAGGCCTACGTTTCGATCACGATCGACCGTTCGACCAAGAAGCCCGCGGTGCTCGTCACCGCCCAAGGCGGCATGGACGTCGAAGAGGTTGCGGCGCACGATCCCGAGGCGATCTCGACGTTTTGGATCGATCCCGCGATCGGCTTCTCGCCGTTCATCGCGCGCCGGCTGGCCTTCGCGGCCAAGCTTCCGCTCGGCTTTCACAAACACTTCCCGGCCATCGTGGGCGGCCTCTACAAACTCTTCATGGAGTACGGCGCGAATCTCGTCGAGATCAATCCGCTCGTCTTGACCGAAGACGGCCGCGTGATCGCGTCGGATGCGAAGGTCGAACTCGACGATAACGGCCTCTACAAGCATCCGCACTTGGCCGAGTGGCGCAACGAGTCGCCCGCCGACGAAGATCAAGAAGCCGCGGTTGCGATCGGTTTGGGCATGTCGAATTACGCCAAGCTCGAGGGCGACATCGGCGTCATCGCCAACGGCGCGGGCTTGGGCATGGGCACGATGGACGCCATTCGCAATGCGGGCGGCTCCGCCGCGAACTTCCTGGACATCGGCGGCGGCGCGCAAGCGGAGTTGGTGAAGAAGAGCTATCAGCTCGTCGTCTCGGATCCGAAAGTGCGCGCGCTGTTCATCAACATCTTCGGCGGCATCACGCGCGGCGATCAGGTCGCGCGCGGCATCGTGCAGGCGCTCGCCGGCGACGACGTACGCAAGGTCCCGCTCGTCGTTCGCCTGACCGGCACCAACGAGAAGGAAGGCCGCGCCATTCTCGCCGAGGCCGGCATGAATCCGGTCGAAACCATGGACGAGGGCGCGCGCATCGCCGTCGACCTCGCCCGCGCGTAACGCAGAGAGAAGCATTTCGTGGCGATCTACCTCGATAAGAATTCTAAGGTCATCGTTCAGGGCATCACCGGACGCGAGGGCCTGTTCCACACGCAGCGCATGCTGGCATACGGCACGCAGATCGTCGGCGGCGTGACGCCCGGCAAGGGCGGNNTTCGCGGCCGACGCGCTCTACGAAGCCTACGACGCGGGCATCGGGCTCGCGGTCGCCATCACCGAGGGCATACCGGCCCACGATATGCTCGAGGTCGTCGCGACGACCCCGGGCATGCGCATCATCGGGCCGAACTGCCCCGGGCTCGTCTCGCCGGGCAAGGCGCTGCTGGGCATCATGCCCGGTCATGTGTTCAAAGAGGGACGCATCGGCGTCATCTCCCGGTCGGGCACGCTGACCTACGAGATCGTCGACGGCCTGACCAAGGCCGGCTTCGGCCAATCGACCTGCGTGGGCATCGGCGGCGACCCGATCATCGGCACCACCTTCGTCGACTGCCTCAAGGCCTTCGCGAGCGATCCCGAGACCGACGCCATCGTCGTCTGCGGTGAGATCGGCGGCTCCGACGAAGAGGACGCTGCGGCGTTCATCGCGGCCCACGTGCCCGACAAGCCCTGCGTTGCGTTTATCGGCGGTCGCTCCGCGCCCAAGGGCAAGCGGCTGGGCCATGCCGGTGCGATCATCTCGGGCAACGTCGGCACGCCGGAGAGCAAGCTCGCGGCGTTCGCGAAGGCCGGAGTGCCCGTGGCCGACCGGCCCTCGCAGATTCCCGCCTTGCTAGCGGGCAAGCTCGGCGTTCCGGCCTGATCGCAGGAGCGAGCGAGGGCTCCTTCTCAGTTTGTTGTAAGGCTGGTCCCAGGCTATTCCCAAAAACCGAAGGATTAAGAGAAGGCTAAAAGAAGCCTGCTGGACCGTCGGCCCGGGCTGGTCGTGCGACTCCTTGGCGACGGCAAAGCACTTCCCAAGGAGACAGCATGCTGAAACGCCGTTTCATGCATTCGCTCGTTGCCGTTTTGCTCTTCGTCGCATTGTTCTGCCAGGGAACAGGGGTTCTGGCGGGTACGACCGGCGGTTTGGGCGGCACGGTTCTCGACGAGAAGAATGCGCCCGTCGTCGGCGCCACCGTGAGCGTTGCGAGCCCCACGGGTCTCGCTCGCACGACAACCGACGCAAATGGTAAGTTCTCGTTCCTGGCCCTCTCGCCCGACACGTACGTCGTGTCGGTGGAGAAGGCGGGCTTCGAATCGACCTCGGTCGCGGGCGTCACCGTCTTTGCCGACCAGGTCGCCTCGATCCAAGTTCAAGAGCGTCACGAGCTCAAGTTGG
The DNA here is from genome assembly GCA_003136655.1 of Vulcanimicrobiota bacterium. GTDB lineage: Bacteria > Vulcanimicrobiota > Vulcanimicrobiia > Vulcanimicrobiales > Vulcanimicrobiaceae > Hesperobacter > Hesperobacter lustricola. The sequence goes on from PLFC01000109.1 coordinate 7,728, forward strand.
TCGGTACCGTGACCAGCCGAGCAGCGTCCTCGCTAATCAAGCCCGGCACCGTCGGCGACGTGTACTCCATCAGCCCGACGCAGCAAGACAAGATTCAAGGCGTGGGCGGCGGCGGTAACCTCAACACCGCCTGGTCCGCGATCGCTACGGTCCCCGGCGTGTTCGTCGCGCCCGGTCAAGCCGGCTACATCGGCGCAGGTCCCTCGATCTCGATTCGCGGCGGCGACTACGATCAGATCGGCTACGAAATCGACGGCGTTCCGGTGAATCGCGCGTTCGATAACTATCCTTCGGGACCGGCCTCGTCGCTCGGCCAGCAAGAGCTTCAGGTCTACACCGGCGTGCCGCCGGCCAACGCTCAGGCCAACGGCCTCTCGGGCTTCATCAACCAAGTCATTCGCACGGGCACCTATCCCGGCTTTGCCGACTTGGACTTGGGCATCGGCGGCGCCGCCTTCTACCACAAGGCCGCCTTCGAAGTCGGCGGCTCCACGCCGAGCCGCAACTTCTCGTATTACCTGGGCATCGGCGGCTACAACCAGGACTTCCGCTACAAGGACAACTTCAACGGCGCCGGCACGAGCAATACGTTCGGTCCGCCGATCGCGCCCTGCGAATTCGTCCCGGGCACCCCGGCGATGACGCAAAAGATCGCGCCGTCGTGCTACACCAGCAGCGGCGTGCCGTATAGCGGTACGTCGTTCTTGCTCGGACCGTATCAGTTGTACTCGCAGTCGTCGGTCATCGACCGCGACAACGTGCTCAACCTGCACTTCGGCATCCCGCACAAGAACGGGCTCAAGGACGACATCCAGTTCCTGGGCATGATCAACTACATCGAGAATCCGTACTATTCGTCGACCAACGACCAAGGCGGCGCGGCCTATTTGGCCCAGACGACCTTGGGCGTGCCGGGCTTCATCGACGGGTACGTCTTCAACGGTCCGACGGGTACCGTGTTGCCCTCGAACTATCAGGAGAAGACGACCGAGTACGGCTTCCCCAACGTGCCGGCCCACCCGCTCAACCAATTCGCGCCGATTCCGGCAAACGAGCGCGACGGCTTCGAAAACGACCAAGCCATCTACAAGCTNNTCCGACTGGCTCAACACCGGTCCGCAGACGGGCTACGCCGACTACATCGGCTCCGTCTCGCTCGATTACGAACTCTCGAGCCACACGCACGGGTTCAGCGGTTCGTTCATCGACCAGCTCAACTCGCAGAACCTCTTGAACGTGACGGGTTCGTACACCAACTCGTCGACCGTTCGCGACAACAACACGACGATGATCAACGGCCTCTACGGCCCGAACTCCGTCAACGCGCGTACGGCATTGGCGGTTCAGGTCAGCTCGGCCAACCCGACCAACGGCATCTGCTACGGTCCGACGGGCAACCCGACGACCTGCGCGGAGACCAACGGTTTCGCGCAATACGTCACGCTGCAGCAAGCCTACGGCGTCAATGGCGCCAATCCCGTCGCGCCGCTGGCAAGCTCGTGCGGTGGCGCGGCCTGCGAATACTACGTGGTCGGCAACGGCAACTACGCGACGTACAACCAAGTGAAACCGACCTTCGACTCGGCCTCGATCACCGACGAATTCAAACCGAACTCGAAGCTGACCATCAACGGTGGTTTGCGCTTCGACAGCTTCTCCTACCAGGGCGCCGATACGTCGGGCACCGGTGCGCGCACGCTGTTCTACAACGCGTTCAACATGGACACGTGTCAGGACAAGTCCGGCAACCTTTACGACAAGGCCGAGTACGGCGGTTCCATCACCGAGACGTGCGCCGCTCTGGGCACGGCCATCGGCGTTCCGCTGACCTCGATCAACGTGACCAACCCCGGCGGCCAGGTCACGCAGAGTTCGACCGAATTCCAACCCCGCCTCGGCGCGACCTATTCGCTCGACCCGTTCACGGTGCTGCGTGCGAGCTACGGTCGCTACGCGCAAGGCCCGAATAGCGCGTTCGTGCAGTACGACGCGCTCCAACCGAACGCGCCCGGGTTGCTCTACGGCACCTATGCGTTCAACAAGTTCGGCTTCACCTCGCCCGACCACGCCATCCAGCCCGAAGTCTCGAACAACTTCGACTTCTCGATCGAACATCAGTTCAAGGGTGACGTGTCGGTCAAGTTGTCGCCGTTCTATCGCAGCACCCAAGGCCAGATCCAGCAGTTCTACCTCAACCAGCAGACCGGCTTCGTCTCCGGCCTGAACGTCGGTAAGCAGACGTCCGAAGGCGTCGAATTCGAACTCGACAAGGGCGACTTCTCGCGTCAGGGCCTATCCGCGCGGTTGACGTTCGCCTACACGAACAGCTACATCAACTATACGTCGCTGTCGAACGGTTCGTCGGTCATCACGCCGCTCAACACCGGCATTGCCAACTACAATGCCTACACGAGCGCGTGCGCGCCCGGCGGAAAACTCTATGGCAAGACGCAGTATGGCCAGAGCCTGTGCGGTTCGACGGCATCGAACCAGGCAGACTCGCCCTGTTACACGCCGGCACCATCCGGCGGCAACGGTACGGCCGATCCGACCTGCGCTCCCGGAGACATCGCGAATCCCTACTGGAACGCGCCGCCTCAGGGCTTGCTCAATCCCAACGCGAATTATCCGACCTTCGACATTCTGCCCCAGGGCATCGGAAGTTCGTATAATTCGTACGGCGCTCCGTACGTCGCGACGTTCGTGGTGAACGAGCGCGCCGGCCGCTTCTCGGTCGCGCCGATCTTCCAGTTCTACGCCGGACAGCGCTACGGCGCCCCGGCAACGACGGAAGGCATCGCGCCTGATTTTTGCGGCGCAATCCTCGGCACGTCGCCCACGGGCGACCCGCGGTACCGCTACGGCGCACCGGGCGGCGGTGCGTATGACGCCGGTTCGTGCTCGACGAACCTGACCTCGGGCATCCCCGACGTCGCGACCGGCGGCTTCGACGGAATCGGCGCTTTCGTCGCTCCGTCTCAGTTGCAGGCGCACCTGCAACTGAGCTACGACGCGAGCAAAAACGTCACGCTCGTCGGCAACTTGACCAACATCCTGGATCGCTGTTTCGGCGGCAGCCAGGTCAAGTGGGCGGTGGCCAACGCGTGCGGCTACGGCGTCGTCGCGGGCGGCGCGACCGGCGCGATCGGTAACGTCTACAATCCCGGACAAGCGATCCAGCCGTACGTCAACCGTCCGTACGAACCGGGCTTCCAGAGCTTCCCCTTCTCGTTCTTCCTGAACGCGAAGATCAAGATCTAGAACCGGACTCCAACGGCCCCAGCGGGAGGGTCTTCGCGAAAGCGGAGGCCCTCTCTCATTTTTCGCGTACGCTCCGCGGATGCAATACGGTTACCACTGTGAAGAGTGCGAAGACGCGGTGTGGCCTGCGACCTCGCGCACGGAGTTGCAGTGGCTCAAGGATCGCGTACATGTGGTGCGCGAGGTTTCTCGGCATGTGTCTTCCGGGCTCGATCTTTGGATTGTCGAAGGGCTGGAGTTTCTCGAGCGGCATACGGGGCATAGTGTCGTGTTGACGCGGAAGAACTCTCGGTAAGTNNGCGGCTTCGCTGGGCGGAGTCGGTGCTGGGCCTGGGGCGGGCGGGGTACGGTCCGGCGGGACCGCTGTCGATTTTCCCATCCATGGGAAAATCGACGCTTGAGCGCTCGCCGCTCCCGCCCCTCCGGGGCTCCGCGGCTCGTCGCTACATCCCGCCGGACCATACCCCGCCCGCCCCAGGCCTGGCCGGCTCGCTTCGCATCGCNNTACTGGAAATGCCTACCTTTGGCTTCCATGACTTCTAAGCGAGGCTCGCCGTCTTGGGGGAGCGAGGCTCGCCGTCTTGGGGGAGCGACGCTCGCGCCGGGCGGATCCTCGCGTTGGGGGGATTGATGGGCTGGGATTGGTCGAGGGGCGGGGATTGAAAAAGCGGCTCCGTTGGGGGCCGCTTTGGGTGACGAACGTTTGCGGGGCGCGGGTGGCGCGCTCCGGGGCGAGGTGTCCCTCGGGGTTAGCGGGGGATTCTTATTCTTTGGCCGGGGGTGATGTCGCCGTCGTCGATGTGGTTGGCGGCTGCGATCGTGTCGACCGTGTCTTGGACGTTCTCGCCACGCGGGGTTACCCGCTCCGCGATCGACCAGAGGTTGTCACCCCGGTGGACCGTCACAACCGCGTAGCGGCTGGGCGGAGCGGCGTAGAGGCGCGAGGACGAGAGCGTCGGGATCGCCACGACCGCGCCCAGGGCGGCCAGGGCGACGGCCGGCATCAGGGTTGGTGGTCCGGTCCGCGACTTCATCGGTAGCTCCTCGGGGCCCAGGATATTGGGCCAAACGCTTGTTCGTCCACTAGATTCTAGCAAGACGAGCGCTCCCAGTCAAGCCGCAGTCGAACGTGTGTTTGCTTTTTCGCGTCGAGCATGGTAGGTTTATACCCAATCGACGCCGGAGCGGCGTCCGTCCGCATGGGAGCAGCCGATACGTGGCAGATCGAGTCCCGACGGAACGTCAGACACGCATTCTCGAGGTCATTCGCGACTTTACCGAACAGCGGGGCTACCCGCCGTCGGTTCGCGAGATCGGAGAGCGGGTCGGACTCTCGTCTTCATCGACCGTGCAATCACATCTGAAATCGCTGGAAAAGCACGGTCTCATCCATCGCGATCCCACGAAGCCGCGCGCTCTCGTGGCCGAGCCGAGCCGCTCGGAACCCGCGCGGCGCGAAGAGCGCAGCGACGTCGAGCACGCCATTTTGCCCATCGTCGGCAAAGTTGCCGCGGGCGTGCCGATCACCGCGACCGAGAATCTCGAAGGCGAGTTTCCGGTGCCGGCGTACTTGGCCCGGCGCAGCGGCGCGTTCATGCTCAAGGTCAGCGGCGACTCCATGATCGAGGCCGCGATCCTCGACGGGGATCTGATCGTGGTGGCGCCGCAGGCCGACGCCCGCAACGGCGAGATCGTGGTCGCGATGCTCGACGGCGAAGCGACGGTCAAGCGCTTCTACCGCGAGGCCGGGCGCGTGCGCTTGCAGCCTGAGAACCGTACGATGCAGCCTATCTACGCCGACGACGTGACCGTCGTGGGCAAGGTCGAAGCCGTCTACAGACGCCTGTAGAGGCGAACGTGTCCTCCGTAGGCACGGAGGACCGGGGTGCTTCGCGCTGTGGCGCGAACGCCCGTCTCCCGTGAAAGACCCGGCCGGGACTCAGACGTCGGCGACAGCTCTACGTCTGCGGCGTTTCGAAGCGGCGCTCGTCCCGCGCCTGCGTGCGTTCGCCGAATCGCCCGAGATGTCGGCGATCAGTTGGGCGCTTCCGTACAGCTTCATCGGACTGATCGTCGGCCTCGCGGTCTTCATGGCCACGCTGCCCTCGGGCACGTTGCTCGAACGATTCAGCGGCTCGTTCCGTCCCGCATTCGGCATCATGTCGGGCGTCCTCATCGTGCTCTTGAGCGGTGCACTGGCGCGGCGTCGCAACGTCTCGGCGCCGCTCGCGATCGCGAGCGCGTGCGCCGCCTTTGCGGTATCGTTGCCGCACGCTGCGAATTTTCCGGCCCTCGCGACCGCGCTCGGCACGAGCGGTCTCTTCTTGGCCATGGGCTTGGGCATCTTCGCGGTCGACGCGCTCGCGCTCGCGCGCCGGCGGTTCGGATCGGTCCCGGGCACGGTCGCGGGCGCGCTGCTGCCGCTCGCATTCGCGCTCGGCTTGCGCGCACTCGGCATCTCGTTGACGGCCGAACTCGACGGGCTCATCTCGCCGCTGGGCAATCTCGGCGACAGTCTGAGCGCGCTCCTGATCATCACGTTCGTCGAAACGCTGCTCTGGACGGTCGGCATTCACGGCCCCGCGCTGCTGGCCGCGGTCGTCCTGCCCGTCTACATCCATCTGCAGTTGCAGAATACCGAGGCCTTCAACCACCATCAACCGCTGCCTCACATCGTCACCGTCTCGACGTTTCTCTTTATCTTTCCGGGCGGTGCCGGCGCGACGTTGCCCCTGGTGTTGATGCTCTTGCGCAGTCGCACCAAACGCGATAAGCGAACCGCGCTCGCGACGCTCGGACCGTCGCTCTTCAACGCCAACGAACCGTTGATGTTCGGCTTGCCGGTGGTGCTCAATCCGTATCTCGGCGTGCCCTTCGTCGTCGCTCCGCTGGTGCTCGCGGTGGTCACCTGGGAAGCGATGAATCTAGGCTTGGTGGGCCGCCCCGTGTGGTACACGCCCTCGACGATACCGCTGCCGTTCAGCGTCTTTCTCGCAACGAATAAGGACTGGCGGGCGATTCCGCTCGCCGCGCTCAACATCGTGCTCGCGGGTTTGATCTATCTGCCCTTCGTGCGCCTCTACGCGCGTCATCGCCCCGCGGAGGATGCCGAGTGATCGAGGCGTTGCTGGAGCGCTTTCCGGTCGGCGCGCGCGTCGCCGCCGCGGCGCGTTCCGCGTACGCTCGCACGGCGACGATAACGCGTCCCGAGCGCGACGCCGTCGCTGCCGCCGTGTTGCGCGCCTTCGCCGACGAGGGCGTCGGCGAGAGCGATTTGCCCGGAAGTCTCGGCTACGGCTACGACGACGTGGCCCGCGCGCGCTACGAATCTTTGCTCGCGCGCGTGTTCGGCGCGGAGCGCGTGCTCGCGCGCTTCTCGTTCGTCAGCGGCACGCATGCGATCGTGGCCGCGCTCTCGGCTTGGCTCGAGCGCGGCGGCAGGCTGGTGGCTGCCGCGGGCCGGCCGTACGACACGCTGCGCAATGCGCTGGTCGACGCGCCGGATTCGCTCGTCTCGCGCGGGATCGCCTACGACGAGATCGCGCTCGACGCGCGCGGCGACGTGGATTTCGCGGCGCTCGCCGAGCGCTGTGCGCGCGGTGTCGACGTGGTGTTCGTGCAGCGCTCGCGCGGCTACGCGCCGCGTCCCGCGCTGTCGGCCGCTCGCTGCGGCGAGATCGCGGGCGTCGTGAAGCGCGCCGCTCCGCAGGCGCTGGTGCTGGTGGACAACTGTTACGGCGAACTCGTCGAAGCCACCGAACCGACGCATCACGGCGTGGATGCGGTGATGGGTTCGTTGATCAAGAATCTCGGCGGCGGTTTGGCGCCGGGAGGCGGCTACGTCGCGGGCCGCGCGGCCGTGGTCGAGCGCATCGCCTCGCGGCATTACGCGCCGGGTTTGGGAAGCGCGGTCGGCCCCACGCTCGGCTTTGGGCGGGCGCTGCTGCAAGGACTCTTCGTGGCCCCGGCCGTCGTCGGCGAATGTTTGGCCGGGTTGGACTTCACCGCGGCGCTCTTCGAAGAACTCGGCTACGACGTCGATCCCCGGCCGGGCGAGCGGCGTTTCGACATCGTGCAAGCCGTCAGGCTCGGCACGCCGGAGGCGATGCTGCGCTTTGCCCGCGGGTTGCAGAGGGCCATGCCGGTCAATGCGGGCTTCGCGCCGGAACCGGGTCCGGTGCCGGGGTATGCCGAGCCGGTCTTGATGGCGGGCGGCGGCTTCGTACCGGGCGCGACGATCGAGCTGTCGGCGGACGGCCCGCTGCGCGCGCCGTATGAAATATACGTCCAGGGCGGCCTCTTTCGCAGCCACGCCCTGCTGGGAAGCATTCTCGCCGCGGATTCGGTCGCCGGAGAAAGCAATCGGCGCTCCGCGCGCGAAGGAAGGCTCTCATAACCGGGAGACTCCATTTGATAGATCCGTCAGAAGTAACCGCCAAGAACGGCGAACTGCCCTATCGGCGCCGCTATGTCCGCGTCGGCGTCGATGCACCCGTTACGTACGAGCGCGAGGGCGTCGAGGGCCCGAAAGACGGCCGCTCGAGCGATCTGGGCGGCGGCGGCATCCGGCTCTCGACGAGTGAGGATCTGCCACTGGGCTCGGTGCTTCTACTGCGCTTCCGTCTGCCCGACGTCGACCGCGATATCGTGGCGCGGGGACGCATCGTGCTGTCCTTTTACAACGCCGAAGAGCAGCGGTTTTTTCACGGCATCGCATTCACCCAAATCGATCCGCGCGATCAAGACGAGATCGTCCGCTACGCGACGGCGGAAGTGCAGCGGCTCGCGCTCGAGGGCGAAACCGCAGCCGATTAGGCGCGGGCCGGGAGCCGGCTAGTTGCCGGTTCCCCCGCTCATGAAACCGTAAAAGAAGTAGCGATTGCCGTCGCTCGTTTCGAGCACGATGCGCTTTTCTTCGATCGTGGCGGCCTTGATCGTCTTCCCGTTCATCAGGTCGAGGATGCCCTGGATCTGATCGAACTCCGCCTCGCGCAGCGCGTCGAAGTCGACCTCGGAGATATCTGCGAGGAGCGCGTCGAGTCCAGGCTGGCCGGTCTCGCTGGGACCCGAGCTCATCGAAATTCCTCCTTCCGCCGTATTCGGCATCGCGCCGAGCCTGATCGAGTGTCCACGCCGAGGGAGTTCGACGCGCAGGGACCAAAGTCTCGCAAGAAATGTATATCCTCGAAGTGGTCGGAGGACCTTTGGACGGCAAGACCTGGTCCTTCGAACGAGAGATCACGATCGGCCGGGACGATGCGGTCGCCGCGGCCTGCATCACGCTGGACCGGTACATTTCACGCCGGCATGCCCAACTCCGGGAGAGCGACGGTGGTGCGCTTTTCCTCACAGATTTGGCGAGTACGAACGGAACGCAGGTCGGCGACCTGGCGGTGAACGCGGAGACGCCGATCGCCCTCGGCGACCCGTTCAAGGTCGGCCGCACGGTGCTTCGGGTCAGCCGCCTCGAGGCGGGGCGCTCCACCTAGTGCTCCTCGTCGAAACGCCGGCCGCGGCGCTGGCCGCCGCGCGGCGCCTGCCGCGACCGCTGGGATTCGTGCCGACCATGGGCGCGCTCCACGCCGGCCACATGAGCCTCGTGGAGCGAGCCGTGCGCGAGAACGCGAGCGTCGCGGCGTCGATCTTCGTCAACCCGCTCCAGTTCGGCCAGGGCGAAGATTTTGCACGGTATCCGCGCGATTTCGAAACGGACTCCGCGTTGCTGCGCGCGGCGGGCGTCGCGCTGCTCTATGCGCCCACGCCCGCCGCGATGTATCCCGCGGGCTTTGCGACCTCGATCGATCCGGGGCCGGCCGCCCTCGATTTCGAGGGCGCCTCGCGGCCGGGTCACTTCGCCGGCGTGGCGACGGTCGTCACAAAACTCTTGCACATCGTCGAGCCCACGCGTCTGTATTTGGGCCAAAAGGACGCGCAGCAACTCGCCGTGCTGCGCACCGTCGTGCGCGATCTGGACCTGCCGGTGGAGATCGTGGGCGTGCCCACGCTCCGCGACGTCGACGGGCTCGCGCTTTCGAGCCGCAACGTGTACCTGGACGCGCGCCAGCGCGCCGCGGCGCCGAGCCTGCATCGCGCCTTGCAAGCGGTCGCGCAGGCGATCTCCGGGGGTGAGAGCGACGTGGGACGCGCGCTCGAGGCTGGCCGGCCCGTGATCGAGCCGCCGCTCGAACTCGAATACCTCGCGGTCGTCGATCCGCTGACGTTCTTGCCGCTCGAGCGGGCCGCGCCCGGCGCGCTCGTGGTCGGCACCGTGCGCGCCGGAGCGACGCGCCTGCTCGATAACGAGCCCGTGCTCGCGCGCGTCGAGGCGGTGCGCTGATGGCGCGCGTGCTGCTCGGAGTGTGCGGCGGCATCGCGGCGTACAAGGCGGCCGCCTTGACCAGCGCGCTCGTGCAGCGCGGCGACCGCGTCGACGTGATCATGAGCGAGAGCGCGACGCACTTCGTGGGTTCGTTGACGTTTGCCGCCTTGAGCGGTAACCCGGTACTGACCTCGCTCTGGGATGCGCCCGAATCGATCCCGCACATCGCGCTCGTGCGTGCGGCCGACGTCTTTGCGATCGTGCCCGCAACCGCCAACGCCTTGGCTAAACTGGCGCGCGGTTTTGCGGACGATCTCTTGAGCAATGCCGCGCTCGCGGCGCGCGTTCCGCTGGTCGTTGCGCCGGCGATGAACGCCGCGATGTACGAACATCCGGCGACGCGCGAAAACCTGCGACTGCTGGTCGAACGCGGCGTGACGATCGTGGAACCCGACACGGGCTTTCTGGCCGAGCGCGAGACGGGCGTCGGGCGCCTCGCAGAACGAGATGCGATCCTGGCCGCGATCGATGCGGCGCTCGCGCGCACGCGCGAACTCACCGGACAGCGCGTCTTGATCACCGCCGGTCCCACGCGCGAAGCGATCGACCCGGTCCGCTTTCTTTCCAATGCCTCGACGGGCACGATGGGCATCGAGCTCGCGCGCGAGGCGCTCGCGCGCGGGGCGGCGGTGACGCTCGTGCTCGGACCGACGCTGGTCGCCGCGCCCGCCGAGGCGCACGTCGTGCGCGTGACCAGCGCGCAAGAGATGTGCGACGCCGCGCTCGCCGGCTTCTCCGGCGCCGACGTCGCGATTGCGACGGCGGCCGTTGCGGATTGGCGCCCGGCCGAGAGTTACGCGCAGAAGGTGAAGAAGAGCGACGGCCCCGCAACGCTCGCGCTCGAACGGACGCCGGACATTTTGGCTACGCTCGGCGCGCGCAAAGCGGGCACGTTTCTCGTCGGCTTTGCGGCGGAGACCGAGAACCACGAGCGCAACGCGCGCGAGAAATTGCAGCGTAAACATCTCGACGCGATCGCGGTCAACGACGTGAGCGGCGGCGCCGGCTTCGGCACGGGCGACGACGAGATCGTGCTCCTGTGGGGCGACGCCGGGCGCAAAGCGCTGGGCACGGGATCCAAACGCGTCCTGGCGCGCGCGCTGTGGGACGCCCTCGACGTTCTGCGCGCGCGGAATTGATATGCTGCTCGCGATCGACGTAGGCAATACCGAGACCAAGCTCGGCGTGTTCTCAACGGGCGCGGCGGGCGGCCGCATCCTGCAGATGTGGCGGCTGACCACGGCGCGCCGGCGCACCGCCGACGAGATCGGCATCTCGCTCTCCGCGCTCTTCCGGCGCTCGAACCTCGCGCCCGAAGAGATCGAGTCGATCGCCGTGTCCAGCGTCGTGCCGCAGAACGATCGCGAACTGGCCGCAGCCTGCGTCGGCTACGTCGGCCGCGAGCCGCGCTTCTTTTCGGCGGCCACGCAACACCTGATGGACGTCGCGACCGACCGTCCGCGCGAGGTGGGCAGCGATCTGGTCTGCGGCGCGATCGCCGCGCG
>PLFC01000109.1:18900-23491 GCA_003136655.1 Vulcanimicrobiota bacterium
AAGCTGCCCCAGGTCGCGCTCGAAGCGCCGGCGGCCGTGATCGGGCACGATACCGTCAGCGCGCTGCAATCGGGCATCGTCTACGGCTACGTCGGCCAGACCGAAGGCCTCGTGGCGCGCCTCAAAGCGGAATTGGGCGGCAACGCGCGGGTCGTGGCGACCGGGGGCATGGCCGACGTCGTAGCCCGCCACACGGCGGTCATCGATGCGGTCGAGCCGCATCTCGTGCTCGACGGCCTCCGACTTTTGTTTGAGAGCGAGCGGACCGGCCGGCGCGGCTAGCCTGCCCGGAAACGCCGAGGGGCGGGTGGTATACTAGGTTCTCATGCCTCAGTCTGAAGGGCTCGCCGCCGGCGCGCTCCGCGTCCCGCCGCTGCGCGTCGGGGCGCTCGAGATCGACCCGCCCATCGTGTTGGCGCCGATGTCGGGCGTCACCAATAGGACGCTGCGCGCCCTCTACAAGCCGTTCGGTTTCGGGTTGACCGTCACCGAGTTCGTCTCTTCGAACGCACTGCAGTTCGGGGCGAAGCGCACGATGGAGATGATCGATCAGCACGGCGTGGAGAAGCCGGTTGCGACGCAACTCTGGGGNNCCGAAGGTGACCAAGACCGAGGGCGGCAGCGCGTGCTTGCGCGATGTCGATCGTTGCGAGCGCATCATGCGCGCCGTCGTCGAGGCGGTCGATTGTCCGGTCACGGTCAAGATGCGGCTCGGCTGGGACGACCGCAGTCACGTTTATCTCGACGTAGCCCGGCGTGCGGAGGCCGCCGGCGTGAAAGGCCTGACCTTGCACGCGCGCACCGCGCGCCAATTCTACAAGGGCGCGGCCGACTGGACGCATATCGCGGCGCTCAAGCGCGCGGTCTCGATTCCGGTGGTGGGCAACGGCGATCTGCACGACCCGCACGAAGCCGTGCGGCGGATGCGCGAGAGCGGCGTCGACGGCATCATGCTCGGCCGTGCGGTGCTCGGCAATCCGTGGCTGGTCGCGCAGATTCGCGCGTTGCTGGAAGGCAGCGAGGCACCGCCGATTCCCGACGCGCCCGAGCGGCTGCGTTATGCGATCGTTCACTATCGCACNNTATCTCAAGGGTTTCCGCGGTGCGAGCGAATTGCGCGAGCGGTTGATGCGCACGCTCACCGCTGCCGAGACGATCGGAGCGGTCGAGGCCACCATCGAGCGCCTCGAGCGCGAGATCGAGTGCGGCGCGGCGGCGGCTTGAGCGAGTCCGACGCGAGCCGCCTCTACGACGAGACGGTCGAGAACTACCGGCGCTTCATCAACCCGCCGCTGGCGCGCGTGATGAAACTTTCGGGCTCGCCCGTGGAAGTGCGCGCGAGCGGCACGACGATTTGGGATCACGAGGGCAAAGCCTATCTCGATTTCGCCGGAGGTTACGGCGTCTTCACGCTGGGCCACTCCCATCCGCGCGTGGTCGCCGCCGTGCGCGACCAGCTCGAAGCGATGGCGCTCTCGGGAAAGACGATGTTCTCGCCGCTCGCCGGACGGCTCGCCCGCGCACTCGCGGAGATAGCGCCGGGGGATCTGACGTACTCGTTTTTCGCAAATAGCGGCACGGAGGCGGTCGAAGGGGCGCTCAAGCTCGCCCGCGCCGCGACCGGCCGGGCGAAGATCGTGGCGACGCACGACGCCTATCACGGCAAGACGTTCGGCGCGCTCTCGGCGAGCGGCCGCGAAGCGTTCAAGTCGCCCTTTCGGCCGTTGCTGAGCGACGTCGTGCACGTCGCGTACGGCGATGCGGATGCGCTCGATGCGGCGCTGGTCGATGCCGCCGCTTTCATCGTCGAACCGGTGCAAGGCGAGGGCGGCGTCAACGTTCCGCCTGCGGGATACCTCGCGAGAGCGCGCGAGGCGTGCGACCGCGCGGGCGCGTTGCTGATTGCCGACGAGGTGCAGACCGGCCTCGGGCGCTGCGGCTACCTCTTTGCTTGCGAACGCGACGGCGTCGTGCCCGACGTGCTGGTCTTGGCCAAAGGGCTTTCCGGCGGCGTGGTGCCGATCGGCGCGTTCGTCGCGCGTCCCGGCGCGTGGAATGCCGCGTACGGTAAGGCGCCGTTGATCCACACCTCGACGTTCGGCGGCAACCCGTTGGCCTGCGCCGCGGCGCTCGCCGCGCTCGCGGTGTTGCGCGACGATGACCTGGTCGCAAACGCGCGCGCGCGCGGCGAACAGTTGCTCGCGGGCGCGCGCCGCATCGCGAGCGAGTATCCGTCGGTCGTGCGCGAGGCGCGCGGCCTCGGTTTGCTCGCCGGCGTCGAGCTGACCAGCGAAGGCTACGGCGGCACGATCATCCCGGAGATGCTCAAAGCGGGCGTGACCGCCGCCTGGACGCTCAACCAACAGCGCGTGATCCGGCTCGAGCCCCCGCTCGTCGTGAGCGCGCCCGAAGTCGACCGGGCGCTCGCGGCGCTGCGCGGCGGCGTGCACGTCGCGGCCGAACGCTTAGGCAGCCTCTCGCCCAAGACCGAAACGGCGTAACGTGCCGGCGGTCGAAAGTCACATCGTCATCGCGGCGGCGGCGCGAGACGTCTACGAACTCGCCAAGGACCAAGAGCGCTTTCCCGAGTTCATGCCCGACGTCGAGTCGATCGCGATCGTCGAGCGCGACGGCTCGCGCATCGTGTCGCGCTGGAAGACGCTGGTCGAAGAAGCGCCGATCGAATGGACCGAAGAGGACGTTTTCGACGACGAGAAGTTGCGCGTCGACTACCGTCTGCTCGAAGGCGATCTGGATAAGTTCGAGGGCAGTTGGACGTTCGAAGGCGGCGACGGCACCACCCGCGTGCGCCTCACCGTCGACTACGACTTCGGCGTGCCCACCCTCGCCGAATTGATCGGGCCCACCCTGCACCGCAAGGTCCAGGAAAACGCCGAGATGATGCTGGCCGCCCTCAAGCGCGAAGCCGAACGCTAATTGGGCGAAGGCTTGCCGCAGCCTCGCTAGGCGGGTAGCTGGAATGCGACGATTTGGTTTTGCTTGAAGTCGTTGGTCCACAAACGATCGCCGTCCCAGGCGAGTGAAACGGCGACGAAAGGTGCTTGGGCCACGAAGCGCGGTGCGGACGTTTCCGACCGCGGCTCCAGATACGCGATCCGGCAGCCTCCGCGCTCTTTGCCGAGCCAGGTCGAGAGATACAGGCCGCTGCCGGACCACGTCATGCCCAGGATCTCCTCGCCGACGTCGACGGCGCGGATCACCCGATGCTGCGGGTCGAGTTCGAGAACGCGCTTGTTATAGCGCTGACTGAGCCAGAGATGCTCGCCGTCGTAGGCCAGAAACGAGCCCGTATCGTCGGGACACGCGACCGCATCGCGCGACTTGAAGCCGTGGCCGGGAACGAAGCGCCGGATGAAGCGCTCGTCGGCGTCGCCGTTCTCCGAGCATACGAAACGCAATTCATCGCCCACCACCGTTGCGCCGACGGGCCGCCCGGGCGCGGTCGTCTCCTCGATCACGCGCGCTTGGCTCGGACTGAGCCCGTACACGCGCTGCGTCTCCCAGGACCCCACCCAGAGATGGTTCCCGTCGTGCGCCAGCGACTGCGGCGCGGGGGTCGGCGAGGGGATCCTGACGGTCTCCTCGAGGGCGGAGAGTTCGCTTGGCGTCGTCGTCATCGACGGGCCTTCGCGCTCCCGTCTGTGGAAAACCTACGCCCGCCAAATAGACATTCCTCTCAATGGTCCGGGGGGTNNCTCCGCTACGAGCCGGGGGCGGCCGGTAAAGGCCTTCCGCTGATCCGGAAGATCATGGAGTGGATGCCGGCCTACGCCGCGGCGCACATCACGGGCGTTCGCACACCCGACGGACGGGAGACCGAGGGCTGGTTCGTCGCGGCGACCTACATGCCCGAACAGATGCTGACGCTGCCGCGCGAGACGGTCTACGCCAAGATTCTCAAAGCGATCGAGATCGGCGCGGAACTCGGCGCCGAGGTCGCGGGCTTGGGTGCGTTCACGGGCGTCGTCGGCGACGCGGGCGTGACGATCGCCGAACGTTCGCCGATCGCCGTGACCACGGGCAACTCGCTCACGATCGCCGCGGGCGTGGAAAGCCTCTTGCGCGGCGCGCGCGAGATGGAGATCGACCTGCCGCGGGCGACGGCCGTGATCATCGGTGCGACCGGTTCGATCGGCTCGGCGTGCGTGGAACTGATCGCGCCCCGCGTCGAACACATCGTGCTCGTCGCGCGCAACCTCACGCGGCTGCGCGCGCTGCAAGCGAAACTCGAAGGGCGCGTCGCCTGCGGACTCTCGATCGAGACCGACGTGCGCGCCGCCGTGCGCCGCGGGCAGATCGTGTTGACGGCGACCACCTCGACGCAAGAATTGATCGAACCCCAAGATCTGCAAACCGGCGCGGTGGTCTGCGAACTCTCGCTGCCGCACGATGTGGGTCGACGGGTCGCCGTCGAACGTCCCGACGTGCTCGTGACCGAAGGCGGCAACATGCGCGTGCCCGGCACGCCGCGCTTCGGGCGCGTCCGCGAACCCGAACTCGATTTCGATCTCGGGCTGCCGCCGCGCACGGCGCTGGCCTGCATGTCCGAGACGATGGTGCTCGCGCTCGA
>PLFC01000109.1:23496-24556 GCA_003136655.1 Vulcanimicrobiota bacterium
GCCATGCGCCGCGCGGAAGCCGTCTGAGTTCGATGACGCGCGAGCATCCCTACAAGGCTACGCTGCGTTGGAGCGGCGCGAACGCAGGGCCGACGCGTAGCTACGCCGGCTACTCGCGCGAATACGTGGTGGAGATCGCGGGCAAGGCGCCGCTCCGCGGTTCGGCCGACCCGTTCTTCCGCGGCGACGGCTCGCTGCACAATCCCGAGGATCTTCTGCTCGCGGCGCTGAGCGGCTGTCACATGCTCAGCTATCTCGCGCTGTGCGGACGCGAAGGCATTCCGGTCGTGAGTTACACCGACGATTCGAGCGCGACGCTCGTGGAAGAACAGGGCTCGGGCCGCGTGACGGGCGCGCTGCTGCGGCCGGTCGTGCTGATCGACGCGGCGTGCGACGACGCGCAACTCGCCCGCGCGCTCGACTTGCACGACGCCGCGCGCGCGCAATGCTTCATCGCAAACTCGGTCGATTTTCCGGTCGAACACGAGCCCGCCGTCTCGAGGGCGGTNNGCCGAGGTCGAACTGCTCGGCGAACGCTTCGAGATCGCGCGCTACGGCACCGACGGTTCGCTCGACAAGGCCGTGGCCCGCATCAAGGAACTCGACGGCACGGTCGATGCGATCGGCGTGGGCGGCATCGACGTCTATCTCTACGCGGGCAGCAAGCGATATGCGGTGCGCGACGGACTGCGGCTGCTGGCCGCCGCGCAGACCACGCCGGTCGTCGACGGCAGCGGGCTCAAGAACACGCTCGAACGCGAAGCGATCCGCTTTCTGCACGACGAGCTGCACGTGCCGTTGGCCGGGCGCAAGGTGCTCATGGTCAGCGCGCTCGACCGCTTCGGGATGGCGCAGGCGCTCGTGCAAGCCGGCGCCGACGTCATCTTCGGCGACTTCATCTTCGCGCTCGATCTGGACAAGCCGGTGCGTGGGCTCGACGAGTTCGAGGAGATGGCGCAGAAATATCTTCCCGACGCCTGTAAGCTGCCATTCCAATTCTTCTATCCAACCGGCAAAAAGCAAGACCGGCCGCCGCAGCCGAAGTATCCCGAGTATTATG
>PLFC01000026.1 GCA_003136655.1 Vulcanimicrobiota bacterium
ATCTCCATGTGCAAGAGGCCGAGGAAGCCGCAGCGGAACCCGAAGCCGAGCGCAATCGAACTCTCCGGCTCGAAGTGCAGCGCCGAATCGTTGAGCTGCAGCTTCTCGAGCGCGTCGCGCAGTTCCGAGACCTCGACGCCTTCGTTGGGATACAGGCCGCAGTACACCATCGGCACGATCGGCTTGTAGCCTTGGAGCGGGTTGGGCGCCGGGTTGCCGGCTTCGGTGATCGTGTCGCCCACGTCGATGTCGCCGAGCGACTTGATGTTGGCGATCACGTAGCCCACGTTGCCCAATTCGAGCGCGGCCGTCTTGCGCATCTCCGGTTTGAAGACGCCGACCTCGGTGCACTCGTACACCTTCTTCTGCGCCATCGACATGAAGCGCATGCCCGGCCGCAGCGAACCGTCGACCACGCGCACGTACGACACCACGCCGCGATACGGGTCGAACTGCGCGTCGAAGACGAGTCCGCGCAAGTAATCGTCGGAGCCCTTCGGCGGCGGGATGCGGTGCACGATCGCTTCGAGGATCTCCTCGATGCCGATGCCTTCCTTGGCGCTGGCCAGCACGGCGTCGCTGGCCTCGATCACCAGCAGTTCTTCGATCTCTTTCTTGACCCGCTCCGGATCGGCCGCGGGCAAGTCGATCTTGTTGATCACCGGGATGATCGTGAGGTGATGTTCGAGCGCCAAATAGTAGTTCGCCAGCGTCTGCGCTTCGATGCCTTGCGCGGCGTCGATCACGAGCAGCGCGCCCTCGCAGGCCGCCAGCGANNCGACACCTCCGACGAGAAGTCGACGTGACCCGGCGTATCGATGAAATTGAGCGAGTAATCCTGACCGTCTTTGGCGTGATAGGTCAGGGTCACCGGGTGCATCTTGATCGTGATGCCGCGCTCGCGCTCCAGATCCATCGCGTCGAGATGCTGCTCTTCCATGTTGCGCATGCCGATGGTCTTGGTGACCTCGAGCAACCGGTCCGAGAGCGTCGTCTTACCGTGATCGATGTGCGCGATGATGCAGAAGTTGCGCACGTTGGGCGCATCGCGCCCCGCGCGGTCCGACTGCTGAGTGGCTTCGAGCATGCTCAGTAGTACGAGCAGGCCGCGGCCGGGATCGCGCGCACGAGCCAGCCCACCAGGATGATCACGACCAAGAACGACAGATCGAGGCCGCCGACCGGCGGGATGATGCGACGTACGGGATAGAGCACGGGCTCGACGATCCGGGCCAGGTAGCTGCTCCAGCGGCCCTGCAGGCTCGGAACCCACGACACCACGGCGTACACCAGCATGCACAGCCAGAAAATCTGCAAGACGGTGCCCAGCACCCGGCCCAGTTCACACGAGAGACTCACCCCTGCAACGTTCGGCGCGCGAGGCCCGCAATCACTTCAGCGAGGCGAGGACCTTGGGCGGGACGCCGTTGAGGTAGGGTGCCGGGTCGACCGGCTGGCCGTCGAGCATGATCTGATAGTGCAGGTGCGGCCCGGTCGATTCGCCCGTCGAGCCGCTCACCGCGATGTGCTGCGCCTTGCGCACGTACTGCCCAACCTGCACGTCGGCGCGCGAGAGGTGGCAATACCAAGTGTGATAGCCGTTGCCGTGGTCGATGTCGACCTTGATGCCGTAGCCGCCGCCATCGTAGCCCGCGGCGACCACGGTGCCCGCGGCGGCGGCGCGCACCGGCTCGTAATCGGCCTCGAGGTCGAGGCCCTTGTGGAACTCGGGCCACGGCGAGAAGCGCCAGCCGTAGGGGGAAGCGATGCCGGCCAACCCGCTTTCGACGGGATTGAGCGAGGGGATGGCGGCGAGCACGCGGGCTCGGGCGATGTCTTCGAGGCGGCGCATGTTGAGCACGCGCAGCGCGAGCGTCTGCAGATGCGAGCTGTCGTTGCGCACCTGCGCGGAGCGTTGGCGCAGCGCGTCGATGCGCGCGGCCACCGCCGTGAAGCGGGTTTGGTCCAGCGACGACTGCGGCGAAACTGCCGGATCGCCGGGCTTCGTGGCCTGCGCGGGATGCTTGCTCTTGTCGACGCCCATCAGCCCGCGAATCTCGTCGTTCTGGCGTTCGAGCGAGCGCAATTTGCCGTCGAGATCGGCGGCCTCGGCATCGATCTTCTCGAGTTGCTGCCGTTGCTCGACGGTGAGATCGCGCAGCTGCCCGACGCGCGCTTCCGCATGCGCCATCTGCCACGCGTAAAAGCCGCAGACGCCGCCCAAAGCGAGCACGAGCGCCACCGAGGCAATGATGATCTGCGGCGGCGTGAAGCGCAGCCGGAACACTCGATAGCCCCACGGGGGGACGATCTTGATCAGGTAGTGCCGCTTCAAGGGCTTAGGCGGCGGTCCCGGGGCGGGCCATTGCGATCGCTTCCTGCTCTTCCTTCGACGCGCCCTGTTCGGGCACGAACTTGCGCACGGCTTTTCCGAAGGTCCGCGTCTCTTCACCGGCGTGGATGCTGGTGAGAACGACGCCGTCGCCTTCATCGGTGAGCAGCGCCAGCGTGAACGACTGCTTCGAATCCGTATCGCTGAACGAGTTGTAGCGGATGAATCCGACGCGATGCACCTCGCGCCGAACCAAGCGTTCGAGTTCGTTCAACCGCTCGTCCGTCCTCTCCAAAACCCGAGCCTGGCGCTCGCGCATGGCCGCGAAGGACTCCCCGCCCTCGCCCTCCAGCAGCCGCAAAATGGCCTCGAGCCGAGGCAGCACGAACCCAAAATGGTACGCGCCCACCGAAAGCGCCGCCAGCCCCAGAGCCAACCCCGCCAAAGCACCAAAAGGCATGATCTCGCCTTCGGCGCCCACCCGCCCCGCGACTCCAAAAAGAGCTCTCAGGGACCAAAGCCAAAAGCCCCAACCGTCTAAGGCCGGGGCTGAGGTCTGACCAAGTCGGGGGCCCTTCTGTCGCGGCACACACTAAGAACTGCGTACCGTTGCTACCTTCCGGTCCTCGCGGGGTTGGCAGGTTAGCGTTGCGCGGAGACCGACCCCCGACAAGGCGAACCAGAGTATACCACACCTTCGTTGTCGTTTGGATGTACAGATTGTTCCACCACATGCGGCGCGTTTGCGCCCAGGCTCTCCTAGCCGGGCTCGCCCTGCCGATGCTCGGCGGCGCGGCTCCAGCAGGTGCTCCCTCCCTCGATTTCACGCTCAGTGCGGCGCAAATCAAGAGCAACTGCGCCGCCGCGTTGGCGAAGGCCAAGACCGCGGCCGACGCGATCGTGAAGGGCGCCTCGACGCACGCCACCTTCGCGGGCGTCGTGAAGCCGCTCGAGGACCTCAACTCTGATCTCAACGACGAACTGGTCAGCGAAACGTTCCTGGCCAACGTCGCGAGCGACAAGGGCGTCCGCGAGGCGTCGCTCGCCTGCCAAAACGACGGCAACGACTTCAGCACGGCGCTCCAGGCCGAACCCGGTCTCTACCATGCCGTTGCGGCCGCGGTGAAGAGCGGCGATGCGAAGACGCTCGCCGACCGCAAGCTCTCGACGCTCTGGCTCACCGCCCTCGAACGCTCGGGCGCGGCCTTGCCCGACGCGCAGCGCAAGGAATTCGTGGAACTCGGCCAGCGCCTCAACGCGCTGCAAGACCACTACGCGGCCAATCTCGCCAACGCGAAAACGACGATCGTGCTGAGCCGGGCGCAACTCGCCGGCTTACCCGCCGATTTCGTTTCGGGCCTCACCAAGCAGGGCGACGACTTCGTCGTGCCCGTCGGCGAGAGCACCGCGAGCCGCTTCATGGAAAACGCGACCGATCCGAGCGCGCGCAAAGCCTTCTATCTCGCGATCAACAACCGCGCCTACCCCGAGAACTCCGCCGTGCTCGAAGAGGCGATCGCCGTACGCGACCGCTCCGCGCATCTGCTCGGCTATCCGTCGTGGGCCGCGTTCGTGCTGGCCGACCGCATGGCCGGCACGCCGCAGCGCGTCGATGCATTTCTCTCCAACCTCGATACGAAGCTGCTGCCCGCGGCGCGCAAGACGCTCGCGTCGCTCGCCGCGGTCAAGGCCGCCGACACGGGCGTTGCGAGTGCGACGATCGACCCGTGGGACGTCATCTACTACGACAACAAGTTCCTCAAAACGAAATACGCGGTCGACTCGGATCGCATTCGTCAGTACTTCCCGGTGGATCACGTCGAGCACGCGGTGTTCGACATCTACTCGACGATACTGGGAGTGCGTTTCGCGCAACGTACGCCGGCCGACGTATGGTCGCCCGACGTCACGGAATGGTCGGTCAGCGATGCCAAGGATGGGCGGTACCTCGGCGAGTTCTATCTCGATCTCTATCCGCGCGACGGCAAGTACACGCACTTTGCAAACTTCCCGTTGCGGCCCGCGCGCCGGCTCGCCGACGGCACCTGGCAGACGCCGATCAGCGCGATCGTGGGCAACTGGCCCAAACCCGCACCGGGCACGCCCGCGCTGCTCTCGCACGACGACGTCGAGACGTTCTTCCACGAGTTCGGCCACTGCATGGCGGCCGTCTTGGCCACCGCGCCCTACGAATCTCTCAGCGGCGGGTTTCGCTGGGACTTCATCGAGGCGCCCTCNNCAGATGTTGGAAAATTGGGTCTGGGACCCCAAAATCCTCAAGCAGATCAGCGCCAACGTCGAGGGCGGCGCGCCCTTGCCCGACGATCTGATCGCGAAGATGCGCGCGGCCCGCTCGGCGGACGTGTCGCAACTGTTCAATCCCTACGCGGCCACGCGACAGGTCATGCTCGCGCAGATCGATATCGCCTATCACTCGAGCGGTCCGAAGGTCGATCTCACCGCGGTGTGGTCGCGGATAGCGGCCACCGATACCCCGCTGGGATTACCGCCCGGCGTGCATCCGGANNCGCGTCTACGCGCAAGACATGTTCAGCGCGTTCGAAGCGGGCGGGCTGGAAAGTCCCGTCGTCGGCGCGCGTTATCGCAAGTACGTCCTGGAGCCGGCGCGAGAGATCGAGCCGGACCAGGAGGTACGAGCGTTCTTGGGGCGGCCGATGAGTCCCAACGCGTTTTACTCCGCGCTCGGAATCAGCGCGTCGCCGACCAAGTAACAGACGTCGCCGATCGCGAGCACCGCTCGCGCTAGGTGGAAGCGTAGCGCTCCGTGCGGTCGCGGTTTCCCGTCATGGGAAATCCGCACCGCGCGGCGCACCGCGGCGACGTCGTGGAGTTCCGCGCGTCTACTTCGCGCGATCGAGCTGATCGATTCGATGTTCACGAGATTCCTCCGAAAGAAAAAGAAAGGCCCCCGCTATGCGGAGGCCACCGATTGACGACGTAACGCGCGTTCGCGACCTACGACGACGACCTCCAGTGGCCCCCAAGACCGGACGAAACGAACGAAACCCACGCGAGGCGGGGCATCGCAGCGAGTCCGGTTCGGTTGAGGCGAGTCAGATGCACGTTCGTTTCTCCTTTCCACGATACGCCGGCATGAGCGCGCGGCGAATTAGCGTCCATGGACTCTACCACGACGCAGCCTTGCGAGTCAACCGCACGCGCGTGCGGCGCGATGCGCTAGTGCGGCGCGTACGGGTTGTAGGTCGCGGCTCCAGCCGGGGTCGGCGGACCGTAGTACGGCGTCGGCGGACCATAATACGGTGTGGGCGGACCGTAGTACGGTTGTCCGGGCTGCTGCTGTCCGGGATAGCCGGGGCGGCCACCGGGCTGCGGGGTCACGAACGGATTGTTGCCTTGCGCCGGATAGCCTTTGGGCACGGGCGTCGGCTCAAGATCGTCGCCGTAAAGCACGAAGATGTAACCCTGCTTCTTCTTCAGCGTGATCTCTTTGGTCGCACCCTCGACCGTGACGGTATCGCCCTCGAGCGTCGCATCCGAATCCCAAGCGACGAGTGAGAACTTGCGATGCTTGTGCTGTTCGAAGATTGCGACGGTATAGTCGCGGCCTTCCGGACGCTCGTCCTTGGGCAACTTGAAACGCACGCAGCTCAGCGAACAGATCTTGAGATCGATCGACGACATCATGGTGCCGCGCATGATCGCGACGCGCGTGGCGAAGCTCTGCACGTCGCCGGTGGGAGCGGGCGTGGGCGCGACGGGCGCATCCTGTGGGAAGATGGTCACGTGCGTATCGATCTTCGGACCGCTCGGCTCGGGCGACGGCGTCGCGCCGGACTTCTTCACCGTGGCGGAAGCCGTGGGGCTCGGCGCGGGCGACGGCGAGGGCGCGGGCGTGACGCTCGAGGCTTTCGAGGCACTGCCGCCTGCGGTGAGTGCCGTCTTGGGCTTGGGCGTGCCCAGGTCGATTGCGAAACCGAAGCCCGTCGATGACGGGAAGTCGAGTTCGGTAAGATCCTTGGCAAGGTAGATCGCGCCGGCGGTAGTGTGCTCGCGTAGGATCGCGGCCGCCGCGGAGTTCGGCGTCGGATTGTAGCCCTGCGGAGCAGGCAGGCTCGAACCGCCGCCCATGCTCCCCGAACATGCCGCCACGCCAAGCGCTGCGACGACGGCCACGACATACGCAACTCTGCGGAAAACAATCACGCCCACGAACATCTCGTCTTCGTCAACGTCGAGCGCGCGCCTTCGCACCGCCCAACGACTAATCCGGACTTAGTGATGCGGCAGCAGCGAGCGCAGCAGTTGCAGCGTGCCGTTGATCAGGCCGGCGGCGCGAGACTGCTTGCCGTTTGCGGGAACACCGGGGCTCGGGGCTTGCGAACTCGACGGCGGCTTGAACTCGGTGTAGAGCGGCGGCCGGCCGGAGTTATCGATCGAGTCGATGCGGATGAGCTTTTGCCCCTTCGTCGGGCCAAAGGCCTGAATCGAAAACGCCGGGCGATGCTGCTGATCGAGTCCGAAGACGATCGAGAACGGCGAGTCGGCGCGCGCGGGAGTGGCCGCTGCAACCGTTAGGAGCAGGGCTGCGAAAGTTACGAAGCGCCGTCTGTGCGACACGAAACTCCCCGATCGTCTAGGTCCGGTTATCGGTCGCTGCCGGCGACCTCACCCAATAATCGTCCTTTTCGCCGCCGGATGGAAGAATACCGCTAAAAAAGTGATCTTCAGCGCTCGCGCGAGGCGGCGATTTCGGCCGCCGCTTGGTACGCCCGCAGTCGCGCGCGCAGAGCCGGAGCGCGATCCGGACCCGCCTCGGCCGGCCGGCCCTCATCGAGGCCCAGCAGCGGTACGTCGGGCCGGGCGTCGAGGCTCGGGACCACCGCGCGAGCCACGTCCGCGAACGTCCCTTTGCCGCCGAGCGCGATCGACTCGATCGGTCCGGTTGCCGTCCAGCGCGGTCCGAGGCCGAAGCGCATCACGGCGTCCACCTCGGCAGCCGTCGCCCCGCCCCGCTCCACGATGTGCAGCGCCTCGCGCAGCAGCGCGAACTGCAGCCGGTTCACGATGAAGCCGGGCAGCGGCGTGGCCAGGCGCAGCGGGCGCAGGCCCGCGGCTGCGATCCAGGCCTCGAAGGTCGCCCGGGCGCTCGGGTCGGGGTCGGCGGGTTCCACGATCTCGGCCAGCGCCACGAGCGTCACCGGGTGCACGAAGTGAGCCACGAACACGCGCTGCGGGAACTCCAAGTCGAAGCCCAGGGCGTCGGGAAAGAAGCTCGATGTGCCCGAGACCAGCGGCACCTCGTCGCCTACGAAGGCCTCGATCTCGGCGAGCAAGGTCTGCTTGCGCCCGAGCGCCTCGGGGATGGCCTCGTAGACGACGCTCGCGTGCGCGACCGCATCCAGCGCCGTGGTCACCCGCACGGCCTCGGCCGCGGGCGCATCCTCGACCTCGGCGGCGGCTTCGCGCAGCGCGTTCCGGGCACGGTCGAGGTCGCGGGCCACGAGGCTCGTCTCAATGCCCGACCGCGCGCAGCGCAGGGCGACGCGCACGCCCATGGTCCCGGCGCCGACGACGACGGTCCGAACTGCTTCCGGCATGGGCCCGGCCATTCGCCCCGCACAAGGCCGCACCCGTTGCTCGTCTAAGCAGGGCCAGGCATGAAAAACGAAGCGCAAATCGAGGGTGTGGTCGTCGCGGGACAGCCCACGGACGCGGAACTCCGCGGCCTAGGCGAACGGGGCATCACGACGCTGATCAACGTCCGCCCCGCGCACGAACAGCCGGAGCCGGAGGGCCCAAAGGTCGCCGCGGGCGTCACCTACGTCGAGGTGCCCTTCGACGGCGCGACGATCGGGCGCGAGCACGTCGAAGGCGTCCGCGCCGCACTCGACGCCGCGACCGGACCCGTCGCCGTGCACTGCGCCGGCGGCACGCGCGCCGCGGTGATGGTCGCCATCATCGCCTCCGAACGCGCGGGCGAAGGTCCCGCCGGCGCGGTGCGCCGTATCGAAGCCGCCGGCTACGACGTCGCAGGCACGCCGTACGCGGCCTTCATCGCACGCTATTTCGCCTGAGAACTAGAGCGTAAACCAGATCGCATTCCGATCGACCGCGATGTGGATGTCGTCGGGGTGCATGCCGTTGTGGTCGCTGTCGGTAAAGTGGAACGTGCCCGTGCTGCCGTGATACGGCGGCAGCGCGATCAACGCCGCGGCGAGTGCGTCGCCGTCGCCGCGGCCGCCGGTCTTGGCTAACGCACGCGCCGCCAAATGAGCCGCGTCCCACGCGAAAGAGGCGAAGTTGTTCGGCCGCGTGTGATACGCCGCGCGATACGCATGCATGAAGGCCCTCTGCGCCGCGTCGGGGTGCGTCACGTTGAGGTCCATGTCGGAGTACACGCCGTCGCCGTCCTTACCTGCGATGCGCAAGAAGTTATCCGACACGATGCCCGTCGAGCCGATAATTTTCACGTTGAGCCCGAGTTGGCGAATCTGACGCACCGCGAGCGCCGCGGCCGGTGAGGCCGTCCAGATCAGCACGGTATCCGCGCCGCTCGCTTTGATCTTGCCGAGTTGGGCGGTAAGGTCGGTCGTCGCAATCGGGAACGGTTCGTCGTCGACGATCGCCACGCCCGCGCTCGCCGCCTCGGCATTGACGATGGCCGCGCCCTGCGTGCCGTACGGCGCGTCGTCGTGCANNCTTCGCATTCCAGAGCTGCGAGGTCGGGGTCATGTAGATCTGGACGACCTTCGCGGCTTGCGAGACGCGCGCGATCGCCGACGACGTCGGCGTCAGCGAGCCGCCGATCAGAGCCGCGACGTTTTGGCCGATCAGGCTCGTCGCGAGCTGCGCGGCCGTATCACCCTTGCCCTCATCGTCGACGATCGTAATTTGCACGGGACGGCCCGCAATGCCGCCGTGCGCGTTGATGTCTGCCTCGGCCAATTTGAGCGCGTTGCGCTCCGGCTCGCCGAGCGGCGCATAGAGGCCGCTCGTGGAGAGGATCGCGCCGATCACCACCGGTTGGCCGCTCGGCGCCGCGAGCGACACCGAGGGCGCGCAGAGCGCGAGCGAAGCGCCGAGGCCGAGCGCGCGAGCCGCGCGCGGTACGAGTCGAAGCATGCGGAAACCACCATGGGCGTAAGAGGAGAACGGGAGCCTCTTCGACGTAGGCCGTGAGGATGCTCCAGCAGCTCCCCCAGTTGCTCGCCGCGGGGCTGACCGTCGGCAGCGGCTATGCGCTGGTCGCGCTCGGCATTCACATCATCCTGCGCGCGACCCGGGTGGTCAATTTTGCCCAGGGCGAATTCGTCATCTTGGGCGGCCTCCTGGCCTATACCGGCGTCAACGCGCTGCACCTCAACGTCTGGCTCGCCCTAGCCGGAGCCACCGTCGCGGGCTTCGTGCTGGGCTTGATCTACGACCGGATCGTCTTGCGACCCGCGGCGCGGGTGGGCGAATTGACGGTGACGATCGCGAGCATCGGCACGGTGTACGTGTTGCTCTACGGACACGCGCTGATCTGGGGCAGCCTGCCCGAGCCCTTGCCCTTCTTCAGCGGCGGCGAGCGCGATGCCACGTGGCATCTGGGCGTTCTGGAAATTGCGGCGCAACAGGTCTGGGTTTTGGGCTTGCTCGCCGCCGCGCTCGGCGCGCTCCATCTCTTTTTCGAGCGCACCACCTTCGGCAAGGCGATTCGCGCGGCAGCCAATAACCCGCAGGGCGCGCGCCTGGTGGGCATCGACGTCGATCGCACGCGAGCGGTAAGCGTGGGTATCGCGATTGCGCTGGCCGCGTTCGGCGGCACGATCATCGGGCCGATCACGCTCGTCGGCGGGGCGGGCGGCACCGCAATCGCGATCAAGGGATTCGTCGGCGCGGTGGTCGGCGGTTTGGACTCGCCGATCGGATGTGCCGTCGGCGGACTCTTCGTCGGCGTGATCGAGAAGTTGATCGAAGGCCAATTCTCGTACGGCGTCGCCGATCCGGCGGTCTATTCGCTGTTGCTGGCGATGTTGCTGATCCGGCCGCAAGGCCTCTTCGGCTCGCGTGCCGCGGTGCGCGATTGAGCAGGCGCCTGCGCACCGACGCGCGGCTCCTGCCCGTCCTCGCCGCGGCCGTGGTGCTCTTCGGCCTGCTCGCGCAGAAGAACGCGACGTTGCTCCAGGCGGGCACGTACGCCGCAATCTATGCGGTCGCGGCGATCGGGCTTTCGATTTTACTCGGGAACCTGGCCCAGATCTCGATCGGCCAGGCCGGCTTCTTCGGCATCGGCGCCTACGCGCTCGGCTATCTCACCACCGCCGTATCATGGCCCGGGGCCGTTCCGCCTTGGTTGCAGTTCGTTTTGGGCACCGCGCTCGGCACGGTGATCGCGGGCGTGCTCGGCCTGTTGCTCGGCTTCATCGCGCTGCGCTTCCGCGGGCACTATTTGGCGATGGCCACGCTGGCCTTCGGCTTGATCGTCGTGGGCATCTTCCGCGAGAGCCGGGCCCTGGGCGGCGCGGGCGGCATCCAGAATATCCCGTTCGCGCAATTCGGGGCGGTGCCGATTTCCGGCGGCGCGGCGTTCTGGTATGCCTGGGCGATGGTCGCGCTCGCCGCATTGTTGAGCACCAACCTGCTCAACGGCCGCACCGGCCGCGCGTTCGAAGCGATCCGCAACGACGAACTCGCCGCCGAAGTGCTCGGCGTGCCGACGCGACGCATGAAGATTCTGGCCTTTGCATATGCGGGCGCGCTGGCCGGCTTTGCGGGCTCGTTCTATGCATCGTATCTGGGTTTGATCGATCCGGGCGCCGTCGGCGTTTCGCTCTCGATCGATCTCTTGCTGATGGTCGTGCTCGGGGGAGCGGGCAGCGTCTCCGGCGCGATCGTGGGCGCGACGATCATCGGCATCAGCAACCTCTACGGACACAATCTGGAGAACTGGCGGCCGGTGATCTATGGCGTGCTCGTGATCGCGATCGTCATCTTCTTTCCGCGCGGGTTGATCGGCTTCGTCCACTTTCCCAAACCGCGCGCCCGGAGCAAAGAGTCGACGCCCCCCGAAGTCGCGCGCATCGCGACGGTCCGCGCGCCCGTGCAAACGACGCCCTGGCTCGTCGTCGAGGGCGCGACGAAACGTTTCGGCGGACTGGTCGCGGTCGACGACGTTTCATTCGCGCTTCAGAACGGCAGTCTGACCGCGCTGATCGGACCGAATGGTGCGGGCAAGACGACGCTCTTCAACGCCATCTGCGGCGTGGCGCGCCTGGACGCGGGACGCGTGCTCGTCGCCGGCAACGCCGTGACGGACTGGCAGCCGCACCGCATTGCCGCCCTCGGCGTGGGCCGCTCGTTCCAGAACGCGCGTCTCTTCGCCGAGATGACGGTGCTCGAAAACGTCGTCGCCGGCGCGTTCGTCGCAGAGCGCGCGACGTTCGTCGACGACCTGTTGCGCCTTGCGGCCTCGCGCCACAGCGGTCGCGATGCGGCGGAGCGAGCCCGCGCAATCCTGGCCCAGCTGCGCCTCGAACATCTGAGCGACGTGCTCGCCCGTGACCTCGCTTTTGGGGATAGGCGCCGCGTGGAACTCGCGCGCGCACTGGCCGCGCAGCCCGGATTACTGCTCGTCGACGAGCCTGCTGCGGGTCTGAACGCCGGCGAGCGCGCGCGCTTGCGCGAAGATCTCAACGCCTTACGCGAGCGCGGCACGACGATGCTGCTGATCGAACACGACATGCGCCTCGTGATGGACATCAGCGACCGCGTTCTGGTGCTGCGCTTCGGGCGCAAAATTGCCGACGGGCCGCCCGCGCTCGTGCGCAACGACCCCGTGGTCATCTCCGCGTACCTCGGCACGACCGCGTGAACGCGACACAGACGCGGCCCGCGCCGCTCCTCGACGTACGCGACCTCTACGCCGGATACGGCAAACTCGACGTGCTGCGCGGGGTGAGCGTTACGGTGGGTTACGGCGAACTGGTCGCCGTGCTCGGTCCCAACGGCGCGGGCAAGTCGACGCTGCTCCGCGCGATCTCGCGCTTCGAGGCGACGATCACCGCGGGGACGGTCACCTTCGACGGGCGCGACCTGGTGGTCACGGCGCCGCAAGCACTGGTGGGCGAAGGTCTGGCGCACGTGCCGGAAGGGCGCCAACTGTTCACCGAGATGAGCGTCGACGACAACCTGCGCCTCGGCGCCTACTCCCGGCGGGACCGGGGTATCGAGCCGCGACTCGAGTCCATGTACGCGCGCTTCCCGGCGCTCGCGAAGCGAAAGAATGCGAGCGCATTCTCGCTCTCCGGCGGCGAGCAGCAGATGCTCGCGATAGGCCGGGCCCTGATGGCGCAGCCGAAGCTGTTGCTCCTCGACGAGCCCTCGACCGGCCTCGCACCCCAGATCGTCGAGACGATCTTCAGCATCATCGCCGAACTCCGCGCAGCGGGCACGGCGATCTTACTGGTCGAGCAAAACGCGTACCTGACGCTCAAACACGCCGACCGCGCCTACGTGCTGGAAAACGGAAGCATCGCCCTCGAAGGCACCGCGGCAGCACTCGCCGGCAACCCGCGCGTGCAAGCGATCTACCTCGGTGGGGCACCCGATGCGTGATCGGATAACGTACGTCGACGATGCATTGCGAGGCCTCGTCGGTAGGCCGAGAATAGGTCGCGTGACCGTCTCTCTGCGTGGGAAGACCTTGCCTGACTCAATGCAACTGAGCGCACCGCGCGCCGTGTCATCGGCAGCATGCAGACAGTAACCGAGCGGTCCCACCACGTTGCGCCGGGCGCGCGTCCACAACCCCTGGCTTTGTTGGATGGAAAGCTCTGGGTCGGATCGTGGGAAACCGAGCACATCTATGCGCTCGACCCCAAGACGTGGGCGGTCTTAGACGACGTCGCGGCGCCGGGCCGGCCCTACGGCCTCACCGCACACGGTGACGAATTGCGCGTCGTCGTCTCCATCGGCGAGGAGGATGACCGCTTTCTGTATCGCTTCGTCCCGGGCCAGGGCTTCGATCTGAGCAGCAAGACGCCGTGCCCAGCCACCAACGGATCTCATCTCGCCTCCGATGGTTCGAAGCTTTACCTCTGTCAGGCGACGAACCAACGCATTGTCGAACTCGGCCCGGACGCCTCGATCGTGCGCGAAATTCCCCTAGCAACGCGCGTAGCAGGCATGGGCTTCGGACCGGACGGTTTCTACATCATCGCCGCCGACGAAGAGTTCGAGCGCCTGGAGTTTGCGTCGCTGGACATCGAAGAGAGCGCACCGTTCCCGAAGCTCATCGCGCCCATGTCCGACGAGTCGCGCAGCTTACTCTTCGACGGCACAGCCTGGTGGACGTGTCACCGCGAGGCGGGCGAAATCATTTCGTTCACCGTCAACTAGCGCCAAACTGTTACGGGCTGACCGCCGCTCCGCGGTAATTCTGTAGCGAGCGCGGCGGCCCGGACGACGACTCCAGCGCCTGGACCAGCGCGTTCGCGGTGTCGAGGCTCGTCAGGCAGGCGACGCTTGCCTCCACGGCCGCGCGGCGGATGCGGTAGCCTTCCTGGATTTCGCGCGGGCCGCGGGCATCGTTGATCACGAGTTCGACGCTGCGCGCCACGATAACGTCGAGCACGTGCGGCGAACCCTCGGCGATCTTGTTGACGCGCTCCGCCGCAATGCCGTTTTCCTCGAGCAAGCGGTGCGTGCCCGCGGTGGCCACCAACGTGTAGCCGAGAGCGGCGTAGCGGCGCAGCAACGGCACCGACTCGGGCTTCTCCTCATCGGAGATCGAGACGAGGATGCGTCGCGTCGCGGCCGGATCGGATGGATCCGGCACGCGAATGCCGGCGGCGATGAAGCCCTTGCGCAGCGCGCCTGCGAAGGTCGCGTCGATGCCCAGCACTTCGCCCGTCGACTTCATTTCCGGGCCGAGGATCGTCTCCACGCCGCGCATCTTCGCAAAGGAGAACACCGGCACTTTGACCACCACGTACGGCATCGCGGGCGTCAAACCGGTTCCGTACGGCATGTCGCGCAGCTTCTCGCCCAGCGCTACGCGCGTCGCGGCGGCCACCAAATTGACGCCGGTGACCTTCGAGATGATCGGCACCGTGCGGCTCGCGCGCGGGTTGGCCTCGATGATGAACAGCTCGCCGTGGTGGATCACGAACTGGATGTTGATCAAGCCACGCGTTTCGAGTTCGTGCGCGATCGCGCGCGTCACCTCGATGATGCGCGCTTGCATCGCGGCGTCGATGATTTGCGGCGGGTAGACGCTGATCGAGTCGCCCGAGTGGATGCCCGCGCGCTCGATGTGCTCGAAGATGCCCGGCACCAGGATGTCCTCGCCGTCGTACACGGCATCGACTTCCACTTCCAGCCCGCGCAGATACTTGTCGACCAGCAGCGGCGCCCCCGGCGTGATCGGCGGCGCGGTCTCGACGTACGAGGCGAGTTGGCCCTCGTTGTACACGATCTCCATGCCGCGTCCGCCGAGCACGTACGAGGGACGCACCAGCACCGGGAAGCCGAGTTCGCGCGCGATCACGCGCGCCTGGCGGAACGAGGTAGCAGCGCGTCCCTCGGGCCGGGCGACGCCGAGGCGCGAGAGCACCGCTTCGAACTTGGCGCGGTCTTCGGCCATGTCCAAGCTGCGCCGGTCGCTGCCGACGATGCGCACGCCGCGGCGCGATAATTCGGCGGCGAGATTGATCGCGGTCTGGCCGCCGAAGGCGAGCATCACGCCGGTCGCGCCGGTTGCGTCGTAGGCCGCCTGTACTTCGTCGGGGCCGGGCGGCTCGAACACCAGCACGTCGGAGATGTCGAAGTCGGTCGACACCGTCTCGGGATTGTTGTTGACCACCACCGCCGCGCGCCCGGCTTCGCGCAGCGCCCAGGCCGCGTGCACGCACGAATAGTCGAACTCGATGCCTTGCCCGATGCGGATCGGCCCGCTGCCCACCACCACGATCGCCTCGCGCGTGGGTTTGCGCATCTCGTCTCGTTCGAAGCGCGACAAGTAATAGTACGGCGAGCGCGCGGGAAACTCGGCGGCCGCGGTGTCGACCATGCGGAAGGCCACGCCTTGCCCGTTGGCCGGATCGGTTTCCGCGACCGCGGCTTGATTCCACAGCGACACGTTTTCGCCCGAATCGGTCAGCTTCGCAATGCTCGCCCGCGCGTAGCCGCACTCGTAGGCGCGGCGCAAGTCCGCGGCCACGGGGGAAGTGCGAATGCGCTCTTCGAGTTCGACGAGTTCCTGTAATTCCCAAAGCCAAAACGGGTCGATGCCCGTGGCTTCCGCGAGCGACTCCACCGTGCGCCCGCGGCGCAGCGCCTCTGCCGAGGCGAAGAGCCGTTCGTGCGTGGGCGCGAGTATCGCGCTCTCGAGTTCGTCGTCGCTCCAGTTTGCAACAGAGGTGCCGGTCAGCGTTTGGCGTCCGAGGTCGAGGCCGCGCACGGCTTTCATCAGCGCGGCCTGATACGTGCGCCCGATGCCCATGGCTTCGCCGGTCGACTTCATCTGCGTGCCCAAGCGCGTGTCGGCGCGCGGAAACTTGTCGAAGGGCCAGCGCGGAATCTTGACGACCACGTAGTCGAGCGTCGGTTCGTAGGCAGCTTTGGTGACGCCCGTAACCGGGTTTTCGATTTGGTCGAGCGTGTAACCGAGCGCGATCTTCGTGGATATCTTGGCGATCGGATAGCCCGTCGCTTTCGAGGCCAACGCCGAGCTGCGGCTCACGCGCGGATTGACCTCGATGATGTTGTACTCGGTGCGGTCGGGGTGCAGCGCGAACTGGATGTTGCAGCCGCCTTGCACCTTGAGCGCGCGAATCACGTTGAGGCTCGCGCTGCGCAGCAACTGGTATTCAGTGTCGGAGAGCGTCTGCGAAGGCGCCACCACGATCGAGTCGCCGGTGTGCACGCCGACCGGATCGACGTTCTCCATGTTGCAGACGATGATGCAGTTGTCGGCGCGGTCGCGCAGGATCTCGTATTCGACTTCTTTCCAACCCAGCAGCGAGGTTTCGACCAGCGCCTGGTGGATCACCGAAGCCGCCAACCCGGTGGCGAGCGTCTCACGCAGTTCGGCTTCGTCGCGCACCACGCCGCCGCCGGTGCCGCCGAGCGTGTAGGCGGGCCGCACCACGAGCGGGTAGCCCGCGTCCTGGGCGAAACGCACCGCGCTCTCGACGTCGGTCACCACGATCGACGACGGCACGGGCTCGCCGATGGCCAGCATCGCCTGTTTGAAGGCCGCCCTGTCTTCGGCCAGCACGATCGTCTCCACCGGCGTACCCAGGAGTTCGAGGCCGTAGCGTTCGAGCACGCCCGTCTCGTGGAGTTCCACGGCGAGGTTGAGTCCGGTCTGGCCCCCGAGGGTCGGCAGCAGCGCGTCGGGCCGTTCGCGAGCGATGATCGCTTCGAGCGAGGCGGCGGTGAGCGGCTCCAGGTAGACCGCGTCGGCGATCTCCGGATCGGTCATGATCGTCGCCGGGTTCGAGTTGACCAGGACGACGTAGTGGCCTTCTTCACGCAGGGCCCGGCACGCTTGGACACCCGCGTAATCGAACTCCGCGGCCTGCCCGATGACGATCGGACCCGAGCCGATCACCAAGACCTTCCGCGAGAGCACGATCGGTGTTTTTGGCCACGCGCGCCCGCTCGCCTTCCGGGAAGACTTCCTACCCCGTGCGCGAAGGGCCGCGCATGGCCGAGACACATACGCTCGAGGTCGTCCTGGAGCGCTCAGACAATTCGGGTTCGTCGACGTTCTTCGAGGTGCCGGGCGAGGTCATGGCGGCGCTGGGAAAGCGCAAACGCCTGCCCCTGGCGGTGAACATCAACGGTGCGGCCTATCGTACCACGACGTCGGTCTACGACGGACGTTTCTACGTGGTCGTGCGGGCGGAGATCCGCGCCGCGGCGGGCGTGGAGCCGGGCCAGCGCGTGCGGGTGCAACTCGGCCGCGACGACGAGCCGCGCACCGTGGCCATTCCCCCCGACCTTGCCGCCGCCCTGAAAAAGGCCGGGCTCACCGACGCCTTCGCGCGCTTCTCGTACTCGCATCAAAAAGAGTACGTCCAGGCCATCGCAGATGCCAAGCGGCCCGAGACGCGCGCCGCGCGCATCGAGAAGACGCTGACGGCCACCGCCGCCAAGAAGGCCAAATAACGAAAGAGCCCGCGCACGAATGCAGCGGGCTCTCCGATCGTCGCGAGCCGCGCTCGCGAAATGTTACTTGCCCTTGGCGACCTGGGCTTCGGTCACGGCCGAAGCCTTGTTGCCCCACGACGAGCGGATGTACGTGATCACGGCGGCGATCTCGGCGTTGCTCAGGGTGCCCTTCCACGGCGGCATCGCGTTGTTGTACGACGCGCCGTTGACCTTGATCGGTCCGTTGAGGCCGTTGAGCAGGATGTGGATCACCTTGTTCGGATCGCCGGTCACGACGTCGTTCTTGGCGAGCGGCGGGAACGTGCCGGTCAAGCCCTGGCCCGTTGCCTGGTGGCAGCTCGAGCAGTTCTTGGTGTAAACCGCTTTACCGTCGGGCGCGGCCGAGGCGGTGGCGGAAGCATGGCCGTGCGGTACGAGTGCCGCGGCGGTCAAGGCCGAAGCCGCCACAGCGAAGAGGACGAAGCGTTTCAAGTGGAGTTCACTCCTTACCGGTAGGGGGCTATTAGGCCGATTGTTCAGGGCGCCAGACGCAGAATCCGCCATTGGGCCGACGGTTCCCGCTCGTAGGCGATTCTGTCGTGTACCCGGTTTCGCCGGCCTTGCCAGAACTCGAAGCGCTCTCCCGCCACGCGGAAGCCGCCCCAATGTTCCGGTCTGGGAACTTCGACGCCGGCGAAGCGTTCCTCGGCCTCGCGCATGCCCGCATCGAGCGCGGCCCGGTCCGCTACGACCCGGCTTTGCGGCGAGGCCCAGGCGCTGAGCCGATGGCCCCGCGGGCGTTGGGCGAAGTAGGCGTCCGACTCCTCGGGCGAGAGCCTGCTGACCGCGCCCTCGATGCGAATCTGGCGCTCGAGCGCGGCCCAAAAAAACAGCAACGCGGCGCGGGGATGCGCCGCGAGTTCCCGGCCCTTGCGGCTCGCGTAATTGGTGAAGAACGTAAACCCTCGCTCGTCGAAGCCGCGCAGCAGCACGACGCGCGCATCGGGTTGACCGGCGGGATCGATCGTGGCCAGCGTCATCGCGTACGGTTCGAGCAGTCCCTCCGTCTTCAGCGCCTCCTCCAGCCACAGTGAGAACTGCGCAAACGGGTCGGGCGCGACCGACGTCTCGTCGAGTTCGGCCCGCTCGTAACTCACGCGCGCGGCCTGCAAGCGTTCGTTCACGGAAATCTCCCCAAGCCGAAGCCGGCCAAAAACGTGAGCAGCACGAGCGCGCCGCCCCCGAACGCGAAGGGCAGGGAGGCGTCGACGCGCCGCTTCTCCCACACCGTGTCGAACGCCAAGCGCCGGAACTCGTCGCGCAGCGTGCCTGCATCGCCGGCACGCGCGTAGCGGCCACCAGCGTTGGAGGCGATCGCGCGCAACGCGTCCTCGTCGATCTCGGCCGGTTCGCTCGTGCCCGGTATCAGTTGGCCGCTATCGTTGGTGCCGACGCCCACCGTCGAGATCGTGATGCCCCGCGCGCCGATCTGCTGCGACGATACTTGCGGGTCGACGCCGCGATTATTCACGCCGTCGGTCAGCAGCACGATCGCGCGCCGGCCNNAGCGCGTCGCCGATTGCGGTCGCGCCGTTGGGGTAGGGAATGCGGTCCAAACTCTGCCGTACCGCGTCGAGGTCGGACGTGGGCGCCTGAATGATCGCCGCGGCGCTCGAGAAGCTGACGATGCCCACGCGCGTACCGTCGGGCACCGCGTCGATGAAGACCCGCGCTGCGGCCTTGGCCGCCTCCCAGCGCGTCGGCTCGATGTCGGTGGCGCGCATCGAGCCCGAGACGTCGATGCAGATCATCACCGTCGCATCGCGCACGGGAATGCGCGCNNGAGCGCGAGCGCCAGCGTGCCCGCACCGACGAGCCAAGCCGCGAAGAGCGCCGCGCCCGGCACGCGCGACGGACGGAGCGCCCCGAGTGCAAAGTCGAGATTCGAGTACGCCAAAGCCTGGGCATCACGCCGATGCTCGAGCCGCCGGTACAGCCAGGCCAAGGCCACGCAGAT
>PLFC01000071.1 GCA_003136655.1 Vulcanimicrobiota bacterium
AAGGGATCGAGGTCGACGCCGGGGACGTTCGCAATCGAGCCTTGGACGCTGCCTTGGGTATAGATTCCAAGCCCGGACGACGTTATCGTCGGAAATTGCGCGCGCGCGGCGTCGCCGCTGACCNNNNCTTTGCGTCGCGGCTTCATAGCCCGCTGCGTCCGCGCTCAAGGTGTAGGTGTCCGGCTCGACGCCGAGTATCACGAAGCGACCGCGTGTATCCGAAAGAGCCGAATAGCGCCCGGACGGACCAGCCGCCGTGACCTTGGCATTCGGTATCGGCGCCCCGGCCTCGGTCGAAACGGTGCCGGTGATCAATCCGGTCGTCGCCTCGGCGGCGCTGACCGGTTGTGCTCGAACGACGAGTGCGAAACCGGCGAGAATGAGAAGAGCAAACAGCGCCACTGCACGTAGCGTTGANNACACGTGCGGCGCTTGCGCACGGGCAAACCAGATAGCGCGACGATCCAGACGGAACGGATCGGCGCTCGCGCGAGCAACGGCAAGCCAAATGAATCGGACGGCGGTCAGGACCAGCGAGGCAAATGCGTGAACAATCGCGCGCATGCACGCGTCGAGCGTGAAGGTACACAGGCCGCCGATGATGGCATGCGCGATCAAACTAAGGAGGATCGGGCCGCCCAACCAGGCGGTGCCGCCGAGCAGCTTTCCACCGGCGACGAGTTGTTCTCCACTCTCCATCGCGAACACCGAGAGCAGCTGCAAAGCGAAAATCACCGGGAAATCCCGCGCGACCGATCGGCTGCCAAAATCCCTGGCGATATCGATGAGTGAGCCGCCTGAACGGTTCGTCGAACGCCGCCAAGCCTCGACGAAGCGCAGGATCAGAACCTCGGCGATCACGACCGTGCCGGCCAGCAGCGTCGGGACGACCCCGAGATGGTTGTTGTCGACGTAGTGCCCGAAGATCCCGGTGTTGGACACCGACTCGACGAAAGGGTCGCCCAAGCCCGCTGCCACGAATGCGACAGCGAACAAAAACGGTAGCCGGGAAGCGAAGGTCCGACCCACGAACGCGCCTTTCGGCTCCGCGCCGGTCCAGCCCCCTGGCTGCCGGTACTCGCGATCGGGGCAGCCGAGCAAGACCATACGGCCCTGCACCATGCCGTTGAGCAATGCGAACTGGACTAGCGCAGCGATCACGCCGCGCGTTCCCATACCGTATTCGCCAACGTAGGTCGCGCGAATTCCGATCACGCCGAGCGCGGCGGGATCAACCGTCAACGGGTTCTCGTCGAGCAAGTGTCTTCGCCTGCATGGCCTGCCGCTTACGGCGCGGCAACCCAGACTCATGCCACCGAAGCGGACAGGCAGTGCGAAACATCGCGCACAGGCGCCGGCGCGTCGATGGGGAGAATGGGAGGCCATGCCGGAACTTCCGGATGTCGCCGCCTACATCAGCGCGCTCGAACCGCGCATCATCGGTAAGCCGCTCGAGCGCGTTCGCGTGGCGAGTATCTTCCTGGTCCGCACCGCCGATCCGCCGCTCGCGAGCGCGGCCGGCCGCGTCGTGCGCGAGCTGCGGCGGGTTGGGAAGCGCATCGCCGTCGGGCTCGAGGGCGATCTGTGGCTCGTACTGCATCTGATGATCGCGGGGCGCCTGCACTGGCGTCCACCGGCCGCGCGGCTCGGTGGCCGCAACGATCTCGCGGCGTTCGACTTTCCCACCGGAACGCTGGTCCTGACCGAGGCGGGCACCAAACGCCGGACGTCGCTTTACGTGGTGCGCGGTGAGGAAGCGCTGGCGGCGCTCGACCCGGGCGGCATCGAGCCGCTCACCGCCGATCTCGCGGCTTTCAGACGCGCACTCAGCACGGAAAACCGGACCCTCAAACGCGCGCTGACCGATCCGCGCATCGTCAGCGGCATCGGCAACGCGTATTCCGACGAAATACTGCACGCAGCGAAGCTGTCGCCGATCGCGCTCACCCACCGGCTGACGCCGCCGGAATGGGAGGCGCTCTTCGCGGCGACGATATCGACGCTGCGCAGCTGGATCGACCGTCTGCGCGACGAAACGCACGGGGCGTTTCCCGAGCAGGTGACTGCCTTTCGCCCGGATATGGCGGTGCACGGACGCTACGGTCAACCCTGTCCGCGCTGCGGCGAGCCGGTGCAGCGCATCCGATACGCGGACAACGAAACGAACTACTGCGCGGGCTGTCAAACCGGCGGCGCGCTCTTGGCCGATCGCAGCCTGTCACGGCTGCTCAAAGCCGACTGGCCGCGCACGCTCGACGAACTCGACGCCCTCAAGCGGCGGGCCTGAGATGTCCGCTCCTTTGGATCTGGCCGCGGCGCGCACGGGCCCGCATCGCGGGGCGCTCGTTGTCACCGGCGCGAGTCGCGGCATCGGCGCGGCGACGGCGATCCTGGCCGCCGCACACGGTTATGCCGTCGCCGTCAACTACGCCCAAGACCAGGCGGGAGCCGAGGCGGTCGGCGCGGCGATCGCCGCCGCGGGCGGTCGCGCGACCGTCGTCGCCGGCGATGTCGCGCGTGAAGCTGACGTCGTCGAACTGTTCGCGCGGACGGAGCGGGAACTCGGCCCGATCGTCGGCCTCGTCAATAACGCCGGTACGACCGGCGGTTCGTCCCGCCTGGCCGATCTGACGCTGAGCGTGCTAGAGCGAACGCTCGCGGTGAACGTCTGCGGCGCGTTCCTCTGCGCGCGCGAAGCGGTGCGGCGCATGGCGCGCTCGCGCGGCGGCGCCGGCGGATCGATCGTCAACGTTTCGTCGCGCGCGGCAGTGCTCGGCGGCGCCGGCGAGTGGGTTCACTATGCCGCGAGCAAAGGCGCGGTCGACACTTTGACGCGCGGCCTGGCACTCGAAGTCGCGACCGACGGCATCCGCGTCAACGCGGTCGCGCCCGGGCTGATCGAAACCGGCCTGCACGCCGCCGCGGGCGCGGCCGACCGTCTCGACCGGCTCGCACCGGGCATCCCGTTGCGGCGCGCGGGCACGCCGGCGGAGGTCGCCGCCGCCGTGCTCTGGCTCTCGTCGCCCGAAGCAGCCTACGTGACGGGCGCCATCGTGCCCGTCTCCGGCGGCCGCTGAGGACGATCACTCGGATCTGAAGCCCGGCTCAAGGCGGAGGACGGAAGCGACGATACGGATGGTATGATCGCGGGCGTCGTCGGCCGCGTGGCCCGTCTCACTCGTGCCACCGTGCCCGACCAAGTGTACGTTGCGGTTCGGCCGCGCCTCGAGAAAATTCTCGGATTGCAAGAGCCCGAACTGGCCCATCTCCTTCAGGCAAGGGCTAAGCCATGGGGTAGGCGCTTCGTCGACGTCGGCGCCAACTGGGGCTCCTACACCGTACTGCTCGGGTCGAAGTTTGCGCGCGTCGAGTCCTTCGAGCCGCTGAGCCATTGTGCGGCGGCGCTTCGCCGCTACGCCGCCGCGTTCAAGGCCAATATCGAGGTGCACGAGTACGCGCTCAGCGACCGCGAGGAAACCGTGTCGTTCCTGGTTCCCGAAAACGACTCCGTCGATCGCTCGGGAACCTCACGTATCGTCGACTCGATCGAAGCGTCGTCGATCCCGGTCGAGGCCAAGACCCTCGATTCATTCCGCTTCGACGATGTCGATCTGGTAAAGATCGACGTCGAAGGACACGAACGGCGCGTCATCGCCGGGGCCGCCGGCACGATTCGCCGCTGCCGCCCGGCGCTCTTGGTCGAAATCGAGCAGCGACAGTTCTCCGAGCCGCTGGCAGAGCGGATCGCGTACGTCGAAAGCTTCGGTTATCGCGCGTCGTTCTGGCGCGACGGAAAGAAGACGGACGCCGCGGAATTCGTCGTGGAGCGCGACCAAAATCTCGCGAATTTCGATAAGCGCGGGCGCTACATCAACAACTTCCTGTTCGAACCCGTCGCGCCGAGCTGAGACGCGCCGCCGAGGCGGCCGCGCCTCCGGGTCAGGTGTTGCCGGCCGGGAAAACGAAGGCGTCGATCGGCGTCACGAGCGTGCCCGTGCCGACGGTCGCGGGTACCTTACCCTTGAGCGTCACTTCCAGCGCTTCGAGTTTCGTGTCGTCGGCGACCCAGACGTTCTTCTGCGACTTGATGAACGAGAACGAAACGGGCAGCGTGAAGACGTTGCCGAGCTTCAGATAGGGCCCTTGGCTCAGATTGCTCTTGGTAAAGAAGTCGATCTGCGCGGCACTCTGATCGACGATCGCGAGCGTTTTGCCGTCGTTGCTCGCGCGAATGCCGCCCGGCGCCTCGTACGGCGTCAAACCGAGGCTGCCGTACTCGGTGACCGTGGTCCCGTTGTACGACGCGACCGCCGGCTGATTGCTCAAGTTGATGTAATCGAACCAGAGCGTGTTGCTCTGGTCGCAGGCCACGAAATACGAGCGGAAGATGTTGGTTTCGGGAACGGTACCGGTCGGGCTGGTCGATCCCGAGGCGTAGATGACGATGTTGCCCGGCAACTGACTGTAATCGTCGGCGTTGGAGCCGTAGATCGTGCCGTTCGGGCAAACCGCCACGGACACGGGAAACTCGTCGTTGTCGCTGAGCACCGTCGTGGCGACGAATTTGCCTTTCGGATACTCCCGGATCGTCGAATTTCCGGTCGAAGCAACCCAGAGATTGCCGTTGGAGTCGGTGTCCATACCCTGCGGGTTGACCACGTCGGAGATCGTGCCCAGCAGCTTGCCGTTCTTTTTCGAAGCGAACTGATACACCGCGCCCGGGCTCGTCTGCGTTCCGAAATCCGACACGAACACGCTCGCGCCCCACGGCGTGGCCTTCTCCGGCGCAACGTCGAGGTTCGGCGGAACGGAACGGTGCGCGGCCGGCGCGGCGTTGAAGAGGTTGATCCAAGCCTGACGCGAGCCGACGAACGGGACGCCGTTAACGCTGAGACCCTGTTCCGCCACGGCGCTGAGCCGCGCGTGATCGGCGAACGTCTGGCTCGCCGACGGCGAAACGTGAGCGCTCGACGAGCAGCCGGCGAGCGTGGCGATCGCGGCGAGCGCAAAACGCGCGCGAAGCGATTCCAAACGGGACATCCTGGACTCCTTGAACGGGAAGAGGCCTGCGCTGCCATGCCTGCCCCGTCGCGGCGGAAATTCCCTGGCTGGGCGGAGCTCCTTATTCGTCGCCGGTAGCCACGATGCCGATGCCGCCG
The DNA here is from genome assembly GCA_003136655.1 of Vulcanimicrobiota bacterium. Classification (GTDB taxonomy): domain Bacteria; phylum Vulcanimicrobiota; class Vulcanimicrobiia; order Vulcanimicrobiales; family Vulcanimicrobiaceae; genus Hesperobacter; species Hesperobacter lustricola. The sequence goes on from PLFC01000071.1 coordinate 5,160, forward strand.
GGCTCTTCGAAGCCGGCGACCGATGCCGTCGGCGACGAGCCGCCCGCGGGCCACGCGTAGAAGTTGACTTCCGCGAATTCCGCATCGGCGGCGCCGACGGCCTTGAGATTCTTTTGGAAGCTGTAGCCGACGACATCTCCCGAACCGCCCAGGGAGACCGAGGCTCCGGCTGCGTAGCCGGGCAGAGCGTAGGTGTAGACGACCGGCGCGCCCTGGTCGCCCACGGTCAGCGTCTGCACCGTCTTGGCGCCCTTCCCGCTTTCGATCACCTGCAAGCCGCCCGGGAAGAGGTAGGTGCTGGTATCGATGCCGGTGTCGGCCACCGTCGTGCCGCCGGCCGAAACGACGCCGACGTGGATGCCGTCGTTCGCATCGACGCCGAGCACGTAGAAGTTGTCGGACGCGTCGAAGCCGCCGGAGTAATCCTGATAGAGCAAGCCGCTCGCGGTGCTCGTCGGTTCGGACTGACTCAACGACGAGTAAAACGAGATGCTGCCCGCGCCGCCGCTCGTGCTCGTGAGGTTGACCACGCCGATCGTTCCGTCGGCGGCCACGCCCACGGCGACCGGAAACTCACCGGGATCGTTGAGGATCGTGTCGGCCTTGCCGGCTTTGGTCAAGACGACGACGCGCGAATTCGCCGTGTCGGCGACGTAGACGTGACCGGCTTTGTCGATGGCCACGCCCTGCGGCTGGTTCCACCCCGTTCCGATGGCCTTGATCTTGCCCGCCGCGCTCACTTTGTAGAGGAGGTTCGCGGCCTCGTCGGTCACCCAAGCCGTGCCCGTGAAGTCCTTCGCGTCGCCCTTGAAGTGCGGCGTACCCGTGCTCAGCAGGCCCCGGATGCCCGGACGCGCGAGCGAGATGTCGGCACGGTAACCCGAAGCGGCAGTGCGCGCGCCGGAACGGGCCACGCTCTGGGCCGACACCGGAGACTGCGGCGGGACCGACGTGCTCCCGGAACAACCGGCGAGCAACGCCAGTGAGACGGTCGCTACGAAGACGCGCGAGGACGCGGAGACGGGCATGTAGTCTTTCCCCATGAGAGCGGGCGTACGGCTGCGTGGCTGCAACGTTACGCTATCGTTTCCCTGGCGGCCCCTCCGCGCCGGCCGAGAACCAAGAAGGACATCGTCGCAGTTCATGACGCTTCTCGACCTTTTCGACGCAGCCCGCAGCGAGCGCGCCGACGCGCCCGCCGTCAACGGCCGGAGTTATGCCGGCCTCCACGCGGCGTCGCTGCGGGTCGCGCGACGGCTCCACGAGGCCGGACTGCGCGCGGGCGACCGCTTCGCGCTCTACTGCGAAAACCGCTTGGCTTTCGTCTACGCCTACCTCGCGGGTTTGCGCCTGGGCGCGGTCATCGTGCCGGTCAACGTGCTCTACCGGGCGGCGGAACTCGAGCACGTCTTGAGCGACGCGGCCGTCTCGCTCGTGCTGACCAGCGCCGGCACCCGGCCCCATCTCGCGAAAGCCGGCGCGTTCGGGGCCGTGGATGCCGCGGCGGTCGAAGCCTGGGCCATGGAGAGCGGCGAGCCCGAGCCGCCGCCCGTCGCGCCCGGCGGCGACGACGACGCGGCGATCATCTACACCAGCGGCACCACCGGCCGCAGCAAGGGCGCGGTGCTGACGCACACCAACCTGGCCGCCATCGCTTCGCAGGTCGCCGTCGCGTGGCGCTGGACCTCGCGCGACACGCTGTACGTCGCGCTACCGCTCTTCCACATGCACGGTCTGGGCGCAGCGCTCAACGGCACCTTTGCGGCGGGCGGACACCTGCTCTTCGACGAGCGCTTCGACGCCGCGCGCACGCTCGAGACGTTGCACCGCGACGACGTCACGATGTTTTTCGGCGTGCCCACGATGTACGTGCGGTTGCTCGAGTCGCTCGAAGGCGCGCCGCCGCGACTGCGGCTCTGGGTTTCGGGCTCGGCCGCGCTCGCGTCGGATGTCTTCGCCGGATTCGAGGCGCGCTTCGGCGCGCAGATCCTGGAACGCTACGGCGCGACGGAGTTCGGCTTCGCCTGCACCAACCGGTTCGGCGGCCCGCGCGTACCGGGCAGCGTGGGCATCCCCACGCCCGGGGCACGCGTTCGCGTCGCGGCGCCTGGAAGCGCGACGCCGCTGCCCGCGGGCGAGGTCGGCGAAATGCTGGTCGCGGGGCCCGGCGTCTGCCGCGGCTACTGGGGCAATCCGCAGGCGACCGCCGAGGCCTTTGTCCTCGACGAGGCGGGCACGCGCTGGTATCGCAGCGGCGATCTCGCGCGCTACGACACCGCGCACGACGTTTACCGGATCGTCGGCCGGATCAAGGAATTGATCATCACCGGCGGCTTCAACGTCTACCCGCTCGAGGTCGAGAACGAGTTGAACCGCCTGCCCGGCATCCGCGCGAGCGCGGTGGTGGGCATGCCCGATCCCGCCCGCGGCGAGCTGCCGTGGGCGTTCGTAGAAGCCGACGGCGCGTTCGATGCCGGCGCCGTTCGCGCGGCGCTCGGCGAACGCTTGGCCAGTTTCAAGGTGCCGCGCGAGATCGTGGTGGTGGACGAACTGCCGCGCAACGCGTTAGGCAAGGTCGAAAAGCACAAGCTTCGCGATGCCCGGTGAGACTTTCCGCCGGCTTCGTGGTAAGAGAGTGCCGTGAGACTGTTGCGTCTGTTCACCACGGCCCAGCGGGCATTGCCCCGCGTGCTTCCGCTCGCGCGCGATGCCCGGGTGCCTCTGTGGTTCAAGTCGGCGATGTTGCTCGCCGCGATCCTCGTGATCTCGCCGCTCGACATCTTCGGCGACATTCCGGTCTTGGGATTTCTCGACGACGCCGTCTTACTCGCATTGCTGGTCAACCTGTTCGTCTCGGTGGCGCAACGCTGGACGCTGCGCGAGGTCGTGTACGCGCAGCCGGCGCCGCGCGTCGTGCGCCGCGCGCTCGAAGCTCAGTCGACGCTCCACCCGTAATCGAGTAACGGCCGCGCGTCGCGAACCAGACGCACCGCGGCCTCGATCAGTCGCGGCGACGTGACCTCGGCGCGGCTGAGCTCGCGATCCACGCAGAACGAACGCAACCTGAAATACGGCGCGAGGTCGCCCGCGTCGCCTTCGTCGTAACCGCGCGGCATGCGGCGCAGCGAATCGTCCCACTCGTCGGGTCCTTGCACGCGCAAATCTTTTTTGGCCAGCGCGCGCAACACGCGTGCGAACCGGCGCGGGTCGTCGCGCATGGCATTGCGCCAGCGGCGCAGCATCGGCGCCGGAATCACATAGAAGGGCACCGACATGTACGAGCGCTTCGGCTCGACGTGCAGGTACAGTCCGCCCTGCGTCGCTCGTCCGCCGTCGTACGAGAGATAGCAGGCGGCGTTGGTGCGATAGGGCCGCTTGTCGGGCGAGAAGCGAACGTCGCGATACACGCGAAAGATCGAACGCTTGGCATCGCCGCCGATCGGAATTCCGGCCCGCGCGAGCGCGCGGCTCGCATCGGATACGAAAGCGCGCATCGGCCACAACACGTCGCGTTCGTAACGCTCCTTGCGCGGCGCGAACCACGCGCGTTCGTTATGCGCCGCCAATTCCTCGAGAAAACGGAGCCCGGCAGCCGGGAACCCCTCGAACGTTCGGCCGGGCATCGAGGCTATTGGGCGGTGAAGGCGCCCACGTACGACGGAGTACACGTCTTATTGCCGTCGTAGAGGAAGACTTGATACTCGGTGCCGCCGGCGAGCGTCTTGATCGGCGCACTTATTTGATACACCGGGTTGGGGAACGACGGGATGAGGTCGGGCGTGGGCAACGGTACGGGCGCGGGCTGCAGGCGGAATTGCGGCACCATCAAGGTCGTGCCGCTCTGCTGCAGGATGGCCGTGTACGAGGCCGGCAAGCCGTGGCTCGAGCCGAACACGACGCCCGGGAAGTTGTCGGGGATGCCGGTCGAACCGGGCGCGGGGTAAACCAAGGCGACTTGGCCGTTCGGCGCGCCGCAGGTACTCAGCGCGGAGCCGCCGCCGCACGCCGCGAGGGCGCCCGCACCCGAGAGAAGTGCAAACAAAGCCGCGGTGGGACGGATGGGGAACCTCAAGGTAACTCTCCTCTTCGACGGACGGCTCGACCGCCGACGCCTTTTGCCGACGGCTTCGCAGCCGGATGGAGGCCGCCATCCTTGAAAGCCCCCCGACCCGCCCAGCAACCACGCACGCCGCCCGATGACGGCATCGTCCGCGTCGGCTGCGAGCGTCGCCGCGGCGGGAGCGTCACGATCGTCTACGGCCTGCTCGAACGCGAACTCGATGCGGTGGCCGCCGACCTCAAGAAGCGCTGCGGCACCGGCGGCACCGCCAAGAACGGGGTTGTGGAGCTGCAGGGCGACAGACGCGACGCGGCCCTGGCCTACTTCTCGAGCCAGGGCCGTCGCGTGAAGAAGATGGGCGGCTGACCCGCCGCTCCTCGGACCCTACTGCGAGGTGAACGAACCTTGCAGCGTCGGCTGACAGTCGGTGCCCGAGTCGTTGAGGTAGATCTGGTAGGTGGTCTGGGTCGTCAGGGGCGTTTGTCCCGCGAACGAACTGATCTGGTAGATCGGGTTCGGGAAGGACGGAAGCTGGTTGGGCGTGGGCAGCGGGGTCGGCGCGGTGACGACGGTGCCCAGCGCGATGAAGTTGCCGTAGGCAAGGGTCGTCGGCTGCAGCAGGGCTTGATAGTTGCCTCCCAGCCCGTTGGTCGACCCGAAGATGACGCCGGGGAAATTGTCCGGAATGCCGGTCGAATTCGGCGCCGGATACACCAGCGAAACCTTTCCGCTCGGGGCGCCGCAGCCGCCGGGCGAAGTCGAGTTGCCGTTGCAACCGGCGAGTACGGCGGTGCCGGCGAGCAAGGCGAATAGGGCCGCCCCAGGGCGCACGGGTGATCTCACAGTCTTGACTCCTCTTGAACCAGTCGAACGCAGGGGCGGGTGGCCCCGGCGGCTTCCAAAATCGACATCATGATAATCGCATGAGGCTGGCACCCGGCTGAACGAGCGATTAAGAAAGCGTTAGCTGGGTCACACTTCGGGGCGCTCCGAACGGAGTGCCGGAAGCACCTAGAAGAACGCATCTTCTCCGCCGATGACCGTTGTAGGATGCTTGCCCTCCCACGTCCGACTGCGCTCGCGCCCTTGCGTCGAGCCGAAACCGCCTCGGCCGCGAACCTGCCGGCGGGATCACAGATCGCAGTGCCGACCGGCCAAATCGCCGGGGCCCTGCGCCTGCTCTCCATGGACGCGCGGCGCATGGTCGCGACCTACGAACTCATGGTCGCTAATCAGACTAACGCACCGCTGGCGGCATTTTGTTACGCGGTCGGCGCACCGCAGCGCGGAGGCCGCCTGCGCTGGAGCTCGATAACGGTGCCGCCGCTCTCCTCGGTGGCGGTCCCGGTCGAGATCGAACTGCCCAAGCGCGGGCCGTTGCGCAAGATCGTCGCGGAACTCCACGCGGACGGGGCGCAACTCATCGTCGATGCGGAACCGCCGGCGCTGCGCCGCGGCTTCGATGCGGGCAAGGCGGCCTTGGGGCTCGCGGGCGCCGGCATCGTCGCGCTCGCGGCCGGAGCCATAGCCTTCGAGCGGCCGCGGGTCGCCGCGCTCGCCGCGCCCAACCGCGTCCCGAGCGGCGCGACCTTTCAAGTCGCCTACGCCTTCGGACCGGGCACCAATGCGGGCGATTACGCGCTCGACGGACCCGACGGTCGCGAGATCGCGCGCGGCACCCTGGCGGCGCAGAGCGGCGTGATCACGTTGGCCGTGCCCTCCGCGCACGCCGAGCGGCGTTACGATCTCCACCTCACCGGGCGGAATGCATTCGGTTCGGCCGAGCAGTCGACGGCAGTCGTTGCCGCGGCGAGCGCGCCGCCGAAGTCCCAGCCCGCACCGAAGCCCGCGGCGCCCGAGGTGCATCTGCCCACGGTCTGGCTGCAGCAAGATACCGTCCAGGGCGGCGCGCCCATCGTCGTTCGCTACATCACCGACGCAAAGACCGGCACGGTCAAGTTGCTCGACCAAGACGGCACCGAGCGCGGGTCGGCTCTGCTGAGCGAGCGCGGTTCGTCGATCTTGATCGCGCCGCAGGTCGATAGCCAGGAAGACTTCCGCGTCGTCGTCGTGGCGCGTCGCGGCGACGGTCGCTCCGAAGCGCAAGTGCCGGTGCGCGTCGTACGCAACGACATCACCGCGTCCGGCTCGGCGGGCGTGCCCGATCCGGCCGGAGCACCCGCGCCGGGCGGCGTGGCGGGCGATCCGGTAGCGCTGGCCTCCAAGACGTTCATCAGCGGCGAGGGCATCGTGGTCTCGATCGTGCACCACCAGCCGAATCTGCGCGTGGTGTTGCTCGACGACTCGGGCCAAGAGATTCAAAACGTCGACGTCGCGCCCGACGACGATCGCGTGGTGCTCGAAGCGCCGCGCACCACGACCGACACGCGCTACACCATCGTCGCGACCTACGGCCCCGGCACGTCGGAAGAAAGCGTGATCCACTCGGTCGTCGTCCGCGCTCGGTGACGACGACCTCCGTTCGAAGCCTGCCGCGGCTCACGCCCGGCACGCTCAACCGGACGCGCTTGACGAGTTGGCTCAAACGCAACGAGGACGTGCCCTTGCGCTTGTTGGCCGCACCGGCCGGCAGCGGTAAGACGACTGCTCTCGTGCATTATTTGGCGCAAACCGAGCGCGCTTGGGCCTACGCGGCGCTGCGCGACGACGACACGCCCGAACAGGTACGCGAACGCATCGCGGCCGGACTCGGGATCTCGCCCGCGCCGGCCAGCTACGCCGAATTCCTCGCCGCCCTCGAACGCTGCGCGCCGTGCGAGATCGTGATCGATAATGCCGACCGGCCGGTGCCCGAAGCGATCGACGAACTGCTCGCGCTCGTCGCCGACGTGCCCGCCGGCGTCTCGTTGATCTACGCCGTGCGCTCGCGCGCGGCGCTGGATGCGACGCGCTACATCGCACTCGGCACCGCGGTCATCCTCGACGACAACAGCTTGGCCTTCGACGCCGACGACGTGGCGCGCATGTGCGAGTGGCTCGAGATCGCCTACACGCCGGCCGACGTCGCGCGCCTGATCGAGGAAACCGAAGGCTGGCCGCTCGTGACGCATTGGGTGTTGCGCGAAGCGTCGACCGGCGGCGGCGGAATCGCCGGCGCCTACGAACGCTGGCGGCGCACCAGCGGCCGCCACTTCGCCGATTATCTCGATGACGAACTCAAGCGCGCGGGCGAACCGCTGCGCCGGGATTTTCAAGCTGCGGCGGGCGGCAATCCGCCCGAAGAGCGCGAGCGGCTAGCGCGTCTCGAAGCCCGCGGGCTCTTCGTGCGCTTCAGCGCCGGCGCGTACCGTCCGTATCGCGTCGCGCGTCAATTCGATCTGGAAAACGGCGTGGTCGCCGCTGCCGCGCCCGTGCTGCAAGACCCGAGCGCGCTCTTGGTCGTGCGCATGTTCGGGCGCTTCGAAGCCGAGATCGGCGGGCGGCGCATCGAGTGGATCCGCCGGCGCGAGGCGCAAATCTTCAAGTATCTGCTACTCAAGCCCGACGGCGCCGCGTCGCGCACGGAACTGCGCGAAACGTTCTGGCCCGAGGCCACGCCGCATTTGGCCACGCAATCGATTCGCACGGCGTCGAGCAACATCCGCAAGGCGATCGCCGCGATCGTCGGCTACGGCAACGTCGACCGGTATTTCACGTCGCGCGGCGACATGGCCGTCGAAGTGAGCAACGCCGTCATCGACGTGCGGCGCTTCACCGCGCACGTTGCCGACGGCGATGCCGATCTCGACGGCGGCGAACTGCAGGAAGCGCTCGCGCACTATCGCGCGGCGGAAGCGCTCTACGGTGGCGAACTGCTGGGCGGCGATTATCCCGAACCGTGGTACGCGCCACGCGCCGAAATGTACCGCTCGCTCTACGTCGGCGTCGTCGAGAAGCTGGCCGAGATCTATGCCGAAACCGGACGCGAGCGCCGCGCGCGCGAATACGCCGACCGCGCCGCCGAACTGCGCGGCGTGGTCAGCCTCGACTCGGCGCGCGAAGCGCGCGACCGCGAGAACGCGCTGCGCAGTCGCGGCGCCTGAGCCTCGCCCCGGGTTGGGTTCAGCTTGCCGGAGCGAGCCGCGTGGCGTGCGCGACCCGCGCGGGATGTGCGCGTAGCCAGAGACGATAGCGTTTGTCGGCGAAGGCCGAGCGCCAGCCGCGGTCGTTGACCAGCGCCTGATCCAGCGGGCCGTCGCGCCCGACGACGATGGCATCGACGCGATAGGCATCCAAGCGTTCGCGCCAGGCCGGGCCGACTTTGGCGATCTCGATGAAGTCGTTCCAGACCTTGACCGGATACGGATCCGCGCGGCCGTCGAGGAAGACGCGCGCGTGCGGGTTGCCCACGAGCAATCCGCACCAGGCGAAGTCGGCACAGAGCACGCGCTGCGTGCCGGGCACTTTCTCGAGCGCGGCTAGGGCGGGACCCGCGAGGTTGGCTTGGGTGCGCTCGTTCGAGCGCAGCAACACGATCGCGACGGCGACGGAGAGTGCGAGCGCGAAGACCGGCAAACCCGCATCGGCGAGGCGCGAACGCGCGCCGGCCGGCACTTCGGGCGGGCGTACGTCGGCAAAGAATTCGAAGGTCTGCGTCAGGCCGCGCGCCACCAGCGGCAGGGCGACGAGCGCGAAGATCGCGATGTTGCGCGCGGCCCCGAGCATCAGCCAGAAGAATGCGGCTACGACGAGGATCTCTTCCCAACTGGGCCGCGCGCCCGCGCGGCGTCCGCTCGCAATGCCGATGCCCACCACGATCGCGAGCGCCAAGAGCGGCAGCGCGCCGAAGGTGAAGCCCGGATCGTCGAGGCCGGTCGGACGCCATTCGACGATGAAGTGCGTGATCGGGCTGCCCACGAGCATCAATGCGTACGCGGGCAGATGCCAACCGAACGGGTTCAGGCAGATTGCGCCGAGCGAACAGACGGCGATGCCGGCCAGTTTCAAGACACGCGGCGTCAGCGCGCCTTCGTCGAGCAGCGCACCTACCGTGGCGAGCGAGGCCAGCACCGGCGCGAGCGCGGCGCTCGCGTGCACGTTCGACCAGACCGCGGCGACGGCGAGCGCGAGCCACGCGACGCGACCCTTGCTCTCGAGCAAGAGCAGGAAGAGCATGGCCAGCGGCCAGGCCACGACTTGCACGCGCACGCCGAAGGAATCGAAGAGCGCGACGCCCGCTGCAGCCGTGCACAGCGCGATCGCCAGCGGCGAGGCGCCGAAGCGCTCGGCGCGATACGCCGCCAGGGCCAACGCCGCGACGGCGCAGAGTGCCGAGAAGCCGGCGAAGAGATCCCAACCGAAACCGCTGCGGCCGAGCGCGGCGCCGATCGAGAACAACCATTCTTGCGCGATCCACGGTGCGCCCGGCGCGCTGAACGTCTCCAGTCCGAGCGAATTCGGAATAGCGCCCGTGCGCAGGATCTCGGCGCCGAGCCAGCGTTGCCAGGCGATGTCGCCGTCGGTTTGGGGATAGGCGATCGCGGTGACCAGAAAGCGCGCCGCGAATACGGCGACGATCAGCCAGGCCAGTCTCATCGCGCCGCTCCTTCGCGAACGAAGAGGCGCGTGTCGGCATCCGAGGCGGCGAGCTTCCAGCCCGTCAGCGACGGCACCAACTGCGCGAGCGCGATGCTGCGCGGCACGAGCATTGCGTCGACGTGCTGCTCGCGCACCGTCGCAGGCCAACCGGCGCGCGCGCGCGCGATCTTCTCCTGCGCGTCGAGCGTTCCGGCGGGCGCGATCTCGACGCGCTCGTCGAGCAGCGGGCGCATGCCGGGCAACGTTTCGGCGTAATCGCAGGATGCGATCGTCGCGCAGAACACCACGTGCGCGGTGCCGCCGGCCGGCAATGACTCCAGGAGCGCGCGCGCCGATGCGTCGCCGAACGAGCGCGTCGGTGCGTGCGGCACGGCGCTCAGCGCTCCGGCAACCACGCACGCGCCCGCCAGGCACGCGGCCAGTGCGTCGGCGCGGCCCGGCGCGAGCGTTGCTTCGTAGCGGTTACGCGCGGCAGCGGCGAAAGCCGGCGCGGCGACGATCCCGAGTAGCGGCACGAACGCGCCGTCGTAGAAACAGAGGAAAAGCGCGGCCAGCACCAGCGGCGCATCGGCCGCGCGGCGCCGGCCCGACCAGAGCCACATCGCGCCGATCACCACGAGCGTCGCCGCGATGCGGAAGACGTGCGGCGCCGCGGTTGCGGGCGCGATGGGCAGCAGTCGCGCGAACTGGAGGTCGAGGTGCAACGCGGCCAGCGCCTGCGCGGGAAAGCCCAGCCCCGCGGGCGTGAGCAGCGTGGCCGCGAGCGACGCGAAGGCGACCGGCCAGTAGGGCCGCGCCGCCGTTACGTCGCGCGCATCCGCGGCGCGACCCAGCGCGACGAGCACCGTCAGAACGGGCGCCAGCAAACCGGTCGGTGAGGCGTTGCACCACACGATCGCGACGAGCGGCGCGAACCACATGCCGCGCCGCGGCGCGCGATCGAGCACGTAGAGCAATACCGCCGCGCCGAGCCATGCCGGCGCGACCCCGCCGACGCGCGCCGCATCGAAACAGGTGACGAGCGCGAACAGCGCCGCGCAGAGCGAGAGCACCACGCCCGAGCGTTCGCGCGCGCGCAGATACACCAAGTACGCGAGCGCATAGAGCGCGAGCGCGCCGAGCGCAACCGCACCGGCGTAACCCGCGGCCGCGTCGGCGGCGTACAGCGCGAGCGCGCCGAGCCAGCCCAGCGCGAAGCCGTGACCCGCAGCGCTCGACGCGCCGAGATGCAGCGCCAGCGCGACGCGCGGCGCTTGCGGCGCCGCGAGCGCGAAGACGACCAAGGCAGCCGGTGCGAGCAACGCGGGCGCGGCAGCCGTCGCAAGCCGCCGCGCGAGCGAAGCTTGCCGCCCGGCAATCGATGCAGGGATCGAGCGCGCCGCGATGTCGGCGTGCGTCAACGGATCACTCGAGAACGAGCCGGTCTCCGACGAGCACGTCGCGACCCATTTCGGGCGCCGCGCCGAGTTCGACCACCGAGACCGCGTCGCGACAGGCGACGGCGAGACGATACGGCTTGACGCCGTGCGCGATGCGCAGCACGCGCTTTTCCTTATCGAGGAAATAGAGGTCGATCGTGGCCCGCATGCCGATCGTGTGCACCGCCGAGCAGCCGTCGATCCAGAGGCCTTCGTCGGGTGCGACCTCGGCGCGCGTCAGCAGACCCACGCCGCGGGTGATCGGATCGGTCGCGCGGGAGACCTTGGTGGCCAGAACGCGACCGTTCGTGGCATTGCGAAGTACGAACACGCGGGGGCCTCCGGGAGTCACGAAACGGTGAGTGCGACGCCGATGGCGCCTGCGAGATAGGGCGCAAACGCTATCGGTTCGTGTTTGCGCCGGCGCAACAAGGCGACGGCCGCGGCCACGAGACAGGCGCTTGCGAAAAAGGGAATCATCGGCTGCCAGCCGAGCGCGACGCCGCCGAGCGCGGCGAGCTTGACGTCGCCCCAGCCCATGCCGCGTCCGCGCGAGATCAGCGCGGCGGCCGCGAAGGGCGCGGCCGTGATCAAAGCCGCCGTGATGCGCACGTAATCGTGCGTGACCGCCGCAACCACGAGAAAGAGGACGATCGGACCGATCGTGAACCAGTCCGGCACGATGCCGGTCAGCACGTCGGCGTACCAGGCTGCGACCAGCGCGGAGACGAGCACGGCTCCGAACGCGAGATGCGGCAAGGCCATCCCGCCGCGATACGCCAGCACGGCGCCCACGACGGCCGCGCCGCCGATCAGCCAGGCCGTCGGCGGACGCCCGGGCTCGGGACCGTCATCGAACGGCTCGATGCTCTTGCAGACGTACGCGCTCAACTGCACGGCCAGGAAGGCCGCGCAGGCATACATCGCCGCGACGAACGCCGCGAACACGAACTCCATGGCGACTAGTGCGGGCTCGCCAGATACTGCGCGGCGACGCCGCCGAAGATCATCACGAATAGCGCGGGCAACATGAACAGCGCCATCGGAATGACCATCTTGGTCGGCATCAAATTCGCGAGTTCCTCTGCGCGCATCATGCGCCGGTTACGCGTCTCTTCCGAGAGTTCTTCGAGGACCATGGCGAGATTGGAGCCCAAGCGCTCGGCTTGGATGATCGCGGTGACCGTCGTCGAGAGTTGTTCTTGCTTCACGCGATTGGCCATGGCTTTGAGCGCGTCGGCGCGCGAGCGGCCGAGGCGAACCTCGGAGAGCACGGCCTTGAGTTCCTCGCCGAGCGGACCGGTGGCGACGTCTTGCGCGTAGCCCAGCGCCGCGTTGAAGGCCAGACCCGCCGAAACGGTGGTTGCGAGCATATCCAACAGATCGGGTAGTGCCCGGACGATCGCCACCTTGCGCGCCTTGATCGCCATCTTGAGCTGGCTGCGCGGAAACTGGGCGCCGCCGAAGGTCAGAAGCGCGATCAGACCCAGCATCGTCAGATCCCAGTTGCCGAAATAGACGCAGGCCGCGAGGCCGAAGGCCAAGCCGAAGCCCGCGCCCGAGGCGATCCGCGCGCCCATCTTGGCCGGGGTGACGCTGTACCAGCCGGCCTCGGCGAGTTCTTGCTGCAGCTTGGACTTCTGCTTCTCGTTGAAGAGCCGCTCGAAGGCTTGCTGGCGCGGACCCTGGCTCGAGTCCCAGCGCATGCCCTCGAGTTCTTCGAGGCGCTGGCTGACCTCGCTCTTGCTCGGAATCAGCGAGAGCGCGAGCAAGAACGCCGACGCGGCGAAGCACAGGGCGATGATGAAGATGATTACAGGCATGTCAGCAATCGAACTGGAGGATGCGGTTGAGTGAGAAAGCGGCCAGGAGTTCGAGCACGAACACCGCGCCGAGCGCGATCCAGCCGGGCTGGGTATGCAACAGCGCTTGGGCCATGTCGGCCTGCGTCGCGATGACGAAGCCGCCGACCAGGAGCGGCAACGCGCCGATGATGATGGCGCCGAAGCGGCCCTGGGCGGTGAGCGCGCTCATCTTCCGCATGACGCGGCGCCGGTCGCGGATCGTCGCAGCCAAGGTTTCGAGGACTTTGGCCAAATCGCCGCCGGTTTGGGATTGGACGCGCAAGCAGCGCGCGAACATCGTCATCTCGTTGCTGGGCATGCTCTTGGCCAGTTCGTCCAGCGCGTCGAGCACGCTCAGGCCGATGTTGGTGCGGCCGATGACGCGCATGAACTCGCGGCGCGCCGGATCGGGCACTTCTTCGGTAACCAGGATGATCGCTTGGCGCAAGCCGAGGCCGACGCGCAGCGCGCCCGCGAGCATGCGCAAGACGAGTTCCAGCTGGTTGCCGAAGCCGTTCATGCGCATGTCGCCGCGAATTTTCAGGAAGATGTTGCCGCCGAGCACGGCCACGACCATGGCTACCGGAAAGAGCAGTGCGGAGATCAGCAGATCCGAGCGAAAGCCCAGGACCGCGCCGACCCAGACGAGGCCGCCCGCGCCGAGAACGATCAGGCCGAACTCCTCGGCCTTGATCGACATGTCGGCGCGATCGATCGCGGTCTGATAATTCTTGGTGTACTTGGCGAGCGCTTTGCGGATGTCCACGCCCAGCGCGAACATCAGCAAACCGATCACGCCGATGAGGCTGGCCCCGATCGCGAGCGGCGCGAAGGTACCTACCATAACGTGCCCGCCGATTGCATCTTGGCCAGTTCGCGAACGTCGAACTCGACGCCGGCTTCGTCGAAGCGGTTCATGTAGTGAGGCTGCACCCCCGTGTATTGGAACTCGCCGATGACCTTACCGTCTTTGTCCAGGCCGCGCTGGGCGTAGCGGACCAGCTCCTGCATCGTAACGACTTCGCCTTCCATGCCCACTACTTCGGCAATACTGGTCACCTTACGTGAGCCGTCCTTGAGACGGGCGATTTGGACGATGCAGTCGACGGCGCCCGCGATCTGTTCGCGGATGGCGCGCACCGGCAAGTCGAAACCGGCCATGAGGACCAGCGTCTCGAGACGCGCGATGGCGTCGCGCGGGGTGTTGGCGTGCAGGGTGGTCAGCGAGCCGTCGTGACCGGTGTTCATGGCCTGCAACATGTCCAGCGCTTCGCCGCCGCGGCACTCNNATGTGGATCGCGCCCTTGCCTTCGAGGTTGGGCGGCCGCGACTCCAGGCGCACGACGTGCTCCTGGGCCAGCGAGAGTTCGGCGGCGTCCTCGATCGTCAAGATGCGTTCGTTGTTGGGAATGTAGTTGGAGAGGATGTTCAGGAAGGTCGTCTTACCGGAACCCGTACCGCCGCTGACGATGATGTTCAAGCGGCCCTGAACCATGGCGCGCAGCAGCGGCACGACCTCGGGCGAGACCGAGCCGAAGCGTACGAGATCGTCCATGTTGAGGCGGCGCGTGCCGAAGCGGCGGATCGTGAGCGTCGAACCGTTGAGCGAGAGCGGTTCGATGATCGCGTTGACGCGCGAGCCGTCGGGCAGACGCGCGTCGACCATCGGCGAGGATTCGTCGATGCGCCGGCCCAGCGGCGCGATGATGCGCTCGATGATCGTGCGCAGGTGGCGCTCGTCGTTGAAGCGCTTGTCGGAAAGCGAGATGCGTCCCGAGCGCTCGACGTAGATCATGTTCGGTCCGTTGACCATGACTTCGCCGATCGCCGGATCGCGCATGAGGTCCTCGAGCGGGCCGAGGCCCAGCACTTCGTCGATGATCTCTTGCTGCAGGTCGGCGCGATCTTCGATCGAGAGCGCTTCGTTGCGCTCGGCCAACACTTGCGCCGTCACGTCGTTGATCTGCGAGCGCAGCTCGCTGATCTTCTGACCGTCGGTATGCGCGCGGCTGGCCGCGACGACGTCGATGCGTTTGGTGACCTGCTCGTGAACTTCGAGCTTCAGTTTGTCGCGCGCGGTCAGCGCCGGGCGATTGACCTGGGCGCCGCCGGTCTTGACCGTCTGGCCGTTGCTGCCCAAGGCGGGCGCGACGACTTCTTCCACGGCTCCGCCGGGCGGAACGATGGGCGTTTCGCGCTCGACGGCGGCGAAGCGCTTGCCGACCATTTCGATCGCCCGCGGATAGGCCCGGTCGCCGCGCGTCGGAATCTCGCCGACGACCGTTCCGCCGAGGGCTTTTTCGAGTTCGCGGCCCGAGATCTCGGGCCGGCCGGAACGCAAGTTCGAAACGATCCAGATGCGCGCCATCGGGATGCCGGATTTGGCCAGATCGCCGATCAACGAACGCGCGGCCGCGGTGCCCAACAGGTTGGGTTCGAGCGCGACCACCACGCGGGAAGCGCGATTCATGAAGGGCCGCAGCGCGGCGGAAAACGGCGTGGGCGCGTCGACCAGGACGATGTCGTTTTCGTTCTCGAGCTCGGTGACGAGCTTTTCCACGTCTTCGACGCGCAGGGCAAACGAGTTGTCGAGGCTGCCCGTCAGCTCGACGGCCGTCAGGCCCTCGCGCTGGATCATCGAGTAGACGTTCATCGTGCGCGCCGAGTCGAAGGCGCGAACCGCGTCGAGCAGGACGGCGACGTTACGCCGGCCGGAGAGGTCGCCGTCGACGACGGCTACCTTGGAGCCCCCGCGGCGCATCGACCTGGCGGTCTCGAGCGCGATCGTCGTCGCGCCCGAGCCACCCTTGGCGTTGACGATCGCGACGATCGCTCCGTTCATTGCGAACCGCCGCTCACCACTCTGTCGCCGTCGATGACGGTAACCGGGTTGACCGGGGCGGCGTGCGAGACCGCTGGGGCTGCGACGATCGGGGCGGGCGCGGGCTGAACCGGCGCCGGCACGTTGCCGGCGGGTTCGGGCGCCGCCGGGCTATTGTCCGGCAAGTCCAGGGCTTCGGGTTCGAGCGAGCGGATCGGCTCTTGCGGCGAGCGCAAGGCGAGGCGCAGCGTCGTGTTCATGTCGGCCATGGTCAGGAGGTCGGCTTGTTGCGGCGTGACCCCGAGCGTGACCGTGACCAGGTTGGCCGCGTCGGGCGAGGGCGTCGCGCCGGCCGTTTCGAGCGAGTCGTTGATGGCCAGCACCAGGGCGCCGCGAATGATCGAGACGGCCTTCGGGGGCGAGCCCTGCCCGCGCGGAACCGAGGCCATGACGTCGACGCGATCGCCGGGCTGGAGCAAGCCGGAGACGGCCTTGACCCGGTCGACCGGAATCGAGACAGCGCGCATGCCCGGCTTGAGCCGGACCGTCAGGCCGACCTCGGCCGGCCGGCCGACGCGGGTCTCGGTGATCGTCGAACCGCTGGGGATCGTGATCAGCGCGATGTCGCCGTTCGTGGCCTTGGGATCGTCGAGCGCTCCCGGCTCCACTTGCGTGGCCGGGCGGCTGACGGTGGTCAGCATGTCCGGCGTAATCTTGGCGCGGGCCGGGATATCGCGATTGGCGATGAGGATCTTCTTCAGCTCGACCTGCTGCTGCTGGACGTTAGCGGTCTGCTGGATCGAGGTCAGGTAGCGCAGCGTCAGGATCCCGGTCCCGATGGCCAGGACGACGGCGACGATGAGCGTGATGCGGCGAGTGTTCACAGGGGCAACCTCAAGAAGGGCGCGGCGGTGTGCGAGAGTGCGACGGCCGTCGCACCGGTGGCGATCGCCACGGCGTACGGCAGCATGAT
>PLFC01000111.1 GCA_003136655.1 Vulcanimicrobiota bacterium
CGGTAGCCGCCCTCGATCGTGCCGATGGTGACGACGACGGTTTCCATTGGGTCGGTTTCGCGCGCGGCCAGATTCTGCAACGCGAGCACGGCGGCTGCGGCGCACGGAATCGCGTCGACCGCGGTATGCGGCGAGGCGCCGTGGCCGCCTCGGCCCGTGATCTCGACGTGGAATTCGTCGGCGGCCGCGTTGACTACGCCCGGGGAAAACCCGATCGTGCCGGTGGGCAACCGGCTGTCGACGTGCAGCATCGCAACCGCATCGATGTGCGGATCGTCCATCGCGCCCGCCTCGATCATCGGGAGCGCGCCGCCCGGGCCTTCTTCCGCCGGCTGGAAGAGCAACACGACGTCGCCGCCGAGTTGCTCGCGCTCCGCGACGAGCACGCGCGCCGCGCCCAAGAGCATCGCGGTGTGCGCGTCGTGGCCGCAGGCGTGCATCTTGCCGGGAACTTCAGAACTAAACGATTCGCCGCTGCGCTCGGTCAGCGGCAGCGCATCCATGTCGGCGCGCAAACCCGCAACGGGCCCGCGCCCGCCGCGCACGACGCCCACGATGCCTGTCTTCGCGATGCGCCGGTGCTCGATGCCGAGCGCCGCGAGTTCGCGCTCCACGAGCGCGGCCGTGCGCACTTCTTCGAAGCCGAGTTCGGGATGACGATGGATCTCCCGGCGGATGTCGGTCGCCCATGCGGCGACGCGCGGATCGATCAGCGTTACTGACATGGCGCGGTTTCCTTCTCCAGCGGAGAAGAGGGAGCCCGCCGCAACACGTGCGGCGGGCTCCCTCTCTCGCGGCGGACGGTGGGTTTGCCTTAGCTGCGGTAACGCAGGAAGGCCGGGACCTCGATGTCGTCCATATTGATCGGGGCGACCTTTTCGAAGTCGTTGCCTGCGAAATTGAAGCCGGCCGCTGAAGCCGCGCCCTGGCGACGATTGCCGAAGCCCGCGGCGAGCACGGTGATCCGAACCTTCGACTGCATCGACGGGTCGATCGACGCGCCGAAGATGATCTGCGCTTCNNNNTCGGCCGCGCGGTGCTCGCCCGTGCCCTCACCGATGCCCATCATCGCGCTGCCCGCATCCGTCAAGATCGTCTTGACGTCGGCGAAGTCCAGGTTGATGAGTCCGGGCTGGGTGATGAGATCGGAGATGCCTTGGATGCCTTGGCGCAGCACGTCGTCGGCGTAGGCGAAGGCCTCTTGCAGCGGCGTGCGCTTCTCGATGATTTGCAGGATGCGCTCGTTGGGGATCGTGATCAGCGTGTCGACCTTCGCCTCGAGTTCGGCGATGCCGCGCTCGGCCAGCAGCATGCGCTTGCGGCCTTCGAACGAGAACGGTTTGGTCACGACGGCGATCGTCAGCGCGCCGGATTCGCGCGCCAGTTCCGCGATGACCGGCGCCGCGCCCGTGCCGGTGCCGCCGCCCATGCCCGCGCAAATGAAGACGAGGTCGGACCCGTCGAGCACCATCGCGAGATCCTCGCGCGACTCCTCGGCGGCTTCGCGGCCGATGTCCGGATTCGAGCCGGCGCCCAAGCCGCGCGTTCGGCCGTTGCCGATCTGCACGGTCGCCTCGGTCTTACAATTGCGCAAGGCCTGCACGTCGGTATTGACCGCGTAAAACTCGACGTTCTGCAATCCGGCGTCGATCATCCGGTTGACGGCGTTGCTGCCGCCGCCGCCGATGCCGATGACCTTGATCGCCGCAAAATGTTCGGGATTATATCGCTTGGACTCGGCCATCGCTGCTCCTTTTGAAGGCGCCGCTGCCGGCGGCGCCCCTTCACTTTGAAGTTGATCGCTCTGAAGTTGATCGCTCTGAAGTCGATCGCCGTCCCCGGCCGATGCCGCGACCGCGTCGATCGGGAGCTGTTCCGAAACGGGGTCGGAAGCCGATTCAATCGGCGTGTGGTCGTCGTAGACCTTGTTCGACTTACGCGAAAACGCTGATGCCATCTGCGGCTCCTCGCCTTGAAGATTGAGTCTCAGTTCCAAATCTCGCCGAACCATCCGGCGACCTTGCCGAAGAGCGTCTTGCTGTGTCCGTTCCACACGGCGCCGTCGCCGCGCGGACCGAACAGTACGAGGCCGACGGCGGTTGCGTACTCCGGCCGGCAGACGGCGTCGCTGAGGCCGCCGACGCCGGTGGGCACGCCGATGCGCGAAGGCAATGCGAAGAAATCCGAGGCTGCACGATCGAGCCCGCGCAGGTGCGCGCCGCCGCCCGTCAAGACGATCTCGGCGAGCACTACGTCGCGCGGCAGACGCTCCGCGAGCTGTGCCTTGGCCAACGTGAATATCTCGCGGATGCGCGGGGCCACGATCGCGCGCAACTGCGCGTACGACACTTGGCGCGAGGTCTTGCCGTCGAGCGACTTGACCGAAAACTCGCCCTCACCGGGCGGTTCCGGCCCGACCGAGGCCCGCGTGCGTTTGATCGTCTCCGCCTCGACGAACGTGGTCATCAGGCCGAGCGCGATGTCGTTGCTCAGCGTGTTGCCGCCCACGGGCAACGTCGACGAGTGGACGGCGCCGCCGCCCGCATAGACGACGAGATCCGTCGTGCCCCCGCCGATGTCGAGCAGCACCACGCCGATGTGCTTCTCCTCGGCGAGCAGCGTCGCCGCCGAAGATGCCAGCGGCTCGAAGACGATGCCGGCCGGCTCCAAGCCGGCCCGGTGCACGCACTTGAGCACGTTGGTGATGAAGGTGTTGCCGCCGGTGACGATGTGCGTGTCGACTTCGAGCCGCGCGCCGGACATGCCGACCGGATCGGCCACGCCGTCGTGACCGTCGATCGCGAAGTGACGGGGCAGCGCGTGAATGATCTGCCGGTCGGCGCCGACCTCGATCAACTTCGAGGCATCGACGACGCGCCGCACGTCGGAGCGCGCGACCTCGCGCTGCTCCCCGGAAATCGCCACGACGCCGCGATTGTTGGTGCTCTGCACGTGCTCCCCGGTCACGCCCACGTAGACGTGATCGATGTGCACGCCGGCCATCCGTTCGGCGCGTTCGGTGGCGGCCTCGATGGCGCGCACGGTCTCTTCGAGATCCGTGATCACGCCTTTGCGCAAGCCCGACGACGGAGCTTCGCCGATGCCGATGATCTCGAGGCCTTCGGGCGTGCTGTTGGCCACGACGGCGCACGTCTTCGTCGTCCCGATATCGAGACCGGTGATCGTCGTGCCCCGCGAAGCCCTGCTCATCGCGCGGACGACCGTCCATCTTCCGGGGGCGCTTCCGCCCAACCATCAGGCATGGGCACCATATATTGTGGTTCGGGGCGGAGGTTCCTTGTATATATTGTGTTTATAAGGTGTCAGTTTGTTGTGGATAGTCGCCTTTGGCGGTTGAAGCCCCGCCTCGATGTTCCACGACGGGCGTGGAGGGCGCACGCAAATCGATCGCGGTGACGGTCGCGACGCGGCCGCCCAGCGCCGTGAGAATCGGGCCGATGAGCCGCTCCTTCGCGCCGAGATCTCCGTCGTCGCCGAAGCGCACGCGGATGCCGCCGGGCAGCGCGGCTTCGAGTTCGCCGTACTCGTCGAGCGCGAAGTCGCTCAGATGATGCCCGCCGGCCGCGAGCGCGCGCGCGTCGGCCTGCAACTTGGCGATGTCGGGATCGTGCAGAAAGCTGCCCACCGGAAACTCGGCGAGCGAGCGGATACGGTAGACGACCGTGGCCGCGCAACCGGACTGAAGCACGCGCTGCTGTGCGTCGATGGTGGCGGTCGCGACGTCGGAGCGCACGCAACCCTCCGGCGTCCGTTCCCGCACCTCGATGCGCGCCCCGCCGGGGAAGCCGCGCACCAGGCGCGCGCTCGCGACGTACGGGATCGTCTCGACGCGGCGTTCGACCGCGCGCGCGTCGAGCAGCCACACGTTGCCGCGCGCATCGAGGCCCGCGTGCGCGAGCACGTCGGCGCGCGAGACGCGCACGTTGCCGTCGACCACGGGCGCTCCCGCTTGGAACATCTCGGCGCGCGCCGCCAGCCTGCCGGCCACCACCAACACGACGGCGGCGACGAGGCCCACGATCCAATAGCGGCGCAGGCGCGTCAGCAGCGACGGCTTGGAACGGCGCGGCGTTGGCCCCGCCGAGGGAGACGGCATCAGGCGGCGCCTTCGGTGTCGGCGTCGGAGCGGTCGAAAACGAAGCGGTCGATGGCTTCGGCCACGCCGTCGTGTTCGACGTCACCCACCACCGCATCCGCTTCCGCCTTCAATTCTGCCGGCGACGAGCCCATGGCCACGCCGAAACCGGCCGCGCGCAGCAGCGGCAAATCGTTGTAGGAGTCGCCGATGGCCATGACGTTTTCCAGCGCGATGCCGTAGTGAGCGGCCACGATGCCCAGTGCCCGGCCCTTGTCGACCTGCGGGTTGAGCATCTCGACGAACTCCGGGTTGGAGCGCGTGACGTAGGCGTCGTCGCCGCAGACGCGGCTCATCAACGCGGCGCACTCGGGCGTGCGCGAGGCTTCGGTCACGACGTTGACCTTGGTGCTGTCGTGCCCGGCAAACGCCTCGGGCAACGACGGCACGACGACGGGCTCGCTGCCCGAGATGCGCGCGTAGAGGTCGGAGTACCGATTGCGTTCCTCGACGTAAAAGCGATCGTCGCGATAGAACTGCACGTGGTACCCGTGCTCTTTCGCCGCGGCGTAGACGCGCAGTGCCACCGCATTGGGCAAGGCCAACTCGCGCTGGAAGACGCCGCTGCGCGCGTCGGCGATCACGGCGCCCTGGTAGAGCACGATCGGGCCCTCGACGCCGGTCACGTGCACGAGCGGCGCCGCGCCGACGTACATGCGTCCGGTGACGATCGTGACCCGCACGCCCGCGGCCGAGGCTCGGCGCACCGCATCGAGCACTGCCGGACGGACGGGCTTCAACGGCTCGACGAGCGTGCCGTCGAGGTCGATCGCGATCAGTTGCGGCGCACGCTTCGAAGTCTTCACGGCGCTTCGACTTCTCCGCGCATGCGTGCAGTCCGCGCGTGCGCGGCCAGACCTTCGAAATCGGCCAGCGCCGCGAGCGGCGCGGCGTCGGTACGCATCCGTTCGGGACTATTCTCCACGAGCGACATCGTACGCAGGAAGTCGGCGGTCCGCAGACCAGAGGAGAAGCGACCGGCGCCCGACGTCGGCAGCACGTGATTGCTGCCGGCGATGTAGTCGCCGGCGGCGACCGGCGTTTGCGCGCCGACGAAGATGGCGCCCGCGCGGCGCACGTCGCGCACGAGCGGCCAGGGGTCGCGCACCTGCAGCGAGAGGTGCTCGGGCGCGAACCGGTCGATCACGTCGCGCACCTCCGCGCCGTCGCGGGCGTGTACGAGGTAGGTGCTCGCGCGCAGTACGCCGGCCACGATTTCGCTGCGCGCGAGTTCAGTTGCGAACGGCCCGTCGAGCAAGGCGGCGACGCGTTCGAGCAACGCGCGGTCGGTGCTGACCGCGGCGACGCGCGCGCGCGGATCGTGCTCCGCCTGCGCGAGCAACTCGCCGGCGACGTATTCCGGCGAGGCGGAAGCGTCGGCGACGACCAGCACTTCGGACGGTCCGGCGAGGCCGTCGATGCCGCAGACGCCGAAGAGTTGGCGCTTCGCCTCGGTGACCCAGACGTTTCCGGGGCCGACGATCTTGTCGACCGCCTGCAGCGACTGCGTGCCGTAGGCCAGCGCCGCAACCGCTTGTGCCCCGCCCGCGGCGTAGAGCTCGTCGGCTCCGGCCAGGGCCGCGGCGAAGAGCACCGCGGGGCCGATGCGTCCGTCACGTCCGGGCGGACTCGCGATCACCACGCGCGCGACGCCCGCGAGCTTCGCGGGCACCACCGTCATCAACACCGACGACGGATACACGGCGGTGCCGCCGGGGACGTAGGCGCCGACCGCGCCGAGCGGCCTGAAGAGTAACGCATTGAGCGTGCCGTCGGCGTCGCGCACGGCGAGGTCGTTCGGCAACTGCGCCTCGTGAAAACGCGCGATGCGTTCCTTGGCCAGTTCGAGCGCGGCGGCGATCTCGGGAGGTACGAGTTGCCGCGCTTCCGCGAGCGACGGAAGCGTAACGCGCAACGGTAACGTCGCGCCGGGAGCATCGAAACGGCGCGTGTACTCCAGCACCGCGTCATCGCCGCGCGCACGCACGTCGGCCAGCATTGCGGCGACTGCGGCAACGATCTCCGCCGGCGGGTCCCAGCCGGCCGCATACAGCGGCGCGAGCGCAGAGGTATCGGATGCTGCGACGAGCTTCACGATGCGGCTCCCGGGTCGAGACGTCCGAGCAAATCGACGATCGCGCCGTAGGCCGAGCGGAAGCGCACCGGATTGACCACGAAGCGCGCGGTCGAACGCGCGATCTCGTCGACCACGACGAGGTCGTGCTCGCGCAAGGTGTTGCCCGTCGCCACCAGGTCGACGATGAGGTCGGCCAAACCCACGAGCGGACTCAACTCGACCGAGCCGTGAAGTTTCACGATCTGCACGGGAATGTCGCGTTCGGCGAAATAGGCCTCGGCCGACTTGGTGAATTTACTCGCAACGCGCAAGAACGTCGGAAAGGGCGCGCCCTCGTGATAGCGATCGACGCGCCGCGCCGCGACGACGAGCCGGCACGCGCCGAAGCCCAGGTCGGCCAGTTCGCTGACGTTGCGCTCGCTCTCCCAGAGCACGTCGGCGCCCACGATGCCGCAGTCGGCCGCACCGAACTCCACGTACGCCGGTACGTCGGTGGGCCGCAGAAAGAGCAGCCGCGTGCCGTCGGCGGTGGTGCAGGTCAGACGCCGCCCCGGATCTTCGGGCGCGTCGATGCCCGCCGCGCGCAGGCGCGCCGCAGCCTCGTCGTAGAGTGCGCCTTTGGGCACGCCGACGGTCAGGCTCACGGCCGCCGCTCCAGTGCGATCAGCACGCGTTCGACGGCCAGCGACCAACCCACCGCGCCCGCAGCAAAGCCGAAGCGTGGTAAGAGATCGTCGTAGCGCCCGCCGCCGCAAATAGGGAAGCCCGCTTGTTCCACGTAGCCCTCGAAGACGAGGCCGGTGTAGTAGGCGATGTCGCGCAGCAGCGCGAGGTCGATGCCTACCCGGCCTGCGTAGCCCAAATCCTGCGCACGCGCCAAGAGCGCGCGCAAGCGTTCGAGGCCCGCGCGTCCCGTTTCGCTCCCGCAGAGCCGGGCCGCGGTATCCAACACGTCGGTGCCGCCGCGCGCCATGGCCAGTTCCACCAACACCGGCGCCGCCGAAGCGCGGCCCGCCGCGTCGAGCGTCGCGCGGAGGCTCACGAGGTTGCGCGTAGCGATCGCCTCGTGACACGCGGCGCGCACCCGGGCCTCGAACGCGAAACCGTCGAGCACGCTCTCCACGATCGCGACGTGGTTGATGTCGATGCGCGCCTCGCGCAGGCCGACCGCGTCGAGCGCCTCGAGCGCGCTGAAGAGCGACTCGGCATCGGCCTCGAGACCGTCGGCACCGATCAGTTCCAGCCCGGCTGCGGTGAACTCGCGCATGCGCCCTTCTTGCGGCTCGTCGTAGCGAAACGCGGGCTGGAGATAACAGAGCCGCAGGGGCAGTGCGGCGCCGCGCATGCGACTCGAGACGAGCCGGGCGATCGGCGTGGTCATCTCCGGACGCAGGGCGAGTTGCGTGCCGCTGCGATCGGCGAAGAGGAATGCCGCCGCCGCGCTCTCCGCGCCCAAACCGCTGGCCAACACGTCGAAGCGTTCGAAGTGAGGCGTCTGCACCTCGGCATAATCGCGCGCGGCGAACACCGCGCGCAGCGCCGCCTCGACGGCGTGTTTGCGCTGCAACTCGGCAGGCAGCCAGTCGCGCGTGCCTGCGGGGAGCTTCACGCGCTCCAGACCCGCTTGTGTCCGAAAATCGACTCCAACTCGTTGCGCACGTAGGGTTCGGCGGCGATGCCGCGGCCGATGCGTTCGCTCTCGCCGCCGACGTGCAGATAGACGGTGACGGGTCCGGGCGATTCGTCGAGCAGACGCGCGAGCGCGTCGATCTCGGCCTTGCTGTTCGCGGTGACGTTCCAGGCCGTGGGCGCCTGCGGCACCGAGCTGCGATCGAAGGGGCGCACCTCGTTGACGCTGACCGACATCTCGAGCGGCGCCGAGTCGTCGCCGGGCACCGTGCCGCGCCGTTCGCGAAAGCGCACGCGGCCCTTGACCGTCACGATCGCGTCGGTCACGAACGCGGCTTGCAACTGCCCGTAACTCTTGGGGAAGACGATGCACTCGACGCTGCCGCCCAAGTCCTCGATCGTCGCATAGAGCATCTGCTGCTGCGATTTGGTCAGCGTGCGGCGGACGGCGGTAACCAGGCCCGCAATCGTGACGAACTCGTCGTCGGCTTTCTCGCGCAAACTCTTGATCGGCGTCGCACCCGCGCGCGCCAGCGCGTCGGCGACGTCGGCCAAGGGATGGCCGGAGACGAAGATGCCCAGCGTCTCTTTCTCCCAGCCCAACTGTTCGAGCAGCGGCGGCGCGGGACGGCGCGGCAG
The DNA here is from genome assembly GCA_003136655.1 of Vulcanimicrobiota bacterium. Lineage (GTDB taxonomy): Bacteria > Vulcanimicrobiota > Vulcanimicrobiia > Vulcanimicrobiales > Vulcanimicrobiaceae > Hesperobacter > Hesperobacter lustricola. Next base: position 8,502 of record PLFC01000111.1, read on the forward strand.
TTGCAGCTTCAACTCCTCGGGCGCCGCTTCGAAGCCGAAGAGCGAGCCTTGGCCCGAGGCTTTGTCGCGCGCATCGCGCGCCGCGGAGTCGAGCGCGCCGTCGAGGGCCTCGAGTTTCTCGGCGCGGTTGCCCGGGAGCGAATCGAGCGCGCCGCACTTGATCAGCGCTTCGATCACCTTGCGGTTGACGAGCTTCAGGTCGAGCCGGCGCACGAAATCGAAGAGATCCTCGAATCGTCCGGAGCCGCCGGCGGCAATCGCGCTCTCGCGCGCCGCGATCACCGAACGCACCGCGCCCTCGCCCGCGCCTTTGATCGCCGCCAGGCCGAAGCGGATCGCCGAGCCCACGACCGTGAAGTCGGTGCGCGACTCGTTGACGTCGGGCGGCAGGACGTCGATGCCGACCTTCTTCGCTTCGTCGATGTACTCGACGAGCTTGTCGGTCTTGTCCTTGACCGAGGTCATCAGCGCGGCCAGATACTCGCGCGGATGATTGGCCTTCAGGTACGCCGTCTGGTAGGCGATCCAGCCGTACGCGACCGCATGGCTCTTATTGAAGCCATACCCCGCGAAGGGCTCGACGAAGGCGAAGATGTCCTCGGCGAGTTTCGCGGTCAGACCTTGCTCGACGGAGCCCTTGACGAACTTCTCGCGGTAGACCGGAATCTTGTCCTTCTGCTTCTTGCCCATGACCTTGCGCAGTTCGTCGGCTTGGCCCATCGAGAAGCCGGCGATGTCGCGCGCGATCTGCATGACCTGTTCCTGGTAGCACGCCACGCCGTAGGTCGGGCCCAAGATCGGCTCGAGCTTGGGGTGCAGATANNCCCGGCCGGTAGAGCGCCACGACCGCAACCACGTCGTCGAACGAACTCGGGCGCAGCTCGGTGACCACCCGGCGCATGCCCTCCGACTCCAACTGAAAAACGCCGGTGGTCTCGCCGCGCGAGAGCATCTCGAAGACCTTCGGATCGTCGTCGGGCAGTTTGGCCAGGTCGAACTCGGGCGTGTTACGCCGGATCTCGTCTTCCGCGTTTTTCATCACGGTCAAGTTACGCAGGCCCAGGAAGTCCATCTTGAGCAGGCCGATGCGCTCGACCCAACCCATGTCGTACTGCGTGTTGACGTCGTCGTCGCCGATCTTGATCAGCGGCGCGTAATCCACCAGCGCGTCCTTGGAGATCACGACGCCCGCCGCGTGCGTGGAGGCGTGACGCGCGAGGCCTTCGATCGACTTGGCCGTGTCGAGGAGCTGACGCACCTGCGGCGAGGCGTCGTAGAGCGAACGCAGGTCGGGAATGCTCTTGAGCGCCTGTTCGATCGAGAGGCCGCCCGGGCCCGAGGGAATCAG
>PLFC01000088.1 GCA_003136655.1 Vulcanimicrobiota bacterium
AGGCGCGAACCCGCCGAGCAAACTTGACCGGCATTGGCGTAGATGCCGAAGAGCGCGTAGTCGATCGCGGTTGCGAAGTCGGCGTCGGCGAAGACGATGTTGGGCGACTTGCCGCCGAGTTCCAGCGAGATCTTCTTGAGATTTCCGGCGGCCGCGCGCATGATCGTCTGACCCGTGGGCACGCTGCCCGTAAACGCGATCTTGTCGACGCGCTCGCTCTCGGCCAGTGCCGCACCGGCGACGGGACCCGTGCCCGGCAGCACCGAGAGCACGCCCGCGGGCAGACCCGCCTCATCGATCTGTTTGGCCAGGAACAGCGCGCTGAGCGGCGTGTATTCNNCCGCAGACGCCGATCGGCTCGCGCACCGTATAACTCTGCGAGGCCGCGGGCACGTCGAAGGTCTGCCCGTGCGGTTTGGTCGCGAGGCCCGCGTAGTAGCGAAAACAATTGGCTGCGTCGGCGACGTCGTATTCCGATTCGCGNNAGCGGCTTGCCGCAGTTGAGCGTTTCGATGCGGGCGAGATCCGCCGCATTGGCGTCGATGCGGTCGGCGATCTTGTTGAGCAACTGCGCGCGTTCGAGCGCGCTCGTGCTCGCCCACGGACCGCGATCGAAGGCCGTGCGCGCCGCATCGATTGCTTCCTCGACGTCGACGTGACGGGCCGCCGCGGCCCAGCCTATCGACGCACCCGTGCCCGGATCGATCAGATCGAGCGCTTCGCGTTCGCCCCGTTCGTTCTGGGAGCCCGAGGTCCAACGCCCGGCCACGAACATCTGGAAGCGCCCGTCGGCGTCGGTTTCGAGGCGGTCGAGGGGCGCCGTACGCGCGTCGCGCGTGGTGGGCTCGCCGCCGATCGGTTCAGCTTGCAACATGGAGAACTCCGGTTGGGTGAGCGGTGGATTGAGCGCGTTCGCGACTCAGCGCATCGAGCGCGTCGCCCAGGACGGCGAAGACCGTATCGGCCTGCGCGCGTTCGATCGTCAGCGGTGGCTCGACGCGAATCGTGCGCGCGTTGACCAGCGTGCCCGCGACCAGCACGCCGCGATCGAAGAGATACTTCGAGGCGGCGAATCCCGCCTCGTCGGAAACGAACTCGAGTGCGATCAGCAGTCCCTTGCCGCGCACGTCGACCACGATGTCTTCGTGCCCGCGAACCGCCGCGCGCAAACCCTCGAGCATGTACGCGCCCATCTCGGCGGCGCGTTCGGGCAACGCTTCCTCGATCACCACGTCGATCGTCGCCAGCGCCGCCGCGCACGCCAACGGGTTGCCACCGAAGGTGGTCGTGTGCAGAAACGGATTTTCGAAGAGCCGCGAAAAGACGCGTTCGTTGGCGATGCAAGCGCCGATGGGCATCACGCCGCCACCGAGCGCCTTGGCCAAGCAGAGGATATCGGGCACCACGTCCCAGTGCTCGCAGGCGAACATCTTGCCCGTGCGCCCCATGCCGGTCTGGACTTCGTCGAGAATCAGCAGAGCGCCGTATTCGTCACATAAGCGGCGCACGGCGGGCAGGTAATCGTCGTGCGGGATATTGACGCCGCCCTCGCCTTGGATCGGTTCGAGCAACACCGCGCCGACGTCGTCGCCGGTCGAGCGATACGTGGCGAACACGTCGACGAGCGCCGGCACGTCGTCGAAGGGCACGTGCTTGAAACCGGGCAGCATCGCGCCGAACGGCACGCGGAATGCGGCCTTGCCGCTGGCCGAAAGCGCACCGAAACTCTTGCCGTGGAAGCCGCGCGTGGCCACCACGATCGTCGGCTTGCGCAGATCGTAGGCGCGGGCGAGTTTGATCGCCGCTTCGACCGATTCCGTGCCGCTATTGCAGAAGAAGCTGTACTGCAGGTCGCCCGGGGTGACCAGGGCCAGCGCTTTGGCCAGCATCGCGCGCAACGGATCGAGCAGATCCTGGCTATGCAGCGCTTGGCGCTCGAGTTGCGAGCGCACCGCGGCAACGACCTTCGGATGACGGTGGCCGACGTTGAAGATGCCGAACCCGCCCAGGCAGTCGATGTACTCGCGGCCGCGCACGTCGGTGAAGACGTTGCCCGAGTCCGACCACTCCACCGCCGCGTCGAGCGTGCCCTTCGCACCGGCCTTGCGGTATTCGAGAAATCCGGGGTTGACGTGATCGCGAAACGCCTCGACCGTTTCGCGCACGATCCAATCCGCTTGCGCGCGATCGATCGTGGGGGTGGCGATGAGTTCTAGGACTCGTTGCGTATAGGCGCGGACGTCCTGGAAGCGTTGTGATGCAAGAATTTTGGACCTCGCTGGATGGTGTGTGCCAAGTGGCTGGGTTAGGTGTTCGCCAGAACGCGCGCGCAGGCGCGTTCGAGGAGTTCGCCGCCGCGCGCGATGTCGTCGGCGGAGGCCAGGAGCGGAGCCAACAGGCGGAGCGCGGAGCCTCTGGGACCCGCGGTCAGCACGATGAGTCCTGCGTCGAAAGCGGCGGCCGCGACGCGTTGCGCGACGCTCTTGCCGCCGGGGTGACGGTCGTCGTGAAATTCGATCGCCAACATCGCGCCGAGCCCGCGCACGTCGGCGACGCGCTCCGGATAGCGCCGGGCAATGCCGTCGAGCAATGCGCGCAGCACCACACCTTGCGCGCGGGCACGTTCGAGCACGTGTTCTTCCTCGAACGCGTCGAGCGTGGCCAGAGCGGCCGCACAGGCAAGCGGATTGCCGGCGTAGGTGCCGCCCAAGCCCCCCGGCAGCGGCGCATCCATGATGCTCGCCCGGCCGACGACGCCCGCGAGCGGCACGCCCCCGGCGATGCTCTTGGCGAAGGTGATCAGATCCGGTGCGACCTCGGCGTGTTCGACCGCAAACATCGTGCCCGTGCGGCCCATGCCCGTCTGCACTTCATCCGCGACGAAGACGATGCCGTGCCGGTCGCACAGCGCGCGCAAACCACGTAAGAAAGCGAACGGCGCGGGCACGAAGCCGCCTTCGCCGAGCACAGGTTCGATCACGATCGCCGCGACTTGCGAAGCCGGCACGCGCGTTGCGAAGAGTTCGTCGAGCGCTTCGAGCGCGCGTGCACTATCCCAGCCACGGCGCGCGTCGGGATAGGGCGCGTGGTGCACGTCCGGCGCAAACGGCCCGAACGTGCCTTTGTACGGATCGACTTTGCCGGTCATGCTCAGAGCCAGGAGCGTGCGGCCGTGATAACCGTAGGTGAACGTGACCACGCCGCTTCGGCCCGTGGCCGCGCGCGCGATCTTCACGGCGTTTTCGGCGGCTTCGGCGCCCGTCGTCAGGAGCAGCGACTTCTTCGGAAAGTCGCCGGGCGCGAGCGCATTGAGGCGCTCGGCGAGTTCGACGTAGCCTTCGTACTGCGCGACCTGGAAACAGGTGTGCGTGAACGCCTCGAGCTGCGCCGCAATCGCCGCGACGACGCGCGGATGACGATGGCCGAGGTTGAGCGTGCCGATGCCGCCGGCAAAATCGACGAATTCCCGCCCGTCGACATCCCAGAGCCGCGCGCCCTCGGCGCGAGCGGTGAAAAGCGGATAGGCGCTGGCGACGCCGCGAGCGACGGCAGCCTCACGGCGACCGCTCAGCTCGTCGGTTCGCGTTCGGGTCAGGTTCACGGCGCGAACTCCAATCGAGACTCGAGATGTTCCAGCGCCGGACAGGACCGGCCTGCAGGCTGCGAGGTCGCCTCCGGAGCGCGGCGAAAATCGAGCGCAAAGCGGAGGTACCAGTGCGGCTTCGACGCGCTCTTGCGGCTGCGGCGTTCATCTTTTCCTCGAGCGCGAGCATGGCCGGAGGCGACGCCGCCCCGCAGGCCGTGAGCACCATCGCCGGCACGGGCGCCGCCGGTATCGCCGACGGCCCGGTCGACACGGCGACGTTCCTGGCTCCGACGGGCTTGGCGCGCGCCGCCGACGGCACGCTCTACGTTGCGGACGAAGCGGCTCAGCGCATCCGCACGATCTCGGGCGGCGTGGTGCGCACGCTGGCCGGTTCGGGCGAACTCGCGACCAACGGTCTTTCCGTCGCGGGCGGGTATCGCGACGGACCCGCGTTGCAGGCGCGCTTCAACCGGCCCGCCGGGCTCGCGCTGGGGCGCGACGGCGCCCTCTACGTAGCCGACTCCAACAACGCGTGCGTGCGCAGAATCGAGAACGGCAGCGTGTCGACGGTTGCGGGGAAATGCGGCGAGCGCGGCTCGAGCGACGGTCCGGTGGCCGAAGCGCGGCTGAAGGATCCGCGCGCGCTGGCCTTCGACCCCGCGGGCAACCTGTACATTGCCGACTACGATTGGGGTTTGCGCAAACTCGACCGGAACGGCGTGCTGAGCACGGTGCACTTCACTTCGATCGGCGACCGGCGAATTTGGGGCGTCACCTTCGGCGGCCCTCCCGACGACCCCGTGCTCGTCGCGACCTCGCCTGCCTGGGTGATCGTTGCGCATCCGGCGCGGGGCACCGACGAAGCGCTCAACACCGAGAGCGGCACCGAAGGCAACTTCCCCTTCGGCTCGGCCGGACAGATCGCCGCGCTCGACGCGCGCCGCTACATCTTCAGCGACGCGCACACGAGCACGCTGCGCTACCTCCGGCTACCCGCGCGCCCCTTCGCAACGACCGACTTCACGCGCGTGATCGCGGGCGGGCGTTTCGAACGTCCGATCGACAACGCCGGCTTCGCCGACGGCGGGTACGACGCATCGCGCTTTTACGCACCGCACGGCATCGCGGTGGCGGGCGGCTTCGCATACGTTGCCGATACGGGCAATCGGCGGATTCGGCGCGTCGCGTTGCCGGGCTTCGCCGTGCCGGAGTCGGGCCTCGCCGACCTCACGCCCTACGACGCGCGTCACTATCAAATCGCGCTGATCGGGCCGTCGTGGGTCTATTGGGATAGCCTCGACCGCGATTCGATCTGCGGCCTCGTGGAAAACGCGGTCGATGCGGCCCACACCTTCGCGAAGCCCGCCCGCTGCCATTCGATTCGCATCGACGCGGCCTCGTTCGCCCAGGTGGAAGACTATCTGAAAAACTACCCGGCCGCGAGCGCAAACTTGATCGTGCTGCACGTGACCACGGCGGAACTCTACACGATCTTTCCCGACAAGCACCCGCCCGCGCCCGCCGAAGCGGCCGAAGCCTTCCGCAAGCGCCTCGCCGCACTGCAGCAGTCGTTGGGAAGCCGGGCGAAGCTGATGCTGTTTTGGACGTATCAAGCGTACGACGTCTCGTCGGTCGAAGATTTTTTCGAGGGCGAGACCAAACCCGGACGCCGCCGGCTTCCCGTCGAGGTCGCCGACGACTATAACCTCTACGCCAAGGCGATGATGGCCGCGGCCGCGGGCCTGGGCATCGCAAGTTGCGACTCGTACGCCGACTTCGTGGCCTACGAAAAGGCACCGGTCGCGGGACCGCTTTACGGCACCGACGACAGTCACATGACGCGCCGCGGCTCCGATTTTTCGGCGAACGTCTTGTCGCGCTGCATCGAGGAATCGGCCGCTCGCCCGTAAACTTCTGTGCGACGGAGGCCGCGAGGCCTCGCTTCGTTCCTGCGGAGGACGTCGACTTGTACGCTCGAGCCCACGGTTTACTGGTGGCCCTTGTGCTGCTTTTCGCGCCGGCGTGCCCAGCCTTTGCCGGCACCACCGGCGGGCTTCGCGGCCGCGTCGTCGACGGCGCGAGCGGCGCCGCCGTCGCCGGCGCGAAGGTCACCGTCGTGTCGCCGTCCGAGGTGAACTCGGCGCTCACCGATGCCGGTGGTGCGTTCGCGTTCATCTCGCTCGCACCCGACACGTACGTCGTCTCCGTGGAAAAGCAAGGCTACGAGCCCGCGTCGACCAACGGCGTCACCGTTCAAGCCGACCAGGTGCAGACGCTGGCGCAGTTCTCGCTGCAGAAGGCGTTGCGGCAAATCGGCACCGTCAAGGCGCGAACCGGCAACGATCTCGTACGCGCGGGCACCACCAGCGACGTCTATTCGGTCAACGCCGCGGGCCAAAAGGCGGCGGCGGCCGTCGGCGGTCCGGGCGGCCTCAATCAAGCTTACAGCGCGATCGCGACCGTGCCCGGCGCCAACGTGCCGCAGGGCCAGCAGGGCTGGAACCAGTTGGTCTACATCCGCGGCGGCGATTATAGCGACGTGGCCAACGAACTCGACGGCGTGCCCGTGCAGCGCGCATCGGACTTCGCGCCCGCGAGCACCCTTTCGAGCCTGGGCCAGCAAGAAGTCCAGGTTTACACGGGCGGCACGCCGCCCTCGGCCGAGTCGTCGGGCTTGTCCGGCTTCATCAACCAGGTCATGAAAACCGGGACGTATCCGGGCTACGAAAGCGCGACCTTGGGCATCGGAGGGCCGGCCTTCTATCACAAGGCGACCTTCGAAACCGGCGGCGCGACCAGCAACCGAAACTTCACGTACTACATCGGCATCTCGGGCGTGAACCAGGATTACCGCTATAGCGATCAGTTCAACGGCGCGGGCGTGCCGCTGTTCTTCGCGCCGCTCAACGTCACGTCGAACAACGGCACGGTCTACGACGGCAGCTCGCCGGCCTATTTCTCGGCGGGCCAGAATTACGCCATCGCCAACACACAGGATCGCGAAAACGTCTTCAACCTGCATTTCGCGCTCCCGCACAAGGACGGCGGCGGCAAGGACGACATCCAACTGCTCTACGTCAACAGCGAGATCTTTTCGCAGTTCTACTCGTCGGTCAACGACCTGGGCGGCGAGGCGTTGATCGAGCAGGCTTACGGCGGCCCGGCGACCTACGTCGACGAGAACGTCTACAACGGTCAGCTCTTCGGCACGCCCAACCCGAACAAGATCGGCATCGCCTATTCGCCCTCGTCGCCGGCGCACGCGGCCTTCGACGGCGTGATCGCGCCCAACGTGCGCGACGGCGACTCGCACGGCGTTTCGATCCTCAAGCTCCAGTACCAAAAGAACATCGGCGCGTCGTCGTACCTGCGCATCTTCGGCTACAGCGAGTACAACAATTGGTTTCTGAACGGCCCGGTCAGCGCGTTCCTGACCTACGGCGGCGAGTTGCAGGATTACGAGGTGCACGGCAACACGTTCGGCGGCACCGCCGTGTACTCGAACCAACTCAACCTCAAGCATCTGCTCACCGCGACGCTTTCCTACCAGACGCAGAAGCTCGAGACCGACAACAACGACACGTTCGGCGTGATCACGACCAACTTGGTCGATAAGAACGGGAACTGCTACAACCCGAGTTCGGGTCTGTACGCGAGTTGCTTCACGCCCCTCTATAATTCGAGCGGCGCGATCAACCCGAACGGCGGCCTCAACCAGTACGGCCAGTACGGCGCGCCGATCGCGGGCTATCCCGGCCAGTCGTTGATTCCGGCGCTCACGCCGCCCAACGGATCGCCCGCGGTGCTCAACGGCGCGCAGTGGCGCGTAACGGAGGACGGCCGCGAGGGCCAGATCGACGAGATCACGCCGTTCTTCAGCGCGGTGTCGCTGGCCGATCAGTGGCGGCCGACCGAGAAGCTCAACCTCAACCTAGGCATGCGCGTCGAGAACTTCAATTACCGCCTCGACAACACGATCGACGGCTATCCGGCGCGCGCGTTCTGGTTTGCGGCCTACGATCGCGAGTACTGCTTTACGTCGCTGGCGAGCGGCGTGCAGCAGTACGGCGTCAACCCCAACACGGGTGCCTCGCTCTGCCCCACCGGCACCAACGTGCAGTTGGCCAACACGAGCCCCAACACCGTGGCCTTCACCGCGTATCAGCCGCGCGCGAGCTTCACCTACACGTTGAACAACAACAGCGTCATCCGCGGGTCGTACGGCCGCTATGCCGCGCCCTCGCCGACCTCGTATCAGCAGTACAACGTCACGCAGCAAGATCTGCCCAGCTTCATCGGACAGTTCGTGCCCTACGGGTTCAACACGCCGTTCCACCAGTCGCGCCCGTCGTACTCGAACAACTACGACTTCTCGCTGGAACAGCGCCTGGGCGGAGGCGTCTCGTTCAAGCTGACGCCCTTCTACCGCTCGACGCAAGACCAACTGGCCAATCTCCCCATCGGCGCGCAGGGCGTGCTCGACGGCCTGAACGTGGGCAGGCAGCGCAACTACGGCGTCGAGTTCCAAATTCGCCACGGCGAGTTCGAGCGCGACGGCCTCTCGGAACTGCTCAGCTACACCTTCACGCGCAGCCGCGTTCGGTACAGCGACTTCGGCTTCGGCGGCGCCAACGAAATCGACAATCTCAACTCGTACATCAAGAATTACAACGCCTACACCAGCGCCTGCGCGAACGGCAAGAACAAGGCGCTCTGCGGCACCACGTCCAACGGCCAGCCGGCCGCGCAATGCTACACGCCGACCGGCGTAGCCGATCCGACATGCAGCGGCGGCGACATCGCCAACCCCTACTGGTCGCTCGCGCCGCAACCGCTGCTCGATCGCAACGGCGAATACACGCCCTACGACATCTTGCCCGTGCCCTTCTACGGCTCCAACGGGTACGAGACGCCGCACGTGGCCACGTTGATCCTCAACTACAAAAAGAGTCGCCTCTCGGTCACGCCGAGCTTCACGTTCTCGTCGGGCTCGTTCTACGGCTCGCCGCTCTCATATCCGGGCTACGACCCGACCACGTGCACCTCGAACAACGGCTCGAGCCTGCAGGCCAACACGCAGACGTGCTCCGGCTACATCTTCATCCCCGACAAGTACACCGGACAGTTCGATTCGTTCGGTACGCTGCGCGAACCGGCGCGACTCACCGCGAACTTGCAATTCGGGTATGAAGCCAGCAAACGCGTCAACTTCACGCTCTCGATGACCGGCCTGCTCGACCAGTGCTTCCAGCGCGGCTATCCGTGGGACGCGCCCTCGACCTGCGTCTATTCCAACCTCGCTTCGAACAAGCTCGCTCCCGCCGGCAACTTCATCAGCGATCCCTCGCAGGTGCCGCCGCAGCTGCTCTATCCCTACGGCAGTTGGTACAACAACTCGCAGACCGGCTACGTGGGGCAAAAGTTGCCGTTCGGGGCGTTCCTTTCGATGGACGTCAAGATCTGATGCTGGGATCGCCGCGCTCGCGGCGCCGCTTCCTCTCCGGAGCGGCGGGCGCGGCGTGCGCTTCATTCGTGTGGCGGCCGCCGGGAAGCGCGGCTGCGACGCCGCAACGCGGTACTCCGTCGATCGCGATCGTCGGCGCGGGCATCGCCGGATTGACGGCGGCGCTCGTGCTCCACGATCGCGGCGTTCGCGCGACGGTCTACGAAGCCCAAACGCGGCTCGGCGGCCGGGTCAAATCCGAGACGGGGTTTTGGGGCAACGGCCAAAGCTCCGAATACGGCGGTGAGCTGCTCGATAGCGACCACACCACGATGCAAGCGCTGGCCAAACGCTTCGGACTGCCCCTGACCGACGTACTCAAGGCCGAGTCTCCCAGCGAAGAGCAGACGATCGTCCAGCACGGCGGCTACTATCCCCAAAAGGAACTGTTCCGCGATTTCCGTGCGCTCTATCCGACGCTTGCGGCGCAAGTCGCCGCCGCGGGGCCGGCAACGACCTTCGCGCATTCGACGCCCACGGGACGCGCGCTCGACCGCATGAACCTCAACGAGTGGATCGCACGCTTCGTGCCCGGCGGACGCGCATCGAATTTGGGCACGTTCATCCGGCTGCAGTACGTGGCGGAGTACGGCATCGAGCCGGAACGGCAGAGCGCCCTCGACACGATCTACTGGCTCGGCCGCCAGCCGGACTACGATCCGAAGACGGGCGAATTCGTAGCGCTCGGTCCGTCCGATCAGCGCTATCACATCACGGGCGGCAACGACCAACTGCCTTACGCGATGGCCAAGGCGCTGCCCGCGGAGTCGATTCGCCGCGGGCACCGGCTCGAAGCGATCGCGCGGCGCTCCGACGGACGCATCTCGCTGCACTTCGCCACGCCCGACGGCGCACGCGAGATCGTCGCCGATCACGCGATCGTGACGCTCCCCTTCAACGTGCTGCGCGGTCTCGACCTGAGCCGCGCGGGCTTCGACGAACGCAAGCGCATCGCGATCCAGGAGTTGGGCTACGGCGACCACTCGAAGCTCGTCGTGCAATTCGACGAGCGCTATTGGACGGGCACGGGTGCGTGGCCCGGCAAGAGCACGGGCGACATCACCTATGACGGTCCGTTCATGCAGGCCTGGGAGATCACGCGCGGCCAGCCGGGCAAGGCGGGTCTGCTCGTCAACTTCGCGCCCACCTCGCAGAGCCGCGCGATGGGCGCCGCCGGCGCGTACGGCACGAGCGCGAACGATCCGCTCGTGGCCGACGACGGCCGCGGTTTCGTCGACGCGCTCGAACGCGTGTGGCCCGGTGCGCGCACCCATTACACGGGCAAAGCCGTGCTCAGTCATTACATCGCCGACCCCTACGCGCTCGGCAGTTACTCCGGCTGGCTCGCCGGACAGTACACGAAGTTCGCCGGCTACGAACGCGTGCGCCAAGGCAACGTGCATTTCGCCGGCGAGCACTGCTCCGTGCTCCTGCAGGGCTTCATGGAGGGCGCCGCGCGTGAAGGCGCGCGAGCGGCACGCGAAGTGCTCGCTTCGGCCAACGTCGCACGTCCGGCATGACCACGTTACGCGCGGGCGTGCTCAACATCTGGGAAGTGTTGGCGCAGTCGATCGCGATGCTCGGCCCGACGATGACGCCGGTGTTGATCGTGCCGCTGATGTACGGTTCGGCCGGAAACGCGAGCTGGCTCGCCTACGCGTTCGGTTCGCTCATGCTGCTCGCGGTGGCACTGAACATCCGGGAGTTCGCCTCGCGCTCGCGCTCGACCGGCTCGCTCTACACGTTCGCGGGCCGTGCCTTCGGCCCACGCGGCAGCCTGCTTTGCGGTTGGGCACTCATCTGGGCATACGTCTTCGTCGGCGTCGCGGGCCTCGCGGGCTTTGCCGTCTTCACGAACGCACTGGGTGCGATCGTGCGCCTCAACGTGCCGCCGGTCTTCACGGTGCTGGCGTGTCTCGCGGTGGCGCTGGCGCTGGCCTATCGCGACATCAGGCTCTCCACGATCACGCTCTTGCTGCTCGAGGGCGTCTCCGTTTCGTTGATCTTGGCGCTGATCGCGCTCGTCATCGCGCACCGCGGCACGCTGATCGACACGGATCAACTCGCGCTGCGCGGCTCGAGCCTGAGCGGCATCGGCCTCGGTGCGGTGATCGCGATCTTCTCGCTGGTCGGCTTCGAGAGCGCGACCGCACTCGGCGATGAGGCCAAAGACCCGCTGCGCACGATCCCGACGGCGGTGATCGTCAGCGTGCTGATTTCGGGCGCCTTCTTCATCTTCTGCGCCTACGCCGAGGTACTCGGGGCGCACGCTCTCAAGACGCCGCTGGACAAGATCGGCACGCCGCTCGACGCCCTGGCCGACGCGGTCAACGCGCCCGCGCTGAAGATTGCAATCGACGTGGGCGCGCTGCTGAGTTCGTTTTCGATTACGCTCGCCGCACTCAACGCCGGGGCGCGCGTGCTCTACTCGATGTCGCGCGAGCGGCTCTTTCCCGAACTGCTCGGCCGCCTGCACGCCGACCATCTCACGCCGCACGTCGCGCTCGGCTTCTTCGCGGGGTCGCTCGCGCTGATCGGCGGGGGCATGCTCCTCGCCGGCCGCGCGCCCCTCGACGCCTTCAACGACACCGCGACGCTGGGCGCGTACGGGTTCGTGGCCATCTACGCTTTCGTCGCGCTCGGCGCTCCGGTGTACTTGAAGAAACTCGGCGAGCTCAAGCCCGTCAACGTCGTATTGGCCGTCGGCACGCTGGCACTTTTGATCATCCCGGCGATCGGCAGCGTGTACCCCGTGCCGCCCCCGCCGACGAACTATTTCCCGTACGTCTTTGCCTCGTACTTCTTGCTGGGCGTCGCACTGTTGTGGCGACGCAGCGGACAACTGTCGAAGGAAGGCACGCTCGTCGAGACGGCGTAGCACGCGCGCGCGATCGTCCCCGGCGAAACCGTAGACCGTCTAGCCTTCCAACTCGGGCTCGCGGCCGACGAAGAGGGGCGCGATGTGCATGCGCCGGCCGCGCCACAGCGCGAACGGAATGCCCAGGGCCAGCCCGGCGATCTCGACTGTTTTCGTCTTTATGTCGGACTCAGCGATATCGACGCCCACGATCGCGATCAGCGCGAGCGCGGACAAACCGGGAATCACGTAGGCCTGCAATGGCGTCTCGCCGGGGCGCTTAGCGAGCAGTTTGATGGCCGAGAGCGTCGACATGCAGAACAGCGCGCCCAGGAATACGGCCGTGCCGTTGAGCACGAGGTTGAGGATGTCGTTGGCCGAGGGCCAGAAGCCGGTCAACAGCGTGAACCCGGCGACGCACGCGAACACCACCAGCAGCGAATTCACCGGCACGCCGCGTCCGTCGAGCACGCCGATCTGCTTGGGCAACACGCCGTCGCGACCCATCGCGTAGACGCTGCGCGACAGATACAGGATGGTGGTCCACAGCGTGGCCGCCGTCGAGACGAGCACGGTCGCATCGATTGCCAGACGCCAACCCGGGCCGCCGAGGCGCGACGCCACGTAGGCCATCGCGTCGGTCTGGTGCGCGGAAAAACCCGGGACGCTGCCGACGTGCAAGAACGCAGCCATCGCGCCGAGCAAGATTACCGTGGTGACCACGAGCGCAATGATCCCGCCGCGACCCGACGTATCGGCAGGGCCGGTCGACTCCTCCGAAGCCGATGCCGAAACTTCCCAGCCGTCGGTCATCCAGATGCCGAGCACCATCGCGGCGATGATGCCGCCGAATCCGGGCGAGGGCAGCGCAACGGCCGTCGCCGCAAAGTGCTCGGCCGGCGGATGCACGATGAACGCGGCGGCCGCGGCGACCCCGACGACGACGAGTTCGCCGATCAGGAAGAGCGCGGTCACCAGCGCCGTCGGTCGCAACCCGTAATACAGCAGCACGGTGCTGGCCACGATCCAGAGCGCGCCGACGATCGCATCCCAGAGCGGCTCGGTCGCATGTTGCGGCGCGACCAGNNTTCGAGAGCAACAGGAGCCAGGCAGCATACGTGCCGCCTGCCGGACCGAAAGCGCGCGCGCTCCACGAGAACGACGACCCGGCATCGGGCAACACGTCGGAGAGCCGCGCAAACGAGAGCGCGACGCCGACCATGATCAAACCCAGCAGCGCCAGGGCCAGCGTCGCGTTGTTGCCTGCGGCCGCAACCATCGGACCCATCGTCGAAGCCAAACTATAGGCCGGGCCCATCGCCGCCGAAGCCAGCACGCCGACGTCGAACAGTCCCAGGACGCGCGGCAACCGGCGACGCCCTTCGACCTCCTCGGGAACGAGCGCTTCGGTCTGCGTCATTCGAGGAAAGGTGCGACCGGTTCGGCTTCGAGTTTGGGCGCACCCGGACGCAAGAGCGAGTGACGATACCCGTAGAGCACGTAGACCAGCATGCCCACCAGGAACCAGACCACGAAACGAATCCACGTGCCGCCGGAGAGCCCGCCGATCATCAGGTACAGACACAGCAAAAAGCCGAGTACCGGGACCACGGGAGAAAACGGCGCACGGAACGGACGGCGTGCGTTCGGTTCGGCATAGCGCAGCGCGAACACTCCGGCGCAGACGATCGCAAACGCCGAGAGCGTGCCGATGTTGACCAGCGAGAGCAGCACGTCGAGCGGCACGATGCCGGCTAGCACCGCCACGATGCCGCCCGTGGTCACCGTCGTCAAGAGGGGCGTGCGCGTCTTGAGGTTGACGCGGGCCACGATCGGCGGCAGCATCCGGTCGCGCGCCATCACGTAGAAGATGCGCACCTGGCCGAGCAGCGAGGTGAGCATCACCGTCGTCGTGCCCGCGATCGCGCCGGCCGTCAAGATGGCCGAGACGATCGGATTGTTGCCGGCATGTTTCACCGCATCGGCCATGCCCGCATCCTTGTCGATGTGCTCCCAGGGCACCACGCCCACCGTGACCCAGGCGATCGCGACGTAGAGCACCGCGCCGATCAAGAGCGAGAGAATGACCGCCAAGGGCACGTCGCGCTCGGGATGCTCGGCTTCTTCGGAGGCGACGGTCACCGTGTCGAAGCCGATGTAGGCGAAGAACACGAGCGCCGCTCCTGTCACGACGCCCTGCGTGCCGTGCGGAAAGAGCGGCCGGAAGTTGCCCGGATGCAGCGCGCCGAGCAAGGCCACCACGAAGATCACGATCGCGACCAGTTGCACGACCACGAGCGCGCCGTTGAGCGACGCAGACTCCCGAATGCCGATCGCGATCACCGCCGTCACCGCGAGCACGACGAGCATCGCGACGAGGTCGACGGTGGAATGCGCGAGGTCGACGCCGCCGCGCGAGATCGCGAGATGCGCCGTTTTGGCCCAATCCGGTAACGCGATGCCGTAGTTTTGCAGGAACGACTGCGCGTACCCCGACCACGATGCCGCCACGGGCGCCACGCTGATGCCGTATTCGAGGATCAGATCCCAGCCGATGATCCAGGCCACGACCTCGCCGAGCGTCGCATAGGCATAGGTATAGGCGCTCCCCGCGATGGGCACCATCGAGGCGAGTTCCGCGTAGCACAGCGAGACGAAGACGCAGGCCAGGCCCGAGAGCAAGAACGAGAAGATCACGGCGGGCCCGGCCGCGAGCGTCCCGACGCCGACGGTCGTGAAGATGCCGCCGAGCATCGTACCCAAACCCACCGAGACCAGACCCGCCAAGCCGAGGCAGCGGCGCAGGGCGTTGCCGCCCGACGTGCGCGCGCTATCGTAGGGCTGGCGCGCGAAGAGCCGGCGCAGGATCGACCCGGACGTCCCCGGCACTAAGCCGACGTTACCGCAAAATCGAGCACGCGCGGGCGCAGGTGCAGCGCGCGTAACAGCCCGCCGTAGTCGTCGGCGGTCACGTCGTCCCAGCGCTTGCCGAGCAGCGCCAGCAGTGCCGCTTCGACGACGTTGGTGCCGAACGAACGCCCGCCGAAATCGGGCGTGGTCGTGACCAAGCGCGCGATGCCGCGCGACCGCAGTTCTTCGATGTCGGCGGCGGTCACCGTGTTGGTCAAGACCAACTTACCGTCGAGACGGTCGGGCATGAACTGCCGCATGAAGTGGAAGTCGCCCGCGATGATCTCGGCTTCGGCGTAGTACTCCGGATACTTGGGCTGGGGCGGCCGGTCTTGCTTCTTCCCGGTCGGATAGAAGAACTGGAACGGCAACTTACAAGCGTCGGGCAAGTACTTCTCGGCCAGCGCTTCGAACTCGGCGAGGCCGCGCACCGGTTTGTCCAAGTCGAGCGCGAAGATGAAGTCGCCGAAGAGCACGTCGGCGCCCGCCTCGACCAGCGCCTGCGCCATGCCGAAGCGGTCGAGCGC
>PLFC01000055.1 GCA_003136655.1 Vulcanimicrobiota bacterium
GCCGCCCCTAAGCCAACGCCGCCCCCCGCACGATGGGATGCGAGGATTCGTTCGGAGCGAGGAGCCGGGGGGCGATGTGTGCTCGACGCACATGAGCCCCCCGGCGACGACGCTCCGGACGAATCCTCGCGTCCTAGAACCGAACAGTGAAGAAGACGTCTTGGCGGTTTTGCCCTAGGTTGAAGTTCGGGATCACGTCGTCGAGGTAGCTGAAGTGACGTGCCTGGAACGAGACCGACGAATTGGAGTTCGGGATCTGATACACGACGGAACCCGTGTAGTAATCCTTGCGCTCCGAGATGTTCTGATTGAGCGTCGTGCCGTACGATCCGCCGTAGCGCTGCGTGGAGTAGGTGAGGTTGAGGCCCACACCCTTGGTCAGCGGAATCGACGCGCCCGCCGCGAGCGTGACGTGGCGAACGTTCGAGTAGTTGGGATAGAACGACACTTGGCTGCCGCCCGGAATCTGT
This sequence comes from Vulcanimicrobiota bacterium, assembly GCA_003136655.1. Taxonomy (GTDB): domain Bacteria; phylum Vulcanimicrobiota; class Vulcanimicrobiia; order Vulcanimicrobiales; family Vulcanimicrobiaceae; genus Hesperobacter; species Hesperobacter lustricola. The sequence continues at coordinate 471 of PLFC01000055.1, forward strand.
TGCGCCGCCAAGTACGAAGCCGCGTCGAACGTCTGCTGCGCCGGATTGATCGGGTAGTACTGGAACGGCGTTTGATCGTTGCGCACGAGCGTCTCGTACGAACCCGAGATGTTACCGCTGACCTTTTGCCCGAAGGCCGGTAGCGTGAATTGCGTCGCCAGCGTGTAGCTGTCGAACTTGAGCGGCACGCTCGAGGCGTACGCCGGCCCGTAGACGAGGCTGCCGAACGCGTCGGGCCTGATCTCTTGGAGATGCTGGTATTGCCCGCGCGTCTGGAAGGTGAAGTCGCCCACCGTGATCGGCAAGTTCGCGCTCAAGGTCGGGCCTTGCGAGTTCGGCGCGAAGGCCGAGAAATCGGTCGGGCTGTTGGCCTTGAACGGATTGAAGATCGGATACAGGAAGGTCAGGTTGGGGTTGACCGAGGTGTTCGGCGAGGCCAGTCCGATGTTTCCGAATTGGGCGTCGAACTGCTGATTGATGCCCAAGTTGTTCGCGAAACCGAAGAAGTCGGGCAGATACGGGCCCTTCCAGAACGCGAAGAGCGGCGGCGGATTACCGAAAAAGCGCAACGGCGCGCCGTCGAAGAAGTTGACGCCGATGCTCTGGTACTGGCCCGTCACTTCGAGCTTCTTGATCTTGAAGCGCAGGCCGACGACGGCGCCGGTGTCGCCGACCGCGGCGACGTTGCGGTAGTCCGGCGTGTACTTGCTGTAGGCGAGTTCGCCGAAGAGCGTCGGCGACGAGCCCTTACCGCTGATGGTAAACGGCAGCGGCACCGAAGCGTCGAGACCGAACACCGTGTCGCTCACGAGCGGCTCGCCGTTGGCACCGGCGGCGAAGACCTGGGTCAGGTCGCCGGTCGTCTGGGTGTCGTCGTAATCGAAGATGCGGTTGAAGCTCAGGCCGATTTGTGCGCCGGGCACCGAGTTGAGCTTCTGCACCAGGCGCGCGTTGGCCATGTAGCGCTCGAGGTTGGCATTGGCCGTAGCCGTGACGCCGCGATAGGTGATTTGCACCGTCGAGCCGGCCGGAATCGGCGTGGCGAAGACGACCGCGTTGGTCGCGGCATTGTACGAGATCGCGGGCAGCGCGTTCGGAGGACCGCCGGTGATCGTGCCGCCCGAATTATACGTCGTGCCGTTGTAGTAGGAGACGTAGACCGATCCGAGGATCGCGACTTGCGAAAGGTAGACCGTGGTCAGCGTTCCCGTGCCGGCATTGAAGGTATCGGTGCGGTTCGCGGTCGCGGCGCCCGTCTGAACGTAACCCGACTGCGAGGGCACCGTCGGGTAGAGGTACGTGTCTTGCAACTGAGCGCCGTTGGGATCGAGGAACGACGTTTGCGTATTCAGCTCGACGTCGTCCATGCGCGTGAACGAACCGAAGAACTGGGTCGAGCCGATGTTCGTTTCGTTCAACACACCGCTCATAGCCATGCCCTTCTGATAGGGCTGGAACGGCTGTTCGTACGGAATCGCCGCGCTATAGCCGAACGGGGCGCGGAAGGTCAAGCCGGTCAGCGACGACGGCATGTTGTCGATCTCGCCGAACTTGATGTCGAGGTTGGAGATCGCACCGGTCTTGGCGACGTTGACGTCGACGCCCGGATCGAACTCGAACTTCTCGGACTGATCGTACTCGCCGCCGTACTCGAAGTTGAGCACGTGCACGGGCAGCGAGATCGTGAGGTTGTCGCTGTACTGATAGGCCAGCGTGAAGCGGCTGTCCTGACGGATTTGGATGCCGGAGCCGCTCTGCGCCAGGGGATTGTTCGAGTCGTCGGAGACCATGAACGCGTTGACGAACGGGTCGATCGAACCCGTCTTGCCCGCGGCCACCGTCTGGCCCCAATACGTCGCAACCGACTCGCCGGTGCCGTTGAGGATCGACTGCTGGATCACGTCGCGCTGGCGGAACGTGAGGTTGGGCAGGAACGTGCCGTGCATCGAGAGCGACTGCGCGAACTTCGTGCGTTTGTCGAGCGCGTCGAGCGAGTCCTCGAGGTTGGTCACGCGAACGCCCAACTCGTCCAACTCGTCCTTGAGCGCGTCGATGAGCTTCTGCAGCTTGTCGAGATCCTGTTTCGTCGGACCCGTGTACGGTTTCTCGTTCTCTTGCAACTTCGCGATCACGCGCGCGACGACCACGGCCATCTCGTAACGCGTGAGCGGACGGTCGCCCTTGAACTTCCCGTCGGGGTAGCCGTCGATGAGACCGTCGGCCGCGAGACTCTGGATGTATTGGTACGCCCAATGGTTCGCCGGCACGTCCGAGAACGGCGTTGCGGAGGCAGCCCGGTCCATGCCGACCATCGAGCCGAGCATAAAACTCGACGCGAGGACCAGGCTAGCGAGACGCTTCATGAATCCTCCAAGATGAAGAAGCCACAGCTTCGTGAGCGAGCGCCAGACCAGAGGATACTCCGGGTACCGCCTCCTGGTGAGAGTTGCCGAGTTTGCCTTCACCTGGAGAGTAGGGACGCGGAAAGTATGCCCTCGTCGGAGCGCATGCCGAGCGACGCTTTACGGTCGGGCGCGCGCGACTCCTCCATTGGATTCGGCCCTTCGCGCACATGCGGCCGATGGACTCATGCTCCCGCAGCGGGCCTGCCCGGAGCGGGTTACGCGTCGGGCCGCTCGGCCTCCGCGAGCAAGAATCGCTCGGCGATGAGCAGGGCCGCAAAATCGTCGATCGGGCGGGGCGGCAGGAGCATCCCCCTGGGCACGAGCCGGCGCCAGCCCCGCGGCGGATTGGCCGCGAAGTAGCGTCGCCGCGCGAGGAGCGTGGTTTCGTATTCGTCGACGACGCGCACAGGAATGCCGAGCCCCGCGAGCAGCGATGCGACGGCGGCCGTATGCGTGCCGCCGCCGAGTGCGACGGCCCTGATCGCGCGGCGGCCGGTCAGCTCCCCGACGCGCGCGGGCAACTCGGCGGTGGGCACGATTCCGATCTCGTCCGGGTGCTCGCCGACGGCGCGGATCAGCGCGTACCCGCACTTGCGCGTGCCGGGGTCGATCCCGAGGACGCCTCCGCCGGCCGCCGGCTCGCCGGGTTCGGCGCTCACTTCAACGTGCGACTGAGGGTGAAGTCGACCGGGATGCCGCCGGTATGCGGGTAGATGTCGGTGGCCGCCCTGACCACGACGTAGAAGCGGCCCTTGCCGTTGCGGATCGTATCGCTGATCTCGCGCACCTGCGCCTCGCTGAGCGTGGGTAGCGCCCGGGCGAAGGCGCCGGGCATGCCTTGGGAGATGGCCGCGTCCTGGACGCCGCTGCTGAGCTGCGCGTAGAGCACGAACGGCTGCACCTGCGAGCCCCCGTCGACCTCGTAGCTGACGATGGTTTGATGGGCGCGGAAGATCAGCCGGTCGGGGTAAGGCTCGAACCCGAAGTGGATCGGATCGTTGACGAACAGATTCTGATCGGCGATGGCCAGCACGATCATCGGGCCCTGCAGCAGAAAGCCCTCGACGCGTTGGTCGTGCAGCAGATCCTCGAGCTTGCGGCGCACCTCGGGATCGTCCGATTTGAGCGGATACGGCTTGAGTTGCGCCGGCGCGTAGCGGCGATCGAGCGACTGCACCACCGCGTCGAAGAACGCGCTCGCGTTCTTGAGCTTCTCCGCAGCCGACTGCTGGGGCGTGACCAGCAAGTATTGATCGTAGAGCAGATCGCCGCGGTTGATCACCACGTTGCTCTCTCGCGCGCGCTTGTTGAGCGAGTCGGCTTCGGCTTGCAGTTCGTTGACCCGGTTGTTGATCTCGTCGAGGTGGAAGAAGGCTTGCTTCGCGTAATCCGAGAGCAAGAGCGCGGCCAGCGTCACCACGAGCGCGATCATCATGCCCGTGCCCACGGCCACGATCGTCGACGTATACTTGGGCCGCAGGTTGAACAGCGTCATGCGCTTGCGTCCCACCTGGTGCCCGACGCGGTCGCCGATGTAGGCGATGACGCCCGCGATCGCCGTGATCGCGATGATGAGCGCGATGCCGCCTAAGGTGCCCAACGCGATCCTCGGATGGGCCGGCGCATCAGTAGCGCGCCGCGCGCGCCAGCAACAGCGCGCCGATGGCGGTGAAGAGCACGTTGGGCGCCCAGGCGCCGAGCGCGGAGACCAGATAACCTCCCGGCAGCCCGACGGTGAGCGCCGAGCAGATCGACGCGATCACGAAATACACGAAGACGATGGCCACGGCCAAACCGAAGCCCAGCCCCGTGCCGCCCCCGCCGCGCGCCGGCCGCAAGCCGAACGGGACGGCGATCAGGGTGAAAACGAACGAAGCGAACGGGCGCGCGAGCTTCTCTTCGTAACTCGTCTGAAACTGGCGGATCTCCTGAGGGCTCAACTGTCCCGAATCGATGACCTCGCGAATTTGCGAGCGGCTCATCTCCTCGCGATTCTTGTCGGTCACGGTCTGTTGGATCTGGGTCGGCTTCTCGCCGATATCGACCTGTTGAACGGGTTCGAGGGAGTAGTACGTCGTCCCATCCGGATTGAAGCGGTATTCTTGCGCGTCGCTGAACGTCCAGTTCGGCGCCTGATACCGGGCGCGGTCGGCGAACACGATCAGCTGCGCGTGATTGGACGGATCGTACTTGATCACCGTAACGCGCAACAACGTCTGCGTCGCGGCCTCGTAGCCCACGAAGAAGGTCACCTGCCGGCCGCCGCCCGGAACCATGGTGGTGACGGTGTGGCTGCCGCCGCCGAAGGGTCCGACCTGCTTGATCACCTGCTCGCGCAGATAGGTGGCGCGGTCGTTGGCGTACGGCACGACGCCCTCTTGCAAGCCCAGCGCCACGATCGAGACGGCGAAGCCCACCAGGAGCAGCGGCCGCACCGCGCGGACCAGGCCGATGCCGCCGGCCTTCAGCGCGGTGATCTCGCTCTCGCCCGAAAGCCGCTGCAACGCGAGCAGCACGCCGAGCAACATCGCCATCGGCACGACCGTAATCACGATCTGCGGCAATTGCCACAGGAAATACTCGATCGCCGCGCCGATCGGCGCGTGAGCTTCGCCCACCAGCCGGCTGATGGCCAAGATGTTGGTGGCCGCGAAGATCAAGGTGAATGCGGACAGGCCGAAGGCGAAGGGACCGCCCAACTCCGCCACCATGTAGCGGTCGAGGATCGTCACGCGCCAGTCGGTCAACGCCGAACCGGCCACTACGCTCCCACTAGAGGCGGAAGCCTTCGCCGAGATAGAACTGGCGCGCGAGCGGCGATTCGAGCACTTCGTCGGCACTGCCCGACACGACGATCGTGCCGTCGTTGACGATGTAGGCTCGGTCGACGATGGCCAGCGTCTCGCGGACTTGGTGATCGGTGATCAGCACGCCCAGCCCGCGATCGCGCAGTTGCCGGATCATCAGTTGGATGTCGGCGACCGCGATCGGATCGATGCCCGTGAAGGGTTCGTCGAGCAGCAGAAACGCGGGTTCGGTCGCGATCGCCCGCGCGATTTCGACGCGGCGCCGTTCGCCGCCGGAGAGCGAGTCGCCGCGCGCATCGACGAAGCGCGACAGCCCGAACTCCTCGAGCAAGTCGGGCAGACGGCGATCCTGCTCGCGCCGCGGCACGCCGTTCATCTCCCAGATGAGCCGGATGTTGTCGCCGACGGAAAGCTTGCGGAAGATCGAATTCTCCTGCGCTAAATAGCCGATGCCGGCGCGCGAGCGCTTGTACATCGGCGAGCCGGTCAGCTCGAGCGCCACGCCGTCGGCGCTGACGATGGAGACGCGCCCCGCGTCGGGCTTGACCAAACCGACGACCATGTAGAACGTCGTCGTCTTGCCCGCACCGTTGGGACCGAGCAGCCCGACCACCTCGCCCTTTTGGACGTTGGCGCTGACGCCGTTGACCACGGCGCGCGAGCCGTAGCGCTTGACCAAACCTTCGATCTCGATGCTCTGTGACCGGCCCGCGCCGCCCGCGTAATCGTTCACGGCGCGCTGCCCGTCACGTGCATCTCGGTGGTGCGCATGTCGTAATCGAACACGTCGCCGCGCAGCTCGGTACCCTGCGGCGTGGTGACGATCACGTGCCCTTCGCCGTGCAGACGCTCGGCGGCGTCGTCGTAGCGTAAGGTATCGCTGGTCAGCGTCATTCCCTTGTCGGTCTTCGCGTGCGTGCCGCCGCTCATCAAAACGCTGCGATCCTTCTCCTCGACCGTGGCCAGCGGGGCGTCGGCCACGATCGTGCGCGGCCCGCTGTAAAACGTGACGTGCGGGAGCGTAAAGGTGCTGTGGCCGGCACCCTCGGCCAGCCGAATCGACGTGTTGGAATCGGCGCGCAGAACGTACACGACCCGGCTTTTCTTTTGCTCGGTGAGATAGATGTACTTCGAGCCCACGCGCTGCGAGTGGATTCTAATGGGAACCGCGGTCGGCGTCGGGCGCGGCCGGACGGAGGCCGAGGCCTGTGGGGTGGCCGTGGCCGGCGCGCCCTGTTGGCCATTGCCGCCGGTACAGGCGGCGAGGAGCGCCAGGGCGCTCAGCGCGAGGGCGCGCGGCAGCCCGCGCTCAGCGGCCATCGGCGAGCTCGCTTTCCCAAGGCAATCCGGCCGCGGCGCCGGCGAGCGCCAGCGCCGTGAACGGTATCCAGACGAAGGTCATTTGCACGATTCCGATCGTATCGAACAGACCTTGAACGAGGACCGCGACCAATCCGGCGCAGAGTGCGAGGCCCAAGCGCCGCGCTGCCGGAGGCGCGCCGGCCAGCGTCCGGCGGATCGAGCGCGCGAAGGCCCACCAGCCCACGAGCAGCGCGGCGACGCCCACCGCGCCCGTTTCGCCGGCCCATGAAACGTAGGCGTCGTGCGGGTGGAGCGCTCCGAACGAGCCGGGCGGCGCGCCGTTGGGCAGGCGCAACGACGGATACACCCGCCAATACGCCATCGGTCCGACGCCGGTGAGCGGGAAGAGTTGCGCGGCGCGCACGCCCGCCTGGAGCGTGGCCAGACGGTTGAACGAGTCGGCNNGCGAGCACCGCGGCGCGAGCGCGGAGGAGGACCGCCAGGAAGACGGCTCCGGCCAACGCTCCGGCCCAGCCCGAGCGCGAGTAGGTCAGCACCAACGCGACCAGCCCGCAGGCGACGGCCACTCCGGCACAGGCGCGCAGCCGCGGCGAGCGGCTGGACAGCCCGACGCCTGCCGCCGTAAAGACGAAGGCGTCGAGGAAGGCCGCAAATTGATTGGCCGTCACGAAGAAGCCCGCGGCCCGGCCGTGATTGAGCACGAAAAGCGGAGCGGGCCGGCGCAGCGCGAGCATCGCGAGCGCCGCCAGGATCGCGAGCGTGCCCGCACCGAGGTACGCGAGCAGCACGGCACGGGCGGCGGCCGGGCGGGCATACGCGCGACGCAGCGCGAGATGGAAGAGCGCGGCCACCAGCATGACGCCCACGACCTCGAAGCCGGAAAGCGGATCGAAGCCGAAGAGCGAGGCGACGGCCGCGGCGCCGATCCAGACGCCGAGGATCAGCCGCGAGTCGGCAGGCAAGGTCGCCCCGCGCACCTCGTTCCAACCGAGATAGGCTGCGGCCAGAACCATGGCGCCGACGATCGCCGCCGCGCCGAGGCGCGAGGCGAAGACATAGCCGACGGGCGGCGTCGGCGACAGCGGTGCGAACGACGTGTAGAACTGGACGGCGACGAAAAAGACCGCGAGGGCGGCCGGCACGAACCTGGCCGGCGCCACGCCGGAACGGGCGCTCACAGCAACGCCGCGGCGGCGATCGCTCGCGCCCCGCCCGGGCGACCCATCCGCTCGGGACCCGCCGAGCGCATGCGCGCGAGCGCGGCGGGGTCGTCCAAGAGGGCCGCGATTCGCTCCGCCGCCTCCGGCGGCGAGGGCGGCACGAGCGTCAAGGCCTCGCCGAGCAGGCGTCGCTGGCGCATGCGATACCAGCCTTCGCCGGGCCCGACGCGCCGAAGACCTGCGCCCTCCGCATCCAGCGCGACGACGGGCTTGCCCAGGGCGGCCGCCTGTTCGTTGGCCGTTCCGGCTTGGCCGGCGACCAGCGACGAAGCCGCCAGCAAGGTGCCCAAGGGCCCGCTCCAGCCGCAGATGCTCGCTCCGCCGGAGGTCGCCCGAAAGGCCACGTTCTCCCCGTCGCCCCCGGCGAGCGTCCAGCCCTCCGCGGCGAGCGCCGCCGCGAAGCGCGCCGCGGCCAGACCCGGCGCGAGCGAAAGCAAACCCCGCGCCTCCCCGCGCCGGAAGGCGAGCGCCGAGAGCATGCGCGCCAGACGCACCGCATCGGCGTACGCTGCCTCGCGGCTGCCGGGCAGCAGTCCGAGCCAGGTCCCCTGCGCGAATTCTCCGGCCGGCGGCGGTGCGCCGTCGATCAAGTCGACGATCACGTTCCCCGGCGCTTCGGCGCGCACGCCGTCGACGCGCAGATCGAATGCGGTCGCTTCGTCGCGCACGAAGCTCCGCGCCGCGCGGCGCAACAACGTGCGCTCGAACGGGCCGTACCGCGCGACGTAGACGCTTTTTGCAGTGCCCACGAACAGCGTGCGCCGCCGCGCCAACAGCGACAAGCCGAGCGCGTACGCATCGCCGACGGCGAGCACGCAATCGTAACGCACGCCTTCGCGGCGCAAAAACGAGGTCTGCTCGCGCAGCAGCGTCGTGAAGCCGGCGCGCAGATCGCGCGCGAACGCGGCCACGTTGCCCATCGCCACCAAACCGCCGCTGGGCAACGCCCGGCGCGGGCCGACGGTCGTCAGCGCGCGCGAGGGCGGCGGCTCGCCGACGAGCGCCAAATGGTCGAGACCGACGGGAACCTGCGCGAGCGCTTGCACCTCGCAAGCGATACGGTCCGCGATGGCGCTCTCCCCGTGTCCGTTGCTGACGAACAGTATGCGGCGCACGTCACCTCGCCGCGAGCAACGGCAGCAGGCTGGAGCGCGCCAGACGCGGGCGCACGCCGTCGAGTTCGAACTCGCTGCGCGAGCAATACTCGCCGTACGGCCCGGCGTGCACGATCGGCACGCCGGACACGTATTCGGGCGCGAGCAACGTGTCGTGACTGTGGCCGCCCAAGATCAGGTCGAGTCGCGGCACGGCTTCCGCCAGGAGGCGATCCGCACGTAGCCCGAGGTGCGAGAGCACGACGAGCGTCTCGGACTCCGGCGTCGATGCGGCGAACTCGCGCGCGACCGCGATCGGATCGAGAAAGCGCCAGCCGAAAACGCGTTCCCACGGGCTTCCGGCCGGATACTGCACGACCAGCAACGAGAAAACGCGCAACCGCCGGCCCTCGTGTTCGAACGAAATCTCGCGCGCGAAGGGCAACGGCCGCGCGCGCAGGTCGATCAAATTGCTGCAGATCAGCGGATGGTGCATGCGCCTGGCGCGCGCCGCGAGCAGCGCAAAGAGATAGTGGAACTCGCGGTTCCCGATGCCTTGCGCGTCGTAACCCGCGGCGTCGATCTCGGCCACGATCGGCTCGTCGCGCCGGTATACCGTCTGGCTTCCGCGCAACGAATCGCCGCAATCGAAGAGCAGCCCGGGCTCGCTCGCGCGCAACTCGCGCAGACGCGGCACGATCCCGCGGTGGTCGTGCAGGTCCGAGGTGTGATAGATGCGCAGCATCAGACGCGTTGCGCGTCGCGCGCCAGTGCGACCGCGAAGGCGGCGCAGCGCTGCAGGGCATCGGCCGGGCCCAAGCGATCGCGCAGCTCGCGATAGCCGGCGAGTTGCGCCTGCGGCGCGTCGAGCAATTCTTCCGCTGCGGCCGCGAGCGCTTCCGGCGTGGCCGCGTCCTGTAGCAGTTCGGGCACGAGCGCGCGGTCGAGCAAGATGTTCGGCAGCGTGATGAACCGCCGGCCGCGCATCAGACGCTTGGCGATGGGCACCTGGCTCGACGAAATGACGTAGAGCGCGACCGTGGGCACCTCGCGCAAGGCCGCTTCGAGCACGGCCGTGCCCGAGGCGACGAACGCGACGTCGGCCGAGTCGAGCGCGGCTCGCGCACCGCGCACGATCGGCGCGGCAAAGCCCGCGGCATCCATGCGTTCGCGCAGCAGAGCTTCGGCGGCGTCGTCGGCCGCCCCGACCACCGCGTTCAGATTTGGGCGCCGCGCGCGCAAGAGACGCACATCCTCGAAGAGGCGGTCCGCGTGACGTTCGAGTTCGCCGCGCCGGCTGCCCGGCAAAAGCGCGACGGTGCCGCCGCGGGCGGGCGCCGGCGGCCTCGAGCGCCGCGGCTCGATCAGCGAGACCAACGGATGTCCGAACCAGGCGATCTCGAGGCCGAGGGAGCGATAGAAATCGCGCTGATGCTCGAACGCCGTCAAGGGCACCGTGACGCGTGCGACCGCTTCGGCCTGCGCGGCGCGGTCGTACCACGCGCCGGGCGGAAAATAATAGAGGATCGGCGCGCGATAACCGATTCGGCGCAAGGCCCGCGCGAAGCGCAGGTTGTAGGCGCCGAAATCGATCAGCACGATCAGGTCGCGCGGCGCAAAGCGAAGCCAGAACGAGTGCCGCCAAACGTTGACGAACAGCGGCGGAATCTTGCGCAACGCTTCGATCGGACCCAGGCTGGCCCAGCCGCGCGTGTGCGTGGTCAGTTCGAAACCGGCCGCCTGCATGCGCTCGCTGCCGATCCCGGCCAGTTCCAGGTCGGGAACGAAAGCGCGCATCGCTTCGGCCAGCGTCGCGGCCAGCATGTCCCCCGACGCTTCCCCGGTGGCCATGAAGACCCGCAGCGGACGCGCCGCCGGCGCGCCGCTTACTTGACGATGCCCCGCGCCGATTCGGCTGCGACGAAGTCGATCAGATGCCGGCCGTCGTCGGTCTTCACGATCTCGCGCATCGCTTCGAGCGCTTGCGAGATGTTGCGGTTGGAGCGGTACATCAACTTGTAACACTCCTTCAGTTCGGCGATCGTCTCGGGCGAGAACTCGGCCCGGCGCAGGCCGATCGAATTCAAGCCGTAGGCTTGCGCGGGCGAGCCTTCGACTAAAAAATACGGTGGGATATCGCGCGTTATCTTCGACATGCCGCCGACCATCGCGTAGCGTCCGACGCGGACGAACTGATGCAGGCCGGTCATCCCGCCGACGTTGGCGTGGTCGTCGATGACCACGTGACCGGCCAATTGCGCGGTGCTCGACATCGTCACGTTGTTGCCCACGCGGCAATTGTGGGCGACGTGGGCGTAGGCGAGGATAAGGCAATCGTCGCCGATCGAGGTGACCTCGCCTTCGCCGGTCGCGCGATGAATGGAGACGTACTCGCGGATCGTCGTCCGGCTGCCCACGTGCGTATACGAGAGTTCCCCGAAGAATTTGCGGTCCTGGGGCGGAGCGCCGATCGAGGTGAAGGGATGAATCGTCGACTCTTCGCCGATCGTCGTGTGTCCGTTGACCACGGCGTGCGCGAGCAACCGCGTGCGCGCACCGATGCGGACGTGCGCGCCGACGACGCAGAACGGTCCGATCTCCGCCCCATCGCCGATGACGGCCTTGGGGTGGACGATGGCGCTCGAGTGGATCACTCGTGCAGGACCGCGGCATCCATGCTGTTGTCGTCGATCGGGGTCAAGGCGAACATCAACTCGGCCGAGCAGGCCGGCTTCCCGTCGACGCTCGCGACCGCGGAAACCCAACCCATGGTCGAACGCGCGCGCAGCAGCGTGACCTCCATGTCGAGCCGGTCGCCCGGGACGACGTAGCGTCTGAACTTCGCCTTATCGATTCCGGTCAAGACCGCGGTCTGCCATTTGTAATCGTACGGCGCCATGATGATCGTGCCGCCGAGTTGCGCCAGCGCCTCGATCATCAAGACGCCGGGCATCAAGGGCAGATTGGGAAAGTGGCCTTGAAAGAACTCTTCGTTGATGGTCAGGTTCTTGTAGCCGACCGCACGCCGCATCGCCTCGAACTCGACGATGCGATCGACCAGCAGCATCGGATAGCGGTGCGGCAAGATCTTCATGACCTCGCGAATGTCGAACGACGTCTGCGCCTCGAGCGCCATCAGCCGAGCGCCGCAAACGAACGGGCGTTTACGCGCAAGCCGCGGGTCGCGGCCGCGTGCAGCCGGTGACCGCTCTTGATCGCGATGAACTCGCCCTGCGGCCGCGCGCCAAGCAGGGCCAGGTCGCCGATGAGATCGAGCGCTTTGTGGCGCACGACCTCATTGGGCCAGCGCAGCGGCGTCAACGGTCCGTCGGGGGCGAAGACCAGGGCGTTGTCGAGCGAACCGCCGCGGGCCAAACCCGCCGCGAGCAGCGCTTCGACTTCGTGCAGGTAGCCAAACGTGCGCGCCGGCGCGATCTCGTCGAGATAGCTCCGGGCGGCGACCGTCGCGGCGAAGAACTGCGCCCCGACCGGCGGCTCGAAATCCACGCAAACCGTCACCCGGAAATCGTCGGCGGGCAACGCGATCACACGCGCCTCGCCCTCGCCGAACGCCACCGGCCGCTCGATGACGAACGGGCGGCGTTCGACCGCTTGTTCCAGCAGCGCGTCGCGAAAGGCCGCCGCAAACGGTTCGGCGCTGCCGTCCAGCACGGGAACTTCGGGTCCTTCGGCTTCAATCAGCGCATTGTCCACGCCGGTCGCGATGAGTGCTGAAAGCAGATGCTCCACAGTCGATAGCGTCCGCTCACCCGCGCCGATCACCGTCGCCCGGCGCGTGTCAACGACATACTCCGCGCGCGCCGGGACGAGCGGCCCGTCCGCACCCAGACGGAAGGTCAAGCCCGCGTTCGGCGAAGCCGGACGGACCCGCACCGAGGCCGCGGCACCCGTGTGCAGGCCGACCCCGTTGAACTCCACGACGTCGCGGAGTGTGTGCTGCCGCTCGCTCACTCTCGCCGTTCCAATGCGCTCACTCGCTCGTACAACTTACCGAGGCCGCGAATCCGAACCTGCTGGCGCAATTCTGCGCGATGGTCCTGCGCGGGCGCACCGCTGATCATCGCGCCGTCCGGAACGTCACCCCAGACCATCGTATTTCCCGCGATGCGCACGCGCGAGCCGACCGAGATGTGTCCTTTGAACGCGCTCTGGCCGCCGACCTGAACGTAGTCGCCGATCGCGGTCGAGCCGGCGAGTCCGGTCATCGCGGCCAACGCCGAATTTGCGCCGATGCGGCAGTTGTGTCCGATCTGCACGAGGTTATCGATCTTGGTGCCGGGACCGATGCTCGTCGCCCCGGTCTGAGCGCGATCGATGCAGGTGTTCGCGCC
>PLFC01000035.1 GCA_003136655.1 Vulcanimicrobiota bacterium
GCGCACCGCCTCGCCCTGGCCGCCGTCGTTGCCCGCGCCGCCCCAGAAGCCGCCGTGCACGCACGAAGTCTGCACGCCTTTGCGGCAATACTCGCACTCGCCGTCGCAGAACGAGAAGGGCGCGATCACGCGATCGCCCTTCTTCAGCGTTTGCACCTCGGCGCCGACTTCTTCCACGATGCCCATCCACTCGTGGCCGGTGCGCCAGCCGGGCTGCCACTTCGCTTCGCCGCGGTAGAACCATAGGTCGCTGCCGCAGATGCAGGCGTGCGTCACGCGCACGATCGCGTCGGTCGGCGCGAGTATCTTGGGATCGGGAACCGTTTCGACGCGGACGTCGCCGGGAGCATGAAAGACCGTTGCGCGCACGAGTGTCTCCTACAACATTGCGGCTCGAGCCGCCGCGGCTCGGTTACTCTTTCCGTTCACCCCACGCCTTCGATGGCCTCGACGAGTTCGGGGTAGACGCGCGNNCGTCGCGGGCGCGACGCGGTCCGCATCGGCGAAGAGTTCGTGCGCGAGAGCGTAGGCTTGCGCCACGGCATGGGTCGGATAACGAGGGTACCCGTGCGCGGGCATCAAGCGTTCGCGCAGGAGCGGATTCCACCACAGGAACCGGTTGGGCATACGTAGCGCCAGGCGCGCCGCTTGGCCGGCCACGCGCCGCGGTACGAGCGCGAACCCGAGAAACGGCGAGATGGGCACCACGCGGTCGAGCGCCTCGTGCTGGGCGAGCCAGGCCGCGAGCAGGCCGCCCACGGAGAATCCCGCCACGATCGTCCGTCGGCCGAGCGGCCGCGCGGTAGCGACGGCCCGGCGCGCGAACGCGATCATCTCCGCGACGGTCAAATGCTGGAGCACGGTGGTCAACCGGTCCTCATGACCGTGCCGGGGAAGCGTCGGAATCAGAACGTTGGCGCCGCGCGCGTGCAGCCGGCGTCCCACTTCGAGAAACTGTAGCGGGCTCGCGGTGAGTCCGTGCAGTAGAACGAAGACCTTCGGCGCCGGCGCCCCGTGCGTCAGCAGAATCGACCGGCCGCTGGGGCCGACGCCCTCATCCTCACCCGCCAAAGTAAGAGGTTCCGTGATCTCCACTTCCGATGCGTTCGCCGCCCTGCAGGGATTGCTTGGCGCGCGCGTCGCGAGCCGCATGCTCCTGAGCGCGGCCGGCGACCCGTTGACCCGTGCGGCCCAGCCGCCGCCGGGGTCGGGGGCCGTGTGCGCCGTCGTGCCCGTGCTCGACGAGCGCGCGCGCCTCGGGCCGTGCCTCGACGGCCTCCTGGCCCAGGGCCCCTGGCTGCGCGAGATCCTCGTGGTCGACGGCGGCTCGCAGGACGGCACCCAAGCACTGATCCACGCGTACGCCGCGCGCGACCCGCGCGTCCGCTTCGTCGACGCGGCGCCGGTGCCGCGCGATTGGAACGGCAAGGCCTGGGGACTCGAGAGCGGCCTGCGCGCGAGTTCCGAGGTGGATTGGATCCTCATGGTCGACGCCGACGTGCGTCCCGCGCCGGACCTGGTCGCTTCGCTGCTCGCGCACGCCGAGTTGAGCCGTCTGGATGCCTTCAGCGCGGCGCCGCGCCTGCATCTTTCGGGCGCGGGCGAAGCGCTGATCCATCCCTCAATGCTGACGACGCTGGTGTACCGCTATGGTCTGCCCGGCAACGTGGCCACCGAACCGCACGCCGTGCAGGCCGACGGGCAGTGCTTCATCGTGCGCCGCGAAACGCTGCTGGCCACCGACGCGATCGCGGCCGCGCACGCCTCGCGCTGCGAGGACGTCACGATCGCGCGCGTGTTGACGGCGTCGGGCACGCCGGTCGGCTTCTTCGAAGCGGGCGANNGCGTTTACGCGCCCGCTCGACCTCGCCCTCGCGCTCGCCGAGATCGGCTTGGTGCAGGCATTGCCGCTCGCGCTCACGCTGTGGCTGGCGGCGCGTGGCGATCGCTCTTCGGCGCTCTTTCGCGTCAACGCCGCGCTCGCCGCAATGCGGCTGGGCGCGCTCGCCGGCACGCAGCGTGCCTACGCAAAGGTTCCCTGGACGTTCTGGCTCTCGCCGGCGAGCGATCTCTCGGTGGCGACACGCATCGCACTCTCTGCGTTCTCGCCCGACGCAACCTGGCGGGGCAGAACGCTCGTGCGGGAGCGCGCCGCGTGACGCTGCGCCGGCTTGCGATCTTCTTTTTTGCGGCGCACATTCTGGCGCTCGCGCTGGGCATCTTCGGGCTGCTCTCGGCCGTCCAAAATCCGGCGCAGTTCGCGGGCAACCAGTACGCGATGGCGTTCTATGCGTGGGCCATTACCAACGTCGGCACGGTCGACATCTGGACCGCGACGCTCGCGATGCTCTTCTTCGGCGCCTCGGCGATCGGCTGGCGCCGCACGCTGCTCTTCGCGGTCGCGGCAACGTGCATTTCGGCGGCGGCAGAATTGACCGGGACCAAGACCGGTTTCCCGTTCGGCGGCTATGAGTACACGGGCTTCCTCGGCTGGAAACTGTTGGGACGCGTGCCCTACACGGTCCCGCTCTCGTGGTTCTACATGGGCTTCGCCTCGTATCTGTTGGCGGTGCGCATCATCCAGCGGCGCAGCGACGAGCGCGCGTTCTGGCCGGGCGTGCTGCTCGGCGCGTGGCTCCTGATGGCCTGGGATCTCGTGCTCGATCCGGCCATGGCCAGCGATCGCCTGACCTACATTCACTTCTGGGTCTGGAAGGAACACGGCGCCTATTTCGGCATGCCGCTGCGCAACCTGGTGGGTTGGCTCGGTACGGGTCTGGCCTTCATCGCCGCGGGACGTCTGCTCTGGCGCGGGCCCGTCGACGCGCGACGCATCGAACCATGGTTGCCTTTCGGCATCTACGCGGCCAACGTGATTTGGGCGATGGCGCTCTCGCTGAGCGTCGGGCTCTGGCCGACGGCCCTGGCCGCCATCGCCCTCAGTTTGTTGCCCGCGGCGCTGGCCGTGCGGCCCTCGTCACGCCGGGATGCCGTGGCCGCATGAGGCTCGGCGCGTTCGGGCCACGCTTGATCGCGCGTTACTATGCCTCGCGCGACCTGCGCGTGACGATCGAAGGCGGCGAACATCTGCCGCGGCGCGGACCGGCGCTCCTGGCCTGCCGCCACTTCCACCACCTCTACGACGGCGCGGCGCTGATAGACGCGTTGCCGCGCAAGCCGGCGGTGATGATCGCGCTCGATTGGGCGAAGGACATCTGGACGCGGCGCGTGATGGAGTTGGCCTGCGCGATGTCGGACTGGCCGGTCGTCTTGCGCGCGGACGGCATCGAGCCGGGCGCCTCGGCATTCTCGCGCGAGGAGACGTTCCGCTACGTCCGGCACGGCTTGGCCCACGGCGCACGTCTCTTGCGTAGCGGCGAAGTGCTCGTGGTCTTCCCGGAGGCCTATCCCACGATCGATCCGGTGGCGACGCGCAAAGAAGACGAACGCTCGTTCTTGCCCTTTCGCGGCGGCGTGTTGACGCTGGTCGGCCTCGCCCAGCGCAACGGCGGCCCGCGCGTGCCCATCCTGCCGGTTGGGCTCTCCTACGTGCGCGAGGGCGAACGCTGGCACGTGACCATCCGCCTCGACGCGCCGCGCTACTTCGAAGGCCGTTCGGAGCGCGGCGCGCTGCTCGCGGACCTCGCCACCCGAGTCCGCGCGCTCTCGGCGTAGTGGCGATTCCCGAGGTCGTCGAGCCGGCCGGGCTCGCCGACTATCTGGCCATCCTCTCGCGCGCGATCTTTCAAGCCGGACTATCCTGGAAGCTGATCGAGTCGAAGTGGGACGGCTATTTGGCCGCCTTCGAAGGCTTCGATCCGGTCCTGGTCGCCGCGTTCGGCGAAGGCGACGTGGAGCGCATCCTCAGCGGCGGCGCCGTCGTGCGCACGCGGAAAAAGATCGTGGGCACGATCGAAAACGCGCGGACGCTGCTCGAGTTGGAGCGCACGGCCGGCTTCAAAGCCTACCTCCGCTCGTTCGGCTCGTATGCGGAGTTGGTGCGCGATCTGCGCACGCGGTTCGCGTTCGTCGGGGAACTCTCGGCGTATTATTTCTTATTTCGCACGGGAGAGCCCGTGCCGGCGTTCGAGCGCTGGGAACGGACGGTGCCCGGCGACCATCCACGCATGCGCGAGATGGTGACGCTCGCGCGAGCACAAGGACGTTCGCCCGAACGCGACGACGCCTAAACGAGTTTCGTCGGTCGGCAGGGACGCGCGGCTTTCGCGCGGAGAATCTCCTGACGGAGGGTCGAACCTGATGACCTTGAGCGACGAGCAACTCGCACAATTCGACCGGGACGGTTTCTTAGTTTTTCCCGAGCTCTTCGATAAGGACGAGATCCGGCTCCTGAAGTCGGAGCTGGCGCGCGTGGCTGCCGTGGAATCGGATGCAATCGTGCGCGAGCGCACTGGCGCTCTGCGCACCGTGTACCGCACGCACGAGCCCGACGGCCCGACGTACTCGTCCGCGTTCAATCGGCTGGCGCGAACGCCGCGACTGCTCGGCCCGGCGCGTCAAGTGCTGCGTGACGACGAGCTTTACGTCTACCACGCAAAATGCAACATCAAGACGGCGATCGACGGCACCGTGTGGCTCTGGCATCAGGATTACGGCTATTGGCAGCACGACGGCGTGCCCACGCCCAACATGGCCACATCGCTCGTGATGCTCGACGAGGCCACCGAATTGGGCGGCTGCCTGTATTTGATTCCGGGCAGTCACAAAATCGGCACGAAGGACGCATATAAGGACGAAACGACGACGTCGTATCCGCAGTGGACGATCCGCAAAGAGATCATCCGCGACGTGCTGCGCACGTCGCCCGCGCCGATTCCGATCGTCGGCGAACCGGGAACCGCGGTGCTCTTCCACTGTCAGATCGTGCACGCGTCGGGCCACAATCTCTCGGCCAACGATCGCTGGCACGTGTACATGGCGTACAATCCGAGCGCGAACCGTCCGAACCCGGTGCCGGCGAACCCGCGTCCCGACTACGTGGTCTCGCGCAACTACACGCCGCTCGTACAATCCGAAGACGATAGCCTGCACGAGCGCGTGCACGCCTGAGTCGCGGTGCGGCGACTACCCGGCCGCGCCTGGTTGGGAGGCATCGTACGCGATCTTCCAGCCGCCGGCGGCGCGCTTCCAGACCACGAAGTAGCGCCCTTTGAGGGTCTGCGGCCGGCTGCGCTCCGCGCTGTTGAACACGACGAAGGCATAGGTGCCGGTCTCGTAGGCCGTCGAGCCATTGGTGCGGGTGTCGATCGTGCGCCACTCGGCGTTGCCGAAACGGGCGCTGCGAAACGCTTCGGCCATCGCGCGCTCGATCGCCGCACGGCCGCGTACGATCGGTCCGCGCGCCGGTAGGGAGATCGCATCCTCCACGAAGTGCGATGCGTAGGCCCGCGCGTCGCCGCGCTCCAGCGCCGCCAGACACGACCGGTTGGCCTCGGCGATGGCGGCCGCGATCTCGGCGTGCAACGCCTCGGGATCGGGCATCGCCGACGGAACCGGCGAGGGCGGCGGTGCGAGCTGGTCGAGCAGCTCGCGCCTGCGCTCCCGGTACGCCGGCACGCGCAAGACACCGAAGAGCACGAATGCAAACAATGCAGCAGCGAGCGTAAACGCCCAGGCAGCTCGAGACATCGCCCCGACCTTCTTCACTTTAGGGCCGCCGCACGAGCGCCGGCCTCCGATTACGCGCGAACTACCCGCAGGCCGGGGCTCATCCCTGCCTTGAAGCGACGCGGGGGAGCGTAAACGAGACGAGCGCGTGGCCGTTGCGGTCGGCCGTCCAGAACCGCCTGCCGTCGAAGGCGACGCTACGGGGTTTGAACGGAAGCGCGCGTAGCGTTTCGATCGATGCCGCAGCGTCGCCGATGCCCAGACGCTGAAAGCGACCGTCGTCCCACTCCTCGTCGACGGTTACGAGGTAGAACGCACCGTCTACGATCGTCATGCCGACCGGACGGCGGTCCAACTGCACTTCGCGCACCGCGGCGCCGCGTTCGTCGAGCTCGATGAGCTTCTTATCCCAGGCTTGCGAGAGGTACAGCGTCCCGTTTGCATGGGCCAGAAACGATCCGGAGTTATCCGGGCAGACGAAAGACTCCGCGAATCCCGCGTCCGGCGAGAACGAATAAACGTAGCGGTGATCGAGTTCCAGATCCTGCTCCTCGATCGCCGGCGCGAGGATCACGCGGAAATCCGCACCGGTATACGTGATGCCCAACGCCTCGAACGGCGGCACGAACTCGCGCCGGATGGTCCACGACCCAGGCTCGAGCGCATACACCCGCCCGTTAGCGGCGCTCGTCACCCACATGCTCGCACCGTCCCAGGCAAGCCCTTGCGGGCCTTTCACCGGCGAGGCAAATCGCATCAGTTCGCTCATACGCCGATCTTATCTCACGGCGCGGCGAGTCTTTCACGACAACGAAACAAGCCCGCCGGCATTTCTGCCTGGCGGGCTCGTCTCTTATGATCTGGCGCTGACCTACTCTCGAGGGACCCTGCGGTCCGACTACCATCGGCGCTGGCGGTCTTAACTGCCGTGTTCGGGATGGGAACGGGTGGAACCCCGCCGCTATCGGCGCCAGAAACCTGATCCCGAACGCGCCTGCGAGTCGAAACTCGAGCAATGCGCGCGCGGAAAGCTGCACAGAGAAGAACCTTCACGGCCAAACGAAGACAGCGAAGCGTAGTTAAAGTATCCGAGCGATTAGTACCGGTTAGCTCCATCCCTTGCGGGACTTCCACCTCCGGCCTATCAACGTGGTAGTCTACCACGGCTCTTCACCCTTGCGGGATTGAG
>PLFC01000089.1 GCA_003136655.1 Vulcanimicrobiota bacterium
TGCCCAAGACCGTCAAGATCACGAGCGAGGAAGTGCGCGAAGCCCTGGCCGAGCCCGTGCAGTCGATCGTCGAAGCGGTCAAATCCGTGCTGGAGAAGACGCCGCCCGAACTCGCCGCCGACATCATCGACCGAGGCATCATCCTCACGGGCGGCGGCGCGCTCTTGCGCGGCTTGGACACCTTGCTCGGCGAGATCACCGGTATCCCGGTGATCGTGGCCGACGACCCGCTCTCGTGCGTTGCCGTGGGCACGGGGATGCGCGTCCGCGCATAGGGCCGCCGGTTCAAGTCTCATCGAGCGCCAATCGAATCGGGGCGACTTTTCTCGCGCGGGCGGCGTAGAACGAACGGCGAATTGCCCGGAGGCCTCATGAAGTTGACCGTTCCCGTCCGTCTTCTCGTTCCCGCAGCAGCCCTGCTCTGTTTGGGCATGCCCGCGGGAAGTCCGGCCTTCGCGCAGGCGACGCCCGGAGCGCAGCGCATACCGCCGGCGCCGCTCAAAGCCGGAGCGCCCCCCGCCGCCGCTCCCAGCGCCGCGCCGCCCGCACCGGCCCCGCCCGCCGGCGCGCCCGACCGGGCCGGCTTCTCGCACATCGCGGGCTTCGACCACATCCAGACCGACGACGTGAAGTACAACCTCAACACCGGCGAATTCGCGATGAAGGACCGCTTCACGGCCGTCCGCGAGGGCATGGACATCACGGCCGACACGGGTTCGGGCAACTCGAAGAAAAAGATGTTGCACGCGCAGGGTCACGTGGTGATCCACTCCAGCAAGAAGATCGAGGGACACGGCGCGGACGCGGTCACCGAAGAGCCGTCCACGCTGACCTGCGACAAGCTCGACGTCGACGGCGTGCGCAAGTTGTATCAGGCCAACGGTTCGGTCCACTTCACGCAACTCGACCGCGAGGCCACCGCCGATTCGGGCACGCTCGACGACGCGCGCAACACGTTGCACATGGAAGGCCACGTGCACATCAAGGACAAGGAACAGTACCTCGACGCCGATGTCGTCGACTACAACACCGCTACCGGCGAGATGAACGCGCACGGCGGCCCCGTCTCGATCCGCGTTCCGCTCGAAACGTCGGGGCCGGTGGCACCCGCCACGGCGCGCCCGAAGAAAAAGAAATGAGCCCGCGCCGGGCCGGCGGCGACGTCGGCCTGTTCGAACACGATGCGCCGGCGCCGCTCGCCGCGCGCATGCGGCCGCGCACGCTGGCCGAATACGTCGGCCAAGAACACATCATCGGCGAAGGCCACGTGCTGCGTCGCGCGATCGAGAACGATACCGTTCCCTCGCTGATCCTGTGGGGACCGCCGGGCACGGGCAAGACGACGCTCGCCGAAGTGATCGCGCGCGCGACGGGCGCAAACTTCGTCGCACTCTCGGCCGTGAGCGCCGGCGTGGCGGATCTCCGCGCGGTGGTGGCGGACGCGCAACGCGCGCGCACGTTGGGCAAACGCACCGTGCTCTTCGTCGACGAAATCCACCGTTTCAACAAGGGCCAGCAAGACGCCGTCTTGCCCTACGTGGAGGACGGCACGATCACGCTGATCGGCGCGACCACCGAGAACCCGTCGTTCGAAGTCAATTCGGCGTTGCTCTCGCGCTCGCGCGTCTTCGTGCTGCACGCACTGAGCGACGACGAGGTCGCGTCGCTCGTGCGCCGCGCGCTCGGCGACCGCGAGCGCGGCTTGGGCAACGAGCCCGTCGACCTCGACGACGACGCGCTCGAAGCGCTCGCGCGCCTGGCCAACGGCGACGCGCGCGTGGCCCTGGGCACGCTCGAGTTCGCGGTCGCGGCCGCGCCCGTCGACGCCTCGGGTCGCAAACGCGTCGACCGCGCGCTCATCGGCGACGCTCTGCAACGCCGCGCGATCGCCTACGACAAGAAGGGCGACAACCACTACGACGTGATCAGTGCGTTCATCAAGTCGATCCGCGGCAGCGATCCCGACGCCGCGATCTACTGGCTGGCACGCATGATCGACGCCGGCGAAGACGCGCTGTTCATCGCGCGGCGGCTCGTGATCCTGGCTTCGGAAGACGTGGGCCTGGCCGATTCGCGCGGCTTGCAAATCGCCGTCGCCGCGCAGCAGGCGACCCACTTCGTGGGCTTGCCCGAAGCGCATTACGCACTGGCCCACGCGACGCTGTATCTGGCCAACGCGCCGAAATCGAACAGCATCGGCCGCGCCTACGGCGCCGCCATGGCCGACGTCGCCGAGACGCGCAATGACCCGGTGCCGTTGCATTTGCGCAACGCGCCGACCGGCCTCATGCGCTCGCTCGGCTACGGTCGCGACTACATCTATTCGCACGACGACTACGCCGCGGACCAAACGTTCTTGCCGCCCAACGTTGCGGGCAAACGCTATTACGTGCCCGGCGAACGGGAGCGCGGCGAAGGATGACGGCGCGCATCTACGCCGACCATGCCGCGACCACGCCCACGCGCCCCGAAGCGATCGAGGCCATGAACGCGTATCTGCAGGCGGGCGCCTACAATCCGAGTTCGCGGCACGCCGAGGGCCGTCGCGCCAAGGCCGCGCTCGACGGCGCGCGCGAGCGCGTCGCCGCATTGCTCGGCGCGAAGCCGCGCGAGATCGTCTTCACCGGCGGGGGCTCCGAGTCCGACAACTTGGCCATCCGCGGCGCGGCACGCGCGGCGCGCGCGCGCGGCCGGCACGTCCTGAGTGCGGCGACCGAACACCACGCGGTGCTGCACGCGCTCGACATGCTGCGCGACGACGGTTTCGACGTCGAGATCATGGCCGTCGACCGCGACGGCCGGCTCGACCCCGAGCGCTTCGTCCGCGCGCTCCGGCCGGACACCATTCTGGCCAGCGTGATGCTGGCCAACAACGAGTTGGGCACGTTGCAGCCGGTACGCGAGTTGGCCGCGGCGGCGCGCGCGCGCGGCATCGTTTTCCACAGCGACGCGGTGCAAGCGCCGGGCCGCGTGGCGCTCGACGTCCGCGCGCTCGGCGTCGACTTGTTGAGCCTGTCGGCGCACAAGTTCTACGGGCCGCACGGCGTGGGCGTGCTCTACGTGCGCGAGGGCACTGCCCTCATGGGGCTGATCGCCGGCGGCGGTCAGGAGTTCGGACTGCGCGCGGGCACCGAGAACGTGGCGGGCATCGTCGGGCTCGCAGCCGCACTCGAACTCGCGACGGCCGAGCAAGCCCTCGAAACCGCGCGCCTGGCCGCCCTGCGGGACCGCTTCGAGGAAACCCTACGCGAGCGCATCCCGGGCCTGCAGGTCAACGCGGCCGGCGCCCCGAGGCTGCCGAACCTGTCGAGCATCTCGATCCCCGGGGCCGATTCGGAGGCGCTGACCATCCGGCTCGACCTCGAAGGCGTCGCGGTTTCCACGGGGAGCGCCTGTGCCTCCGGCGCCGCCGAGCAGAGTCACGTTCTGCGCGCGGTGGGCGTGCCCGCAGGCCTCGCGACGCTGCGCTTTTCGTTCGGGCGTTCCACCGGGAGGCAGGAGGTCGACGCCCTGCTTGACATGCTACCCGGTGTCGTCTCCGCGGTACGTGTGGATACGCATTCTTTGGGAACAAAACAACGCGGCCCGGCAACGAGCCGCTCGGAGGAACCAACTTGACTCCAGAAACAGCGTCGATTGTGATGTATGTCGGCTTCGGCCTCGGCGTGTTGCTGATCGGACTCGGCATCTTCATCGCGTGCCTCCGGGCCGGCGGTTTGTTGACCCGCGTGGGTAAGACGCTCGACGAAGTCGACAAGCAGATCGACGCTCTCTCGGCCCCCGTGGCCACGACCTTGACGCATGTGGGCGGCATTGCCGACACGGCTGACTCAACGCTCGCTCGCCTGGCAGCGGTCGTCGGTCAACTCGAAAATGTAGCCACCGGGGCTTCGAAGACCGCCAACCTCATCGGGGTGACCCTGTCGGGCGTGCAGTCGGCCATGAAGTCGAAGCCGCGCGAACAAGCCGAGGAAGACAAAGAAAGCTGACGTGGACGAAGGGACGCAGCCCGAGAGGAGCGCCGACAACGGTGAATTCCTGGCCGGGTTTTTCACCGGGGCGCTCGCCGGCGCGGCGCTCGCCATGATCCTGACCCCACAGTCCGGGGACGATTTGCGCTACGTCCTGCGGGCGACGATCCGACGACTTTCCAACGGCGCTCGCGACCTCGCGGCCGACATCGGCGGCGGCGACGCCCAGGAACCAACAACCGACCGAGTCCCGTAGGAGACATCTTGGACATCAAAGTGAACGTTCGTGAATCGAGCGACGACGCGTACGTCGTCGAGCTCGGGGGCGAGATCGACGTCTACACCTCGCCGAAGGTCAAGGACGCGATCACCGAGCTGATCGATCAGGGCCATTACAACTTGGTCATCAACCTGGAAAAGGTCCGGTACATCGATTCGACGGGCCTGGGCGTGCTGATCGGCGGCCTCAAGCGCGTGCGCGAGCACGGCGGCAGCGTCAACCTGGTCTGCACCAATCCGCAGATCAAGAAGATCTTCGACATCACGGGACTCGTGAAAATCTTCGGCATCTTCGATGACGAGGTCGGCGCCCAGAAGGCGCTGGCGTGAGATTCGAGCGCTAGACGTGGTCGATTCACGGATCGGGCGGGTGGAGTTGCGTATCCCCAACCGCCCCGAATGGGTCGCGGTCGCGCGGCTGACGATATCCGCGGTCGCCAACCGCTTGCCGTTCAGCGTCGAAGACATCGAAGACCTCAAGCTCGCGATCGCGGAGGCGTGCACGACCGTCATCCAAGCCGGTGAGGGCGAGGGCACGATCGATATCGTGTGCGAGACCGATCTCAACGAGTTGCGCATCCACGTGCGCGACACGCGGCCGGGCAGCGCCGACGTGTTCCAAGAACGGAGCGAAGCCAGCGGCATCGAGGGTTTGGGCGTCTTCTTGATCCAGGCCCTGATGGATGAAGTCCGGCACACGGCCGACCCGCGCGCTGGCACCGAGCTGGTCATGATCAAGCGCGTCGGTTCGTAAGCTCGTCATGTCCGCTTCCCCGGGGGAGGAGCGCTGGGATCGCCGGCGCACCCGCGACGCCTTTAGCCGCTTGGCAGCCGCCCGCGACGTCGATGCGCGCGCCCACGAACGCGTGCGCGACGAACTGGTCGTGGCGCACCTCAATCTCGTCCGCTATCTCGCGGTCAAGTTCGCCAATCGCGGCGANNATCGTCGGCGAGATCAAGCGCTATTTCCGCGATAAAGGCTGGGCCGTCAAAGTCCCGCGCCGCCTGCAAGAACTCAACCTCGCGGTCAACCGCGCGATCGAGAAACTCGCCGTCGAACTCGGTCATTCGCCGACCGTCGCCGAGCTCGCCCAGCAACTCGGCGCCTCCGAAGAAGAGATCCTCGAAGCGCAAGAACTCGGGCAGGCCTACAACCTGTTGTCGCTCGATACCGAGGTCAGCGGCGACGGCGATAAAGGCGCGCAAACGCTGGCCGACTACATCGGCAAGCACGATCCGCAACTGCTCAATCTCGAAGATCGCGCCAACCTCGAGAAAGCCTTCGACGTGCTGACCAGGCGCGAGCGCATCATTCTTTTCTTGCGCTTCTACGAATCGGTCTCGCAGACGGAGATCGCCAAGCGGCTCAACGTCTCGCAGATGCACGTTTCCCGGCTGCAGCAAAAAGCGCTCGAGAAGCTGCGCACGGCGCTTCTCGAACGCTGATTCCCCGAGGCGCGTCGGGCTCTATTAATCCGGCCGGGATTTGCCCTGCGGGAAGCCGACGATGAGGCCCTTGGTGCGCATCTGCTGCAAGGTCTCGCCGGTGAGGCCCGCGACGCTGCTTTCGCTCACGCTCGTGGTCAGGGCGCCCGTGTCGCGATAGTCGTAGGTGTCGGTGGCGTCCTTATCGATCACGCAGACGCGGCCTTCGCCCGACACGATGTACGTCGTCTCGGTAAACGTGTAGTACGTTCCCTCGAGCGCATCGAGAATGGAGTCGGATTCCACCAGCTCCGCGCCCTTCTGCCCCGCGACGTATTTGCCGCACGATGACGGCACTTTGACGATTCCGGTGTCTTTTTTCGTCGAGGTCACGAGCGCCTTGACGGGTCCCGCGCCGGGAAACCAATCCGGAACTTGGGTGGTCGTCTTCGAACCGCCCGGCGGCGTATACACGACGGTAATGAAGTATTTGCTGCCCGATTTCGCCGGCGCGGAGAACGTGGTGGTGCCGTAGTCGGACGATTTCGAACAGGTGTTGTCGTCGCTGCCGCTGCCGTTTTTCGCCTCGGATTGCGTGGCCGAACACACCTTGGCGCCGTCGATATAGAAATCGGTCGTGCGATCGTACGAGAGGTCGCTCTTGCGCGTGAACGTGTACGAATTGCCGGTCGAGGAGCCGCCGCTCGCCGTCGTGGTCTCGTTACCGCTCTGCGTGTTTGGGATGTCCAACTTCCAATTCGACTTCACTTCGGGAATGACGTCGATGAGCAGCGGGTCGGTGTAGGTGTAGAGCGTCGAGCTCGCGATCGACGAGCCGTCGGTTTCGGTCTCGTTCTCCGCCGTCGTATAGCCGTATTGCAAATAGTCCAGGCCCCCGTTCGCGGAGGCGAATTCGCGATAGTAGTCGGTGGTCAGCGTGCCCGAGGCCGTCTTCTGTTTACTGCCGTTGCTCTTGACGTAGGTGTAGACTTCGCTGACCTCCGTCAGCTCCTGACCGTCGAATTGCTGCTGGCCCTCGATCGTCACCACCGTCGTACCGTCGTCGTACGTGGTGGCCGACGAACCGCCCGTCGTCGTGACGGTCGTTTTGGCGTAGTTGTAATCGAACACGTCGCCTTGGGCGAACGGATAGGGATTGGTCACCTGCGACACTTGCGGGCCGGCCTGCGCGCCGCGCGCGCTCCGTGCGCCGACGCCTTGCGCGCCGCCCGACGCGGGCAAGGAGAAATTACCGCCGCCGCACCCGGAGAGGGCGAACGCCGACAGCGCCGCGGCGGAGAGGACGGGAAAGCGAACTGAAGCGGACACGAACGACCTCCAGGGTTGGCTCAGAAGCTCTCCCCGAGGATAACAGCCGCCCCCGCGCTGTACGAGTGGGGGTTTCCCTACTTTTTGCGGGCCCGGCAGCTCACAAGCCGGTCAGCGGGCGCCGGTATCCGGTCAGTTCGACGAAGCCGGTGCCGGGGTCGCCGCCGGGCGGCGGCGCGCGTTCGACGTCGACCGAACCCTCGTAGTAGTCGGGGCCGCCTTGCATCGAGACGATCTCCTGCGCCTCGAACGGCGGAACGACGGCGAGATCGAGATGCGCCTTGGGCACGATCAACTGCCACAGAACCGGATAGACGGTTCCGCTCGCGCGGCTGCGCCACGTCGTTTTCGCGACGGTCGCCACGGCGACGTCGGCCGCGCCCAAATTGGTCAGCGCTCCGTTGCGGGCGACGAGTTCGCCGCTGGTCGCGGGCGAGGGCGTGCCGTCGGCGCGGCGCACGACGCGAACCAGCACGTCGCGACCGTCGTCGAGTTGAATCGAAAAGCGGTCCCAGCCGGCGTCGCCCGGCGCTAATTCGTGCGAGCCGAACTCGTGATCGAGCCACGTCGTTCCCTCGACGGCATAGGCGACGCCGTCGATGCGCACGGTGCCGCGCGCGTGCAAGCGCGTGTACGCGAAGGCGTGCTCGACGCAACCCGCACACGAACCGCTCCGCACGATGCCGCGCGCGCCGAAGGCGACGCGCGGTTTGAGTGCGACTTGGCGAAGATCGACGGTCGTGCCCCCGCTTTCGACGTGCACGTCGAAGACGGGAGCACCGCTCGGCGCAGGCGCGGCGGCGCGCAACGACCACGGACCCGCGGCCACGTCGAGACCGCCGGCTTCCGCGCGTCCGAAGCCGAACGCGCCGCGTTCCACGCGCGTGGCGGAAAGATAGCGGCGTTCGCGTTCGTCGACCAGCGCGAAGGTCGCCGGAAAGAACTCGCCGCCCGACCAGGCGCTCGCGCCGGGCCACGGCCGGCGCGCAGTGCCGCGTACGGCGAAGCGGAAGAACGTCGCGGCCAGCGCAAAACGGCGTCCGTCGCGCGCGCGAACGTGGCCGGTGAGCCGCCACCATTCCGAGGCGGCGCCGCGTTGCGCGCCGTCGCGCGCGGCGGCGACGCGGGCCGGCGCGGGGCCGACGGCCGCGACCAGCCCCGCCAGGCCCAGCACCAAGGCGAAGCAGAGGCGCAGCGCGGCAGCGTTCATGCAGGCTCCTTCCGCAGACGCAGCCCGCTGACCAGCATGGCCACGCAAGCGCAGGCGGCGCCGAGCCAGAGTGCGAGGTGCGAAGCGGCCACGATGCCCGCTTCGTGACCCACCCGCGTCGCGGGCGCAGCCGTGGAAGCCGAGGCCAGGACGATCGCCACGACGGCCGCGCCGAGCGACTGGCCCGTGACGCGCACGGTGGCCAGCACGCCCGAAGCGCTGCCGCTATTTTCGCGCGGGACGCTACCCATCAATTCGCGATTGTTCGGCGCTTGAAAGAAGCCGAACCCCGCGCCGCAGACCGCGCCGCGCCAGACGATGTCGAAGGCGCTCGCATGCGGCCCGAGCGCCGCGAGTAGCGCCACGCCGGCGGCCAGCACGCCGAGGCCGATGGTCGAGAGCAGCGGCGGCGCGACCCGGTCGGAAAGCCCGCCCGCTAAGGGCGCGACGCAGGCGATGGCCAGCGGCCACGACGTGAAGAGCGCGCCCGACGCAAACGCGCTGTAGCCCAGGCCCAATTGGAAGAGAAAGGGCAAGGCCACGAAGGCCAGGCCCTGACACAGAAAGCTCGCGAGCGACGTCGCCGCGGCGAGCGAGAACCGCGGAATGCGGAAGATGCCGAGTTCGAGCATCGGGGCGGGCAGGCTCCGCTGGCGCACGACGAAGGCAACGGCGAGCACGATGCCCGCAAGCAGTTCGCCCAGCGTCGCGGCCAGCCCGGAACGGCGGCCCGCGCCGTCGAGCGCAACCACGAACAGGGCGAGCGCCGGACCACCCAAGAGCGCGCTCGGAAAGTCGTACGCGCCGCCGCGCCCGGTGCCGGCCGGCAACGCGCGCCAGGCAAAGAGCACTGCAGCGAGCCCGACGGGCACGTTGATTGCGAACAGCCAAGGCCACGGCGCGACGCCGAGGATCGCGCCGCCGAGCGCGGGACCCGCCGAGGCCGCACTGGCCACCGTGAGCGCGCTGATGCCCACCGCGCGACCGAGGAGCGCGCTCGGATAGATCGTGCGATACACGGCGGGAGCCGTGCTCATGACCGCCGCGCCGCCCAAGCCCTGCACGATGCGCGCGACGACCAGCGCGGGCAGCGAGTGCGAGAGCGCACAGGCCAGCGATCCGAGCGTGAAGAGCGCGATGCCGCAGGCGTATACTCCACGGTAGCCCCGCACCTCACCGAGCGATGCGAATGCGACAAGGGTCGCAGTGACCGCGAGTTGGTAGGCGTTGACCACCCACACCGAAGCCGACGCACCGACGTGCAACTCCCGGGCGATCGTGGGCAGCGCGACGTTTGCAATCGAGCCGTCGAGCACGGCCATCACCGTGCCCACGACCAAAACGGCCACGGCGAAGCGCCGCTCGCGCACCGGCAGGCCGTCACTCGGGCGAGGCATTGCCGCCGTCGTCCGGAAGTAAGGTGGTCGCACCATGAAGTCTCAAGAGCTCCGCAGCGCGTTCGTCGATTTCTTCGTTTCGAAAGGGCACGCGCACGCCCCCTCGGCCAGCTTGATCCCCGACGCCGAGTCCACCACGCTGTTCACGATCGCCGGCATGGAGCAGTTCGTGCCCGCTTTCCTCGGCGAGGTCGCGCCGCCCGCTCCACGCGTGGTGACGGTGCAGCGGTGCTTGCGGGTTGCGGGCGCCAAAAGCGACATCGAAAACGTCGGACGCACCGGACGTCACGGAACGTTCCTCGAGATGCTGGGCAACTTCAGC
>PLFC01000100.1 GCA_003136655.1 Vulcanimicrobiota bacterium
CCCTCGAGGCTCGGCACGGTCAGGTGCGTGGCCAACTCGACGCCGTGAGCGGCCAATTCGCGATCGGCCACGATGCGCGTCGCCGAACTCGCTTCACGTGCGACGAGGCGTTCGTCGGCGAGATCCTCGACGCGGATCGAGCGCCGTTGCGAGAAGCGGTGGCCTTCGGCCGGNNCAGGTGGTCTTCGCCGAAAGGGATCGTTTCGAAGGCTTCGTCTTCGTCGGAGATCGTGCCGACCGCGAGCGCGACGTTGATGCGGCGCGACTTGAGGTAGCGCCCGAGGCGCGCGGCGTTGGCGAAATGAACGCTGATCTTCGCGTCGGGATGCGCCGCTTCGAATCGCGCGAGCAGCGGAGCCAGTGCGTAGCTGCCGATCGTCAAGGTCGCGCCGATATCGAGACTGCCCGCACGCGCCGAGATGAATTCGCTCATCTCGCGTTCGAGCGCCGCGACGTCGTCGAGCACCGCGCGCGAACGATCGGCGAGAAAACGTCCGGCATCGGTGAGGATCGGCCGGCGCTTCACGACTTCGATCAACGGCAACCCGAAGTGGTCCGACAAAGAACGCACCTGAAGCGCGACGGCCGGTGGAGTCAAGCCGAACTCCTCGGCCGTTCTTGCAAACGTCCCGAGCTCGGAGAGCCGCACGAACGTGTGCAGTTGCGCGAGGGTCAACGACGCCGCCATCTAGCTCACCGCGTTCGTGGATTCGCCGATGTAACCATGCCTTGGAAAACTTGACATGAAGCAAAGTTTTGGTATACTCATCTCATCCTCGGTGTGTCAAGCTGCTTACACGTAAAGCCACGGTGCGTAGGGGCGCCGTTGGAGGATCGTTCCGAGCCGGATCTACAGCCGGAGCCCGGCTCGGGTCGAAACGGCCGGTGGAGGACCCCATGCAGGCGTGCTCGTTTCCGCACGGCGGGCACCCCGAAATAGGACATCCTCCGCCGGCTCGTTGGTTTTTCCTAAGACAGGCCGGGGGGCGGGGACTCCCCCCGGCCTCTTTTATCAGCCCTTTCACCTTGACGCTCTTGCAGGACCCTCCTATACTAGTCGGGATGCGAACGGCTCGACGGGCTCCGGCCCGCGATTTCGCTCGCCTCGGGACCTATTGGAGAAACGACGAGTATGGGGGTTGCGCAGAGCGCGCCCGACGCGCTCGAGTACCACGAGCGCGCCGACGAAGATCTGGTCTCCGCCGCTAAGAGCGGGGACAACCTTGCCATGGAGTTCCTGCTCAACAAGTACAAGAACTTCGTGCGCATAAAGGCCAAGAGCTACTTCTTGATCGGAGCCGATCGCGAAGACATCATCCAAGAAGGCATGATCGGGCTCTACAAGGCCGTCCGCGACTTCAAAGCCGACAAACTTTCGAGCTTTCGGGCTTTCGCCGAGCTGTGTATCACCCGCCAGATCATCACGGCGATCAAGACCGCGACGCGCCAGAAGCACATCCCGCTCAACCAGTACATCTCGCTGAACAAGCCGATCTACGATGAGGACAGTGAGCGGACGCTGCTCGACGTGATGGCCTCCCAGAAGACTTCTGATCCCGAGGAGTTGGTGATCAACCAAGAAGTCTCCGAGGACATCAAGGAGCGGATCCAAGAGAACCTCTCCGATTTGGAATCCCAGGTTCTGCTTTCTTACCTCGAGGGTAAGAGCTACCAGGAGATGGCCCGGGATCTCAACCGCCACGTCAAGTCGATCGACAACGCGCTGCAACGCGTCAAGCGGAAGATCGAGAAGAACTTGGCCGAGATCGAGCTGCCCTAGCTCCTCGATTCCGAGCCAAAGGACACGAATGATCAACAAGGGGGCGCCGCAAGGCGTCCCCTTGGAATGTCCGGGCCCGGATGGGTGTGTGGCCGGGAGACGCGGAAGAGGCGTGGGGCGCCGACGTAGCTCAGTTGGTAGAGCACCTGCCTTGTAAGCAGGGGGTCAGCGGTTCAAGCCCGCTCGTCGGCTCAGTTCTTTCGTACGCTCGTGGTGCGCCCGCGTTCCCGGTGCGCTGTGAGTGCCAACGCGATTGCCGCGAGCCACGCGAACGGTAACGTTTCTCAGCTGAACGAGGCCGTGNNGTAGCCAACCGGTGACTTAGGTCCGCCGAAGTACGGCCGAAAAAGGGTATACTAACACATGAAAGGCCAGCGTCGGCCCGCTCTTGCAGGCCCCGCAGGCTGTGAAACCCATGAAGAACCTCGTTCCCTTCCCGAAGCGTACCCGTTCGGCCGAGCCCGGCAACGAGGATTTGCGCGCCGCGATAGCCGTCCTCCGGGAAGTCGTGGGTCAACTCAGCGAGCGCGTCGAAGTGTTAGAGGCTCGCGCCGCGCTCGGCGCGGTCAGCGTCCCGGTCAAGAGCTAAGACCGAGCCGTTCGGGCACTGCGTCCGGCGTTTGCCGCGGCGCTCTCGGTTTTCGACCGAAGGAAACGCACATGCGGAAAATTGCAGACAAGTTCCAAAAACGCGACGCGACGATCGTGCTCAAGGGCATGGAGCGCATCGACCGCTGGATTTCCGAGGTCCAAGAGGACCGCGTGATCACCTATCCGGTCGGCGCTGCGTTGCTCACCCCGTCTGCGCGCCGGTTCCGCGAACCGGTCCGTTATTCGCAGATGCTCTCGATCGTCGAACTGGACCCGAAGCCGGTCCTTTAGGCTGCGGCCTCAGCGGCGGCGGCGCGGCGCTTGGTGCGTCGTCCGCCGTTGCTGCGGCGCCGCTTGCGGCACGAAAGCCTTCTCGGGCAATTCCGGCGTCTTGGCGCGATCGATGCGCCGGCCCAGCTTGCGCTCGATCTGCGCGAAGAACTGCTCTTCCTCGCGGGAGACGAAGGTTATCGCATCGCCCGTCGCCTGCGCTCGCGCGGTGCGTCCGATGCGGTGGATGTAATCTTCGGGAACCAGCGGCACGTCGAAGTTGACGACGTGGCCGAGTTCGACGATATCGATGCCGCGCGCCGCGATGTCCGTTGCGACCAGCACGCGATACTTACCGCGTTTGAAGTCGGCAAGCGCCCGCGTGCGCTGCGCCTGCGAGCGATCGCCGTGGATGCGCTCCGAAGGCACGTTGTTCTTGGCGAGCAGCGTCGCAAGGCGGTTTGCGCGCGCCTTGGTGCGCGTAAAAGCGATCGCGCTATAAATCGCATTGTCCTTGAGCAGCTCGAGCAGCAGATCGCCCTTGCGGTCTTGNNTCGTGCAGCATCTCGCGGGCCAGCACTGCAACCGGCGGCGGGATCGTCGCCGAGAAGAAGAAGCCTTGGCGCTTGGCGGGCAGCATCTTGAGGATGCGGCGCACGGTGGGCAAGAAGCCCATGTCCAGCATCCGGTCTGCTTCGTCGAGCACGAGATACGCGATGTCGTCGAAGCGCGCCGTGCCCTGACCGGCGTGATCGAGCAGGCGACCCGGGGTGGCCACGATGATGTCGGTGCCGCGCTTGAAGGCGGCGGCCTGGGCGCCGAAGCTGACGCCGCCGAAGACGGCCGCGACGCTCACCTTGGTGTGCTTGGCCAGCGCCTGCAGGTGCTCGGCGATCTGGGCGGCCAGTTCGCGGGTGGGCGCCAGGATCAGCGCGCGAGTCTTGCCGCGAGGCAGTTGCGCCAGCGCGTCGATCAGCGGCAGGCCGAATGCGGCCGATTTGCCGCTACCGGTGGCGGCGCTGGCGAGGATGTCTTTGCCTTCGAGCGCGGGCGGAATGGCTGCGGCCTGGACCGGCGTGGGCTCGGTGAAGCCGAGTTCGCGGATCGCGCGCAGCAGCGCCGGCTGAAGGTTCAGTTGGTCGAACGAGGTCAAGTTGGGCTCTCTCAAATGTGCGCGAGTCGGTCGCTCATCGAAAGAACCGCGCGGTGTATGACACCTGAGTATCGCACGTTCCGGGTCGCCCGTCAAACCGGCAGGCGTTTGTCCGGCCTCGCTCGTGTCGGCTCCGACGAGCTTGGGCAGCCGACAAGGACCTGGGGCGGCGTTCCCGTATCCTTGGGACGCTGGTCCGGACCGGTTTGGGTAGGTGGTCGAGTGGTTAAAGGCACCGGACTGTAAATTCGGCGCGCGAAAGCGCTACGCAGGTTCGAATCCTGCCCTGCCCACCAGTCCGCCGCGGGCGTTGCATAATGGTAATGCCTCTGCCTTCCAAGCAGAAGTTGCGAGTTCGATTCTCGCCGCCCGCTCCAGGTGATTTTCCGAAAAAGCCTGTGGTTATGGGATCGAGCTAAAACCGCTGAGCGACGCCCGGACCGCGCAGCCTTGAACGTGCGACTCCGTCCAACTCATACTGAGCGCGATGCTGTCTTTCTGAACAACTCGACTACGCTGTGAGGC
>PLFC01000082.1 GCA_003136655.1 Vulcanimicrobiota bacterium
ATTCGTGCGACTTCAGTTCATTCGTCGCCGACCGCGCTCCGACGGGAGTGGCGGTTACGATCGAACCGCTGTAGCGGCCGACGTCCCGCTGCCACGAAGATGCGGGTTCAAGATGTCGCTTGCTCTCTCGCAGACTCAAAATGGGGGATGTGTTACGGGCACGGCTGGAGTGTGTGCCAGTTCGAAGTAAAGGGTATTCTGAGTAAGGTCGAAGCCGTTCTCCATGGGACTGGCCATTGACAGCTGACCATTGACGGGGAAGCCTACGTCGACTGTCTCTAACAGGTCAAATCCATAACAGCCACCTCTACATTCGCCTTCATATACAAAGATAGTGTAAGAAGTGAATGGATCAACGTGTGCTCCTGATATAGTTAGGAACAGGCTTGCAGGATCGAAAGTAATATTCTGAACATACGTTTGCAGTGCAATAATGCCGAGCCAATCTAAGGTCATAGACGGTGGTGGCGGCGGGGGACCATCTGAGGGGGGAATCTGAATAACAGTGGTCAGTATGGTGCGTATTTTCTGGTTGCCAAGAGAGTTCGGGGCGTATCCTAACGTTGCGGCCCACTGCAGCTTGCCGTCGTACGAAAGGTTCGGCAACGTGAATGTCCCACCGGTCCCCAGTAGCTGCTTAACGTCCAATCGGTCCGGTCTGATGGACGAGACACCGTGCGTGCGCTGCTCAGCTGAGGCCGGAGCTACAAGCATGGTGCTTGCACCAAGCGCAAGAAACGTGATGAAGGCGGTCGTTACCCAGATTCGCACGAAACCTCCTTGGATGAGGTGTGAGTAGTATCGACGACCATTCCCAGGAACGGATCGGCAGCAGCAGAGCTTGGTTCGCCGCGGCCGCCTTTTACAGCCTGCCTTTTTTGTAGCGGCAGGGCTGATACGCCAAAACGACCTCGGGCGACATGTGCGGCCGGAACCTTGCCACGATGACCGCTCCCAGCGTTAGATGCGATCGCGCCCCGGCCGCCCAACCCGCCTAGCGGCCGTGCTCGCCCGCAGACTCTTGCGTGCCGTAGGTTTTGCCGTCGGGGTAGACGCTGAGGCGCCAGCCGCTAAGCGCGCGGATCGCATCGTCGCCTGTTCCGCCGCCCGGGGTCTCGTCGTCCTCGCTGACGGCGGCGGGCGGGATGCCCGAACTCTTGGAGAGCGCGGCGAAGCGCTTGGCGACGGCGTCGAGTTGAGCGCTCAGGACGTCGATCCGTTTCACCTGATAGGCTGCGGGCGCGCCCTCCCAGGAGGCGATCGAGCCGTAGAGATCGTCGGTGTATTCGCGCAGGCGCTCCTCGCCGGTGATCGCGCCGCCTTCCTTAGTTGCGACGATCTCTTTGCGGAGCGCCTCGGCCTTGGCCGCGACGTCGGGCAGATGCTTCGCGTCCGCCGCGTCGCGCAGCGCGTTGATCTGGTCGACGAGGTTCGTCATCCGGCCGAAGAGCGCGCTGACCCGTTCGGCTGCGGCGAAGTTCGCCGCGCGGTCGGCGGCGCTAAACGTCGCGCGGCGATCGCGCACGATGACGAGTGTGGTCGTGTAGACCTTCCCGGCTTTGGTCATGCGCACGGTGTAGGTGCCGGGCAGCAAGCGCGGCCCTTGCGAGGAATTGAACGCGACCTGCGCGGCCGGCGGCACGCGGGGCGGCGCCGCGCGCATCGACCAGTAGACGCGATTGATGCCCGGACGCTTCGAAGCCGGCAGCGTGTCGACCACGTGCCCCTTGGCGTCGAGCACTTCGAGTTTCAACTTGCCGAAGATCGCGCGCGTGGGCTGATAATACGTGATGACCGCGCCGTCCTTGGGATTCTCGCCCACGAACTTCGCGTCGCCTCCGGGCCAACCGCCGCCGGCCTGAATGCGCTGCTGGATGGGGCGTCCGCCCAGGAAGACGAACTCACTGGCCAGCACGCTCGCGCTGAGCTTGCGTAGGGGCGTGATGTCGTCGACGATCCAGATGCCTCGTCCGTGCGTGGCCAGCACGAGGTCGGAGTCGCGCGGTTGGATGGTCAAGTCGTCGACGGGCACGCTCGGGAAATCGCCGCCCTTGAAGGCCGCCCAGCGGCGCCCGCCGTCGACGGAGATCCATAGGCCGAACTCGGTGCCCGCGAAGAGCAACCGCGGCTGCTGCGTATCTTCTTTGATCACGTGCGCAAAGCCGCGCACGCCTTGGCTTGGGCCCACGATGCGCGCCCACGTTTTGCCGAAGTCGGTCGTGCGATAGATGTAGGGATCGAAGTCGCCGAACGTGTGCCTGTCGAATGCGGCGTATGCCGTGCCCGCCGAAAAGCGGCTCGCCTCGACCCACGAAACCCACGAATTGCGCGGCAGGCCCGGCACGTTCTTGATCGTGTTGGTCCAGGTCTTGCCGCCGTCGCGCGTGATCTGCAGATTGCCGTCGTCGGTGCCGGCCCAAATCTCGCCCGTCGCCACGGGCGATTCGCTGATCGTAAAGATCGTGGTGTGCGTTTCGGCCGCAGAGTTGTCGATGGTGATGCCGCCCGACTCTTCTTGTAATTGCTTCTGCGGGTCGTTGGTCGTGAGATCGGGCGAGATGCGCTGCCAGGTTTGGCCGTGGTCGCGCGAGCGGAACAGATACTGGCTGCCGATGTAGATCGTGCCCTTCTCGTGCGGGCTCGTGGTCAGCGGCGTGTTCCAATTGAAGCGCAGCTTCTCGGTCGTGTCGGATTTGGGCTGGATGTCGCGCGACTCGAGCGTGTGCCGGTTGATGCGCGCCACCGAGCCGCCCTGCGTTTCGGCATACATGTAATTTTCCGGATCGGCAGGGTCGGGAAAGGCGAAGAAGCCGTCTCCGCCGAGCACGCTCTCCCAGCGGCTGTAGCTGACGCCGCCCGGATAGGCGCTGTCGCCCACCCAGTTGGTGTTGTCTTGCAGGCCGCCGTAGACTTGGTACGGGTCCTTCGCGTCGACGGCGACGTGGTAGAACTGGCCGATCGGCAAGTTGTCGCCCTTGACCCAGGTATTCGCGCCGTCGTAACTGATCCATAGGCCGCCGTCGTCGCCGGTCACCACGTGCTGCGTATCGCTCGGATCGATCCAGACGTCGTGATGGTCGCCGTGCGTGCCGCCGCTCGCGCTCGAGAAACTCTTGCCGCCGTCGTCGCTCGTGATGAGACCGAGGTCGGGTTTGAAGAGCCGGTTGGGATTCTTCGGGTCGACGATGATGTTGGCGAAGTAGAACGGACGCCAGACCATCAGCGTGCTGCGGTCGCGCTCCGACCAGGTCTTGCCGCCGTCATCCGAACGGAACAGCGCGCTGCGCGGGCTCTCGATGAAGGCGTAGACGATCTTGGAATCCGACGGCGCGATCGCGACTGCGATGCGGCCGTAGGGTCCGGCCGGCAAGCCGCTCGCGTTCGTCGCGTCGAGCTTCGTCCAGGTTGCGCCCGCGTCGCTCGTCGTATAAAGGCCGCTACCCGAGGGCGCCGTCGCGCTGTCCCCGCCGGAGCGGAACGTCCAGCCCTTGCGCCGGAAATCCCACAGGCCGGCGAAGAGCCGATCGGGATTGGCCGCATCGAGTGCGAGCG
Source organism: Vulcanimicrobiota bacterium (assembly GCA_003136655.1). Lineage (GTDB taxonomy): Bacteria > Vulcanimicrobiota > Vulcanimicrobiia > Vulcanimicrobiales > Vulcanimicrobiaceae > Hesperobacter > Hesperobacter lustricola. The sequence goes on from PLFC01000082.1 coordinate 3,553, forward strand.
ACGAACAGCCCGTCGAGAGATTCGGACCCTTGAGGATCAGCGTCCAGGTCGAGCCGCCGTCGGTGGTCTTGTACACGCCGCGATCGGGCGAGTCGCTCCACAGCCGTCCCGTCGCGCAGGCGTAGACGACGTTGGAATTGCGCGGGTCGACGATGATCTTCGCGATGCGCTCGCTATTCGGCAAACCGGCATCGGTCCACGAATCGCCGCCGTCGGTCGTCTTGTAGATGCCGTCGCCGACGGAGACCGAGTTGCGCGTCCACGATTCGCCCGTGCCGGCCCAATACGTGTCGGGGTGATTGGGATCGAAGGCCAGCGCCCCGATCGACTGCACCGGCTCCTTATCGAAGATGGGCCGGAAGGTCGTGCCGCCGTCGGTCGATTTCCACACGCCACCCGAAGCCGCACCGACGAGCAGCGTCGTCTTGCCCGAGGCTTCGTGACGGCCGACGATCGCAGCGATGCGGCCCGAGACCACGGCCGGGCCGATGTTGCGCGCGCCGAGGCCGGAGATCGTGCCGGAATCGTAGCGCGGTTCGTCGGCGGCGGCCGCGCCGCAGGCGAGCAGCACGGCGGCGAGGGCGAGCGACGTGGTGAGCGAGCGCGTGCGCGACATGGCTACTTTCCTTGCGGGAAGGCGAAGAGTGAGGCCGCCACCGGGCCGTTGACCACGACGGAGTCGAAGGTGATCAGCGTTCGCGCCGACGAGCCCTTGGGTCCCGAGGACAACTCGAACGGAAACCACACCCCCGCGACCTTCTCGTAATCGCCGAGGTCGGTGACGCTCTGCGATTCCGCGCCGCGTACGAATTGTTTGGTCACGATGCGAATCGTCAGCATCGCGTCGGGATCGAGGTAATAGAGCTGCTCGTCGCCGTTCTTCAGTTTGGCGCGCAGTACGAGCGCCGGCGCGCCGTCGACGTCTTCGGTGCCGATGAAGTCGACCGCGTTGCCCTTGGCTTTGTAATCGACCAGCGCATCCTCGAAGTCGGCGCTCTCTTCGATCGACTTCGCGTCGTCGGCGCCGATCTTCTCGGGATCCTTGCGGCCTTGGAAGGGTTGGATCTGCCAACCCGTCGCGCCGTCGAAGGCCTGCACCGCGGTAAGGCCTTGCAGCGTTACCTCGATGCGCGCGTTATCCGGCCGCGCGGAGTACTGCTTGTAGGCGAGCACCGCGTCCAAGCCGGGAACGCGCATTCTGCCCGTCGCGGTCACCGTGTTGATCGCGCGCAGTGCCGTGAGGCCCCCGCGCGCGGCCACGTGTTTGGCCACCAAGTCGTCGACGCTCTGGGCCGAAGCCGCGAGCGGAGCGAAGAAGCACAATGCAAGCGCGGAGGCGATCCGTGACGCGCGAAGTCTCATGCGTTCCGGTTACGGAACGCGGCCGAACGCTTCCTCGGGACCGAGATTAAGAAGCGCCGGGCCGGGCGCGCACGGCAAGCCAGGCCTCCGGACCGATCCGGCGGGCCGCCTCGACGGACGGAAGCGCGACCTTCTTCTTCATGGCGGGTGTATCAACGCACGCCGGCTTGGATTGGTTCCGTCGCCGCCCAGGGCGACGTGAGACGGAGAACCGAACTCAATCTCGCCTTGCGAACAGTGTTTCTTGTCGTTCTCGCCGCGATCCTGACGCTGCGCGCGCTCGGCCCCGTCGCGCCGTCTCGCGCAGACGGCGACGTCACCGCGCGCGCGCCTGTCGACGCGGCGCGGCTTTCCATATTGCCCTGGCCGCGTTCCGTTCGTCGCCTGCCGGGCGCGCTGTCGCTGCCCTCTCCGGTCGTGATTCGCTCCGATGCGCCCGACGCGCATCGGGCTGCGCTGTCGCTCGCCGCGGACTTGCGGCACCAGGGTGCGAGCGTCTCGGTCGATCCGCCCGGCGATGCGCCGACGACGATCGCGTTCGCGCTGCATCCGCACGTGCGCAAAATCGGCAACGAGGGCTACCGCCTCGACGTCGATGACTCCGGCGCGACCATCGCGGCAAATAGCGGTGCGGGACTCTACTACGGCGCGCTGACGTTCGCGCAATTAGTCACGACCGCGCCCCGCGGCGCGCGCGTCGTGCCGGCGGTACAGATCGTCGATTGGCCCGAGTTCGCTTGGCGCGGACTGCATCTCGACGTCAGCCGTCACTTCTTTCCGGTCCCGGTCGTCGAGCAGTACATCGACACCGCGGCGCGCTTCAAGCTCAATACGTTTCACTGGCACTTGACCGACGACCAATCGTGGCGCATCGAGATTCCCGGGTATCCGTTGTTGGTGTCCGTCGGCGGTTGTCGCGACGGGACGGCGCTGAAGCCGTGCGCGCACTACTCGGCGCGCGACGTTCGTGAAGTGGTGGCGTACGCAACAGCGCGCCACGTGCAGATCGTACCCGAGATCGAAGGCCCCGGTCATTCGGCCGGGGCGCTGAGGGCGTACGACTATCTGGCCTGCGCGGGTTCTGCCGACGACGCGATGTGCCCGACGCCGAAGACCTTCGCCTTTTACGACGGCGTCTTTCGCGAACTGGCGAAGCTCTTTCCGGGGCCGTTCGTGCACGTCGGCGGCGACGAAGTGGACTACATCGCCTGGCGCAAATCGAGCGACGTGCAGGCTCTGATGCGCCGCGCGCATCTGACCGACTACGCGCAAGTACAGGGCTACTTCACGCGGCGCATCGAGCGCATCGCCAATCGCCACGGGCGGCGTATCGTGGGGTGGGACGAAATCGATAAGGTCGGCGCCTCGAAGACGGCGGTCGTGATGGCCTGGACCGGCGCGGGCGCGGGCGCGACGGCGATCGCGCACGGTCACGAGGTGGTGATGAGTCCAGGTCCGCCGCTCTATTTCGACGCGTACCAAGGACCGCCCGAAGGAGAGCCGCGCGCCATCGGCGGCTTCACCACGCTGCGCGCGGTCTACGCGTACGATCCGTTGGAGGGCATTCCGCTCGGTGCCCGGCATCGCGTGCTCGGCGCGCAAGGCAACGTGTGGGCCGAATACATCGCGACGCCCGAACATCTCTGGTACATGGCTTATCCGCGCGCGCTCGCGCTCGCCGAACTCACCTGGACGCCGCGCTCGCGCATGCATTGGCCGAGCTTCGAGCAGCGTGCCGGCCTGGCGTTGCAGCATCTCGAAAGCGCGGGCATCACCTTTCGCATCCCCGAGGTCGGCTATCGCCTAAACTCGCCGGCTGCAACGCCTTTCGAAGTGCGGCCCAACGTGTATCGCGTGGTGTTGCCCGCGCGCACGGCGAATGCGACCGTCGTGCTCGAGCCCTTCGTGCCGAACGCAGCGGTGCGCTACACCCTCGACGGGAGCGTGCCGACGGTATCGTCGCCGCTCTACGCGCACCCCTTGCAACTTCGTCTGCGCGGCGGCGTCCGCATCGGCGCGATCGCCTCGCTGAAAGGGTATCGTGCGTCGGCTCCCTCATTTCTGACGCTCGTCGTTCGCTGAAGAGAAACGGAGCTTGCTCGGGTTGATCGTGCCCTGTCCGCCTGCCGGGCCTGCGCTCGCGCCGATACCGATCGTGTGGAGTGCCGCGCCCGCGCGCTCGATGCGCTTGGAGACGTTGCCGGGCGGCGTGGATCCCGACGGCCGGGCACGCTGGATCGTGCGCGTGCGCTTTGCCGATGCCGAGGGCAAGCCGACCAAACTCGTGCAGGCCGGCGACATCGAGTTTGCCGCGTCGCACGGCGAGACGCAGTGGCAAACGCGTTCGCGCTTCGGCGGCCCGGCCGCGATCGTGACGACCACGCAAGACGGTCCGCTCTCGGTGCGCGCGATTGCATCGGCACAGATGGGTTTGCCCGACGCGCGTGCCGAGACCGATACGCGCACCTGGAGCGTCGCGCGGGTGGTGGCCCGACCGCTCGGTCCGCACTTGGTGCAGATCGGCTGGTTCCCCGCGGCGACGCAACCGGTCAGCGTGGTGCGCACCGGTGAAGGCGCGACGCGCACCGTCTGCACGACGGCGCCGCCCGCGTCGACCTGCCGCGATGCGCACGTGCGTCCCGGCGCGTCGTATCGATACAGCATCGAGCGTGGAGCGACCGCGGCGACGACGGTCGACGTCGCCGTTCCCGCCGACGTTGCGCGCCAACCGCTCGACGCAATTCGCGGCAAGGGTATGTGGCTGCGCTATTCACCCGACGCCGCCGACAGCGATTCGTTCGCGCACCTCGATGCCTCGGCGATCGTCGCCCGCGCCAAGCGCGCGGGCATTCGTTACATAGAACTGCGCATGGCCTACGGCGAGTTTTCGGAAGTGACGCCCGCGGCCAAACCCTCCGTCGACGCACTCATCGACGCGGCGGCCGATGCGAACATCGGCGTGATCGCTTGGACCGTGCCGCGCGCGGCCACCTCTTTCGACCTGCTGCGCACGACCGAAGCCGCGACGTATCGCACGCCGCGCGGCACGCCCGTCGCGGGGCTGGCCATCGACCTCGAACGGGGCGGCGAATACCTGGGCGACGGCGCGGTAGCGCGCACGGCGCTCGCGGCATATCCGCGGCTCGTGCGCGAAGCGCTGGGTCCGAATGCGCTGATCGTCAGCACCGTCGAAGATCCGTACCTGACCGGGCTTACGGATCGCGAGTTTCCCTATGCGGCGGTGGCGCGCTACTCCGACGCGCTGCAGCCGATGGCGTACTGGCGCATGTTCCGCAAAGGTCGCGGCGACGAAGCGGGCGCAGCGGTGGTGCGCGCCTCGGTGGCCGCGCTGCGTCGCGAGGCCGGACGCACGATCGCGATCAACGTCGGTGGCCAGACCGCGCCGGTGGGCTCGTGCGGTGCGCCCGAGAGCGCCGAGCTGTTGGGCTCGCTCGGCGAGAGCAAGCGCAGCGGCGCGATCGGCGAAACGTTCTTCGATTGGTTCGGCACGCTGGAGGGACAGTGGGATGCGCTCGGTTCGTTTAGCTGGTGACGCGCGCGCGCGCAGTGCGTCCGCGGTGGTGCTCGCGTGCGCGTTGCTCGGAGCCGATCATCCCAACACCGCGCGGGGCAATGCCGGAGCCGTCGCTACGGATCAGCATCTCGCGACGCTGACCGGCGAGCGCGTGCTGCAAGACGGCGGCAACGCCGTCGATGCCGCAATCGCGATCGGCTATGCGCTGGCCGCGACGTATCCGGCAGCCGGCAATCTCGGCGGCGGCGGCTTCATGCTCGTTCGCTTGGCCGACGGCACCACACACTTCATCGACTTCCGCGAAGAGGCGCCCGCCGCCGCTACCGCCGACATGTACCTCGATGCGAAGGGCAACGCCGACCCCGAGCGCAGCACCGTCGGCGCGCTCTCGGCCGGCGTTCCCGGCACGGTCGCCGGCCTGGAATACGCGCGCGAACGTTTTGCGACGCGCTCGCGTGCCGCGTTGCTCGCGCCCGCCATTGCCTACGCCGACGGCTTCGTGCTCGACGCCGCCGACGTTCGCGAAATCGACGGCGGCGCGGGTCTGCTCGCGCGCTTTCCATCGAGCGCGGCGATCTATCTGCGCGACGGCAAAGCGCCGCACGCGGGCGAGCGCTTTGCCCAACCCGACTTGGCCCGCACGTTGCGCGCCATCTCCGAACGCGGCGCCGACGGATTTTACAAGGGCGATGTGGCAAGAGCGCTCGTCGCTTCGGTGGAGGCCGCCGGCGGCATCATCAGCCTCGCCGACCTGGCCGCCTATCGTGCGGTCGAGCGCGCCCCCGTGACCTGCACGTATGCGGGCGCGACCATCGTCTCGGCGCCGCCGCCGAGTTCGGGCGGCGTTACGCTCTGCGAGACGCTGGGCATCCTCGGCGCGCCCTCGGGAGCCGCGTTGCGCAGTCTCGCGGGCGCGCACCTCGAACTCGAAGCGGAACGCCGCGCCTTCGCCGACCGTAACAGCGCGCTCGGCGATCCCGACTTCGTCGCCTCTCCCGTGGCGCGTTTGCTCGCACCCGCGTATCTCGCCCGAGAGCGCGCCTCGATCGAGCCCGATCGCGCCACGCCCTCAACGATGCTACCCGCCATCGAGTCGCACGAAGGCCACAACACGACGAATTACAGCGTGATCGACGCCGCGGGCAATGCCGTCGACGTGACTTACACCCTCAACAATAGCTTCGGCAGTGGCTTTACCGCCGCAGGCACGGGCGTGCTGCTCAACGACGAGATGGACGACTTCACGAGCAAGCCCGGCGCACCCAACATGTTCGGCTTGGTCCAGGGTGCGGCCAACGCGATCGCGCCGCAGAAACGGCCGCTCTCGTCGATGTCGCCCACGATCGTCGTGGATGCGTCGGGGCGCGTCGAGTTGGTCGCGGGTGCTGCGGGCGGCCCGCGCATCATCACTGCGGTGCTCGACATCGTGCGCGGCGTCGTCGAGTTTCAGCAAAGCGTCGCCGAAGCAGTGGCCCAGCCGCGCGTGCACATGCAGTGCCTGCCCGACGTCGTGTACGCCGAGCAGGGCGCGTTCGCCGGCTCCGTTACGGCGGGACTTGCCGCGATGGGCTACAGCATCAAACCGTTACGCGGCGGCGGCTCGATCGCCAACGCCGTCGGCGTCGCACCCGACGGCACGCTGAGCGCCGCGCACGATCCGCGTAATGCGACCGGCTCGGCGCTCGCGTTCTAGGTCACGAGACGGCCACCGCGGCCGGATATTTGAACTGCGCGGGTGCCGGCGAATAAGCGAACTTATCGCCGAGCGCCTCGACCGCCGCCGCGCCGCCGGCCGCTTCGAGCAGCTCTCCCTGATGTGCCTTGGCCTGCCGGTCGATCGCGTCGGGGTCGCCGATGTCGCGCAGCTTCGCCTCGCAACGCGCGAGAATAGCTGCGTACGCCGGCTCGCGCGCGAGGTCGTGCAGTTCGCCCGGATCGGCGGCGAGGTCGAACAACTGCGGCGCGTAGCCCGCGTAATAGACGAACTTGTACGGGCCGTCTCTCAGCATGAACATGCCCGTGATCGAACCCATCGCGTGGTATTCGCCGAAGATCGGGCGCACGTCGGCGCGCTTGCCGCGTGCGAAAGGCAGCAACGACGCGCCGCGCAGATCCGCTTCGTCGGGCGCGGCGGGTAGCTGCAGGGCGTCGGTGATCGTGGGATACACGTCGACGAGCGACACGGGTGCGTCGACCACCGCGCCCGCGGGCACGCCCGGGCCGGCCAGGATCAGCGGAACGGCCGCCGAGCCTTCGTACATCGTGTACTTCCACCACAGGCCGTGCTCGCCGATCTGGTCGCCGTGATCGCTCGTATACAGGATCAGCGTATCGTCCGCGCAGCCGCTCGCCTCGAGCGCGTCCAGCACCATGCCGATGCGGTCGTCCATGAAGGTGCACAATGCATAGTATGCGCCGATGGCGCGGCGCAGCGTCGCCTCGTCGAACTCGTCGGCCACGTCGAAGGCGACGCGCAACGCGTCGAGCACGGGATGATGCGGCCGTTCGCCGAGCGCGTACTGTTTGGGCAAGATCACGCTCTCCGGCGGATACATGTCGATGTAGCGCTGCGGTGCGATCAACGGAAAGTGCGGCGCCACGAACGAGACGAAGGCGACCCAGGGCTGCGAGCCGGGCGCCTCGTCGCGCAGGAACGCCACGGCCTCATCGGCGATCGCGTTGTCGTAGCGGTTGTATTCGCTCTCGCCCGCTCCGACGTCGATCAGCTTCGTTCGCGCGATGCGGCGCAGCGGCTGCGGTTCGCGCAAGAGGTTGCCGCGCAGGTCGCCCACGCCGTCGACGACGTGCATCGGAATGCGCCGCTCGGCGAAGCCCGTGTCGTCCTCTTCCGCGCGATAGTGCAGCTTCCCGATCGAGAGCGTGCGGTAGCCGGCCTCGCTCGCGCGGTGCGCCCAACTGCGCGGCGTGCCGAGATACGGCGAGGTGTTGTCCCACGAGCCGATATCGTGCGGGTAGCGGCCGGCGGCGAAGCTCGAGCGCGAGGGCACGCAGATCGGCGACGCGCAGTAGGCATTGGTGAAGCGCGTGCCGCGTGCGGCCAGCGCGTCGAGGTGCGGCGTGCGCACGACGGGATGGCCGTAGGCGCCCATCGCGTCGCGGGCGTGTTCGTCGGCCATCAAAACGAGAACGTTCATCGTTGCGTCTACCCCAGTGTTCCGGTGTATTTTTCGAGTGCCCGCCAGCCCGCGTCGCCGAACGTCTTGCGCCACTGCGCGTAGAATCCGGCCTCCTCGAGCTTTTTGCGGAAGGGCGCGTGGTCGGGTTTGTTGACGACCATGCCGTGAGCGATGAGCCGGGCCGGCGCCGCGGCTTCGACCTTGGCCACGTCGTCGCGTTGCTTCGCGGCGCACTCCGCGCCGAGGCGGATCACCGTATCGCGCACCTTCTTGTCCAAGCCGTTCCAGGCGTCGGGGTTGATCACGATCCAGTAGCCGCCCCACATTTGGTTGGTGAGCGACGCATACTTCTGCACTTCGTAGAACTTTTCGTATTCGACCACGGCGAGCGGATCGGTCACGCCGTCGACGAGTTTGGTTTGCAGCGCCGTGTAGGTTTCGTTGAGGTTGATCGGCGTCGGCGAAGCGCCCAGCGACTGAAACGTCGAGACGAAGATCGGGCTCGCCGACGTGCGGATCTTCAAGCCGGCGAAATCACCGGGCGCGTCGATCGGCCGCGCGTTGTTGTAGACCTGGTTGAACCCGTTGTTCCAGATCGCGGGCAAGGGTATGAGTCCGGCGTGCTCGATGCCCGCGCGAATGAACGCCCCGACCTCGCCGTCGAGCGCGCGCCAAACCGTCTTGTAGTCGTGAAAGGCGTATCCGACGTAGGTGATCGAGGCCTGCGGTGCGACCGTCGCCAGGATGCCGCCCGGGCCGGCGTACATCTGGATTGCGTTGGAGCGCACCTGCGTGATCATCTGCGTATCGCCGCCGAGCGCGCTCGACGGGAAGACGGTGATGTCGAGCGCACCGCCGGTTTCGCGGCGCACGGCGTCGGCGAATTCGCGCAGGCGCACGTGCAGCGGGTGCTCGGGATAGAGGTCGTGGCCGAACTTGAACGTCGTCGCTGCGGCGCGAACGCCGCGCGGCAGAATCGCGATCGAAGCGAACGTTGCGGCTGAAGCGGCGATGAGCGAGCGCCGCGATGAAATGCTGGACACGGTGAAGCTCCTACTGCGTCCGGTGCGCAGGCGGCAGGTGATGAAAGCCGTCGCTCAGTTCGAACGGTCCGTGCATGCGCATCCCGAATTCGTATACGTCGGGACGCAGATACCACGAAGTGAATTCTAACCCGCAGCCGTCGGCCGCGGCGCTGGTGCGTTCGAACACGAGGATCGGTTCCGGTTCGAGCAGGTCCAAATAACGGGCGTGCTCGCCGGCGGTTTCCGCACGGAGTCTGACGTCGACGTTTTCGATGCGCCGTTTGACGAAGCGCTCGATCAACTGGACCGCCGTCGTTTGCTCCGCTTCGAGACGGGTCGCACGAACGGCGTCGGGATGGAGGTACGCGCGCGTCAACGCGACGGGGCGGCCGTCGAGCCGGAATTGACGCACGAGCAAGACGGCGGTTTCGTGACCGAGCCGAGCCGCCGCGGCGGGGTCGGGGGTCATCGTTCGAAACTCGAGCAGCCGCGGTTCGGGCCGCAGACCTTGATCGATCATCGCTTCGTAGAATGCGCCCAGCCGCGAAGGATCTTGGCGCACGCGCGGCCCGGCGACGAAGGTGCCGACGCCGCGCCGCCGGAGCAGCAGACCGCGCCGTTCGAGCACGGCGATTGCGGCCCGCACCGTATCCCGGCTCACCCCGAACTGCCGCGCGAGCGCGGGCTCGGAGAGCAGCCGCTGCTGCGGCTCCAGCACGCGGTCGCGAATCTGCCGCGTCAGTTCGTCGGCGAGCTGGTGATAGCGCGCGTCGGTACCCTCAAAGAGCACGGTACCGGCCCGGAAGCGGCGACATTCCCGGACCATACAAGATCAGACAACTCAAGTTCAATAGGTGCGTTTCGCACCTACAGGCTACCGCGGTTTGAAGGCTTCGGGCGGCAACGACGACAGCGCCGGCGGCGCCGGGAATTCGTAGCGGGCGTAGCCCGGATCGATGCCGCTCGCGCCGAACTGGCCGTCGGCCAGCACGCGCTTCTTGGCGCTCAGCGACACGATCTCGGCGCGACAGGCCACGATCGCGCGTGTGGCGCGCTCGCGATCGATCGGCAGATAGTCGCGCTCCGGCCGGTATTTCTCGAGCGCGTCGTATTGTTGCGCCTCGATCTCGAGATCGAGCAACGTGAGCTTCGCAACGCAGCGCGCGATCACGCTCCGATATTCCATGCTCGTATTCTGCGCCGCCGGCGCTTTGAGCAAGCTGATCGCTTGCGACACTTCGATCGTCACGTGCGGATCGATGGCGAGCAGCTTGGCGAGCGTCCCGTTGCGTGAGAAGTGCACGAGAAACGCGCCCGACTCGAAACGATACGACAGCGCCGCCACATAGGGTGACGGCGCATCCACCGCGGCCAGCCGGCACACCGCTTGATCCTCGAGGAACGCGCAGACGCCGGTCCAGTCGTTCCACGCGAGGTCTCTGCGGCGGATCGCGGCGTTGTCGAAAAACGCCGGCGCTGCGTCAGCCACCCGCGCCGTCGATCGCCATGCCGATCTCTTGGCCGAACGAGATTTCGAGCGTGTGTCCGTCGGGGTCGCCGAGTAACGCCCAGTAACCGACCGGATAGCCGCTTTCGACCGGGCCCCGTTTGAGGTGGCCCTCTTCGCGAGCCAGCGCGCAACGCTCGTCGACCGCCTCGCGACTGGGCAAGCCGACTCCGAGGTGTGCCCAGGGCCCGAGCGGTTCGCGCACGGGTTCCCGCGACTCGATCAGCACGAGCGCGAAGGGCCGCGTCCGGTCGCTCAGCCACACGATGCGCTTGCCGTCGTCACCCTTGCGGCTGTGCACGATGCCCATGCGCGCGTAGCGCGCGTAGAAGTCGATGCTCGCGTCGAGATCGTGCGCGTAGAGCGCCACGTGGGTCCAGCCGACGTCCATTCCGGTCGCGGTCGAGTATGTCGGGCTCGGGCTAGCTTTCACGGTACTCCAGGCGTCGGCAAGGGGGCACGAATACATAACGCACGAGAGCCGTTTTGGTTCTTCCCGGCAGCGTCTTTCGCCGCCGGAACGCTACGCCGGAACGTAGCTCCGCGGACCGCCCGCCTTCTCGATCGCTTCGCCGATCATCGCCTCGGCCGTGGCCGGGTGCCGCCAGCGCGCCTGGGCCTCGGGCGAGAGCGTGTCGATGGGATCGAAGTACACGAAGTGCTTCCCCGGTTTGACGCTCGGGGCCGAGTAGACCGCGATGCCGTTCTCGCGGTCGTAGTGATCGAAGCTGTGGATGTCGCGTTTGCCGCCGCCGCCCGGGGCGTCGCAGATGAAGAGCGGCGTGTTGAAGCCGGCCGTCGAGCCGCGCACGAACTTCTCGATGTCGATCGAGGTCTGGATCGGCGTGCGCAACTCCTCGACGCCCTTGACCAAGTCGTGCATGTACACGTAGTAGGGATGCACGTTGAGATAGCTGAGGCGTCTGACTAAGAGCTGCATCACTTCGGGATCGTCGTTGACGCCGCGGATCAAGACCGATTGATTGCGCACGGTGATGCCCCGCTCGAAGAGCAGGTTCATCGCCTTCTCGGTGATCCAACTGATTTCGTTGGGATTGTTGAAGTGGGTGTGGATCACCACTTCCTTGTTGAGCTTGCGGCCCTTCTCGACGATCGCCGAGATCGCGTCGAGCCACGGCGTATCGGTCAAGATCTTCATGGGCATGACCGCCGGACCTTTGGTCGCAAAACGCATCCGCCGGATGTGCGGGATCGCCAGCAGCGCCTCGCCGATCGTGGCGATCGACTTTGCGGCCAATTGATACGCGTCGCCGCCGGAGATCACGATGTCTTCGAGTTCGGGGCGGCTCGCGAAGTACTCGAAGGCGTCGTGCCACTGCTTGGGCGTCTTGGCCAGCGGCACTTTGTCGACCGTGTCGGTGTCGGCGCCGATCGCATACGAGCGCGTGCAGAAGCGGCAGTAGACCGGGCACACGTTGAGCGGCAAGAACAGCGCTTTGTCGAAATAGCGGTGCGTCACGCCGGGCACGGGCGAGTCTTCGAGTTCGTGCAGCGAGTCGAGCGTGAGCCGCGGATGGTCGGGCAAGAGCCGCGACGCCAGCGGAATGAATTGCGTGCGGATCGGGTCTCGGTAGGGATCGGTCCAGTCGATCGAGGCGATCAGGTAGGGCGACACGCGCACGGCCATCGGCGCGCGGTGAAAGCCGTCGCGCACGTCGTCGAAGAACGACGGCTCCACGAGATCCTTGACCGTCTCGAGCAATTCTTCCGGCGACTTGATCGAGTTCTGCCCTTGCCAGATGTGGTCGAGGAACGTCGCTTCGTCGATGTCGCGGTATTTCGGAATCGCACGCCAGAATTCGCCGCGGCGCACGTCGCGGTGCGCGAGGGTCTCGGGCGGAGCCGGCGGTTTGAAGTGCCGCTCGTGAACGATCGCTTCCATGGACTACCTCGCCGGCACTGAGCCGAAGCGTGCGCTGAAATACTCGCGAATGGGCGGATGGTCGCGCAGGGTCTGCAGCGCGATGACCGCGTGCCCCTTGGCGTAGCCGTTGCCGACGATCATGGTCACGTCCTTGCCCACGCCTTCGGCGCCGAGGGCCGCGGCCGTGAACGAGGTGCTCATCGAGAAGAAATAGACCGTTCCCTCGTCGCGCGTGCACAGGATCGAACTCAGCTCGGTGCCGGGCACGTTCACGCAGTTGATCGTCACGTCGGCGAGCATGGGCAGCGCGTCGGGGATCGCGGCCAGCACGTCGAGCGTGTTGCGCGCGTCGGCGACTACGAAGTGATCCACGTATCCATGATCGATCAAGAGTCGCGCGCCGGGCGTTTGGTCGCTGGGTGCGATGCCCACCACGTGCCCATTCGGGCCCACGGCCGCTCTGGCTTCCGCGCAGGCCAGGATGCCGGACTTTCCGTCCGCGCCGAGCACCGCCACCGTCTGTCCGGTGGAAGCGAGACGGCGCACTTGCGCGGGCGCGCCCGCAACGTCGAGCACGGCGAGCGCGACGTCGTCGGGGATGTCGTCGGGTAGCACGGCGTAGTGACCCGATTCGAAGAGCACGGCCGTGCCGCGCACCCAGATGCGACCGGTGGCCATGTCGATGCGCAGCACTTCGTCGATGCGCAGCGGCGTCAGGGTCAGCGAGACGAGCGACGCGATGCGGTCGCCTTCGCGCAGTTCGCTGCGTTCGCGTATGGCCGCGCCGATGGCGCGCACGCGCCCCACGAACATGCCGCCGCTGCCGGTGACGGGATTGTGCTGCTTGCCGCGCTCGCGCACGATGCTCTCGACGTGCGCGGCGACGCGCCGCTCGTCGTGCTCGCACGCCGCGGCGATTTGGTGGAACGATGCCGAGTCGACGTTGAGCGCGTCGACGTCGCAGAGAATTTCGTTTGCGTAGGCAATCGCCGTGGCGTCGAGCTTCCAGGCCGCCTGCGGCAAGGCGCCCGCGGGCTCGAGCACGCGATGCGTGCCCAAACGGCAAGGTTTGGCCGGAGCGTCCACGACCGTCATCGCGCGCCGACGGCGCGCAGGGCGGGCGCGCGCTCGCCGACGAGTTCGTCGAGCGCGATGCCGTTGCGTTCGAACGGCGTCGAAAGCACGATCGTCGTCTTGCTCCGCGCGATGCCGGCGATCGACTTCAAGCGCGTGAGAAAATCGTCGAGGTGCGCGGTCGAGCGCGTCGAGACTTTCAAGAGAAACGATTCCTCGCCCGCGACGCTGTAGACTTCGCTCACTTCGGGCAAAGCCGCGATCGTGCTGTGGAACGCGTCGTACTGCACGTCGTACTGCGTGTAGACGCTGACGAATGCGACCAATTCGATGCCGAGGCGCTGCGCGTCGAGACGGGCGCCGTAGCCTTTGACGTAACCACGCTGTTCGAGGCGCTTGACGCGTTCGTGAACCGCCGACGAACCCAGGCCTACGATCGCCGCCATCTCGGCATAGGTCGAGCGCGCGTTGCGTTGCAGCGCGTCGAGCAGTCGGATATCGAGTTCGTCGATTTCGGGTGGCGCAAACATTCGCCGGCATCTCCCTCAGGGCAATTTCGGTTCGTTGGAATGCCAAAGAGTATACCATTTCATCCGGCGATTACAAGATGAATACGGAGAAAATCCGGGGATTTGCCGGCGGGCGGCCGAGCTTTGTTCCGTCCGGGGGGCGCCGTCCGCGGCCGTGCGAAGGGGTGGCGGTGCGCCCGGCTTTCGCCCTCATCGCCCTGCTCCTCGCGCTCGGCCTCCGCGGACCCGCCCCGGCAGCGGGGCCGCCGCCCCTGCGTTTTAACGTTGCGGCCGACCCGGGCACGCTCGATCCCCTGTTCGCCCACGCCGACGCGGCCAACGTCGAGCAGCAGTTGGCCCACCTGGTCTTCGAGCCGTTCTTCGACCTCGATCCGAGCGGCCGGCCCGTGCCCGAACTGCTGGCGACGATCCCGACCGCAGCCAACGGCGGCATCTCGCCCGACGGCCGGACGATCGTCTACCACCTCCGGCGTGGCGTGCGCTGGAGCGACGGCGTGCCCCTGACCGCGCGCGACGTGCTCTTCACGCTGCACGCCATCCTCGATCCGGCCAATCCCGTCGGCTCGCGTGAGGGCTACGAGCTGATCGATGCGGCGACCGCGCCCGATCCACTGACCGTGCGCGTGCATCTCAAACGAGCCTGGGCGCCCGCCGTTGCGACGTTTTTCGCGTACGGCACCTCGCCGCAGTACGTGCTGCCCGAACACGTGCTGGCGCACCAGGGCCCGCTCGACCGGGCGGCCTTCGGCGCGGCGCCGAGCGTCGGCGACGGGCCCTTCGCGTTCGTCGAGTGGCGCCGCGGCGACCGCCTGACCTATCGCGCGAATCCGCTCTATTGGCGCGGGCGACCCAAAGTGGAGCGGCTCGAGATCGGGATCGTGCCCGATCCGCAAACCAATCTGACGCTCTTGCGTTCGGACAGCCTCGACTTCAACCTGATCGCGCCGTCGCAGCAGGCCGTGCTCGCGGGCGTCGACGGCATCGCCTTCACCAGCGTTGCGACCGCGTTGATCGCGGGCCTTGCGCTCAATACCACGCACCCGCCGTTCGACGATCCGCGCGTGCGCCGGGCGCTCGCCGCATCGCTCGATCGCGGCGGCATCAGCGCCAAGATAACGCTGGGCAAATATCCGGTGGCCGATTCCGACCGGCCACGTTTCTCCTGGGCTTACGATGCGAGCATCCTGCAGCCGCCCTTCGATCCGCGCGCGGCCGATGCGGCCTTCGATGCGGCGGGCTGGCGGCGCGGCCCCGACGGCAAGCGCCGTAAGGACGGCCGCAGCCTCGCACTCACCTACGTGCAGTTTCCCGAAACGACGACCGGCGTGCGCGTGGCGACCGTTGCGCAACGCGAGTTGGAAGAGCGCGGCGTCGACGTCACGCTCAAGTCGATCTCGAACGCGCAGCTCTTCCTGCCCCAAACCGGCGTGCTGGCGAGCGGCGCCTTCGATGTGGCTTACGTGCCTTGGTCGATGGGCGCCGATCCCGACGATCGCTTTCTCTACGGTTGCTCGGCGGCCGCGAAGAACTACATGCGCTACTGCGATCCGCGCGTCGAGCGCTTGGAGTCGGCGGCCATTGCCGCAACCGGCCGCGACGCGCGGCGTGCGGCCTATCGCGCGATCGACCGGATCGTCGCGCACGACGTGCCCATCATCTATTTGTTCAATCCCAGCTACGTCTACGCGTACCGCAAGCGTTTGCACGGCTTCGCACCGAACGCGTTCTCACCGACGTGGAACGCCTACGACTGGAGTCTCCGATGATCTCGGCGCCGATGGCCAACCCTTCCAGCGACGAACTGCGCGCCGCCTTCGAAGCGCAGCGCAGGCGCTACCGGGCTCAGCCCTACCCGCCGCTCGCCGGCCGGCGCGCGCGGCTCGACGCGCTCGAACGCGCCATCCGCAAGCACCGGAAGGACATCGTCGCGGCGCTCGCCGGCGACTTCGGCAAAGCGCCCGAGGAAACCGAACTGACCGAGATCGGTCCGGCGCTCGCCGAACTGCGTTACGCGCGGCGCTCGCTCTCGGCCTGGGCGCGTCCCGAAAAGGTGCCGACCCCGCTCAAACTCGCCGGCGCGCGCAGCGAGGTGCGGTACGAGCCCAAGGGCGTCGCGCTGATCTTGGCGCCCTGGAACTACCCGTTTTATTTGGCCATCGTGCCGCTGGTCGCCGCGCTCGCCGCAGGGAATCGCGTGATCCTGCGACCCTCGGAGAAGACGCCGCGCACGGCGGCCGCGATCGAAACGATCGTGCACGAGGCGTTTGCGGCGGAAGACGTGGCCTTCGCCGGCGGCGACATCGACACGGCCGAACGGCTCCTGACCTTTCCCTTCGATCACATCTTCTTTACCGGCAGCACGCGCGTGGGCAAGATCGTGATGCGCGCCGCGGCCGAGCATCTGGCCAGCGTCACGCTCGAACTCGGCGGTAAATCGCCCGCATTCGTAACCGAACACGCCGATCCCGCGATTGCGGGCGAGCGCATCGCGTGGGGCAAGTTCATCAACGCGGGCCAAACCTGCGTCGCGCCGGATTACGTGCTCGTGCACGAGATGCTGGCCGAGCGGTTTCTGGCCGAAACGATCGCCGCGGTCGAGCGCATGTACGGCAAGACCGAATCGGCGCGCAGCATCAATCCCGATCTGTGCCGGATCGTCGACGACGCCGCGTTCGAGCGCATCGTCAACCTGCTCGATGCGAGCGTGGCTGCCGGCGCGCGCATCGTGCTCGGGGGCCAACGCGATCGCGAGCGTCGCTACATCGCGCCGACGATCGTGACCGGCGCGGGCTTCGACGCGCCGATCATGTCGGAGGAGATCTTCGGACCGGTGCTGCCGGTGTTGACCTACCGCTCGATCGACGACGCGATCGCCAAGGTCAACCTGCGGCCCAAACCGCTGGCGCTTTACGCCTTCGGTCCGTCGGCGGAAACCGAACCGATCGTCGAGGCGACGTCGTCGGGCGGCGTCGCACTCGACGATGTGGTGATCCAGCTAGCCAACGAGCATCTGCCTTTCGGCGGCGTGGGCGAGAGCGGCGCGGGCAATTACCACGGGGTCTTCGGGTTCCGCGCCTTCTCGCACGAGCGCGCGGTCTTCCGTCAGGCGAAGCGCAGCGCGCTGTCGCTCTTGTATCCGCCGTACGGGCCCAAAGCGCGGCTGCTGCTCAAAGCCCTCGACCGTCTGCCGTGAGCGTCGCCGCGAGCGGCGCGGGCGAACGCGTCCTGCGTTTCTTCGCGGCGGCGCTCGGTCCGGTGTCGGTCGTTATCGTGGCCGTCGTCGTGCAGACCGTCATGCACGGTCTGCCGCCGCTCGTCGTCGCGCTCTGCGTGGCGCTCGGGGCGGGCGGGGTGTACTGGCTGCACACGCGTTATCTCGAACGCCGCCTGCCCGTCGAACTCGCGCCCGCCGGTCTGCCCTGGTTCGCGGGCGGGGTGCTCGGCGGCATCGCGCTGATCGCGCTCGTCATGTTCTCGCTCGCGCTGCTCGGCGCGTACCATCTGCAAGGCCCGTCCCCGGTGCCCGTCGACCTCGCCGCCGCTGCGGCGGGCGCGCTCGCGACCGCGGTCGTCGAGGAAGTGCTCTTCCGCGGCTATCTCTTTCGCTGGATCGCGGGCTGGAACGCGTGGGCTGCGATCGGTATCACCTCGCTCGTTTTCGGCTTCGCGCACGCGGCCAATCCGCACGCCACGCCCTTCAGTTCGGCCGCGATCGCTGCTGAAGCCGGCCTCCTACTGGGCGCCGCGTTTTGGCTGAGCGGAAACCTGTGGTTTCCGATCGGCATTCATCTGGGCTGGAATTTCGCCGAGGGCACGATCTTCAGCACGCCCGTCTCGGGCTCGGCGGCGCCCGGCCTCATCCTCGGCACGCTGAGCGGACCGGTCGCGCTGACCGGCGGCGCTTTCGGCCTCGAAGCCTCGGTGGTCGCGCTCGGCACGTGTACGACGGCGGGCATCGTCTTGCTCGTGGCCTGCGCCGTGCGTCACGTAACGCCCGTGCGCTGAGGCCGCCAACCCTACGGAGTCCTAAGAGCTCGGCAGGAGCCCTTCGACGACGTCTTGCCGGTCCTTGAGGTCGGCGAGCAGTCCCGCATCGGAGAGGTCGAGCGGGTGCGAGTTGGCCCAGTCGGCGCGGGCCACGTCGTGAAGCCGCTCGACCACCGCGTCGTCGCGCACCTCGATCGCCAGCTCGCGCCTGCCGTCGAAGCTGCCCGGTGCGAGGTTGATCGAGCCGACCACGCCCGCCACGCCGTCGGCCAGAAACATCTTGCCGTGCAGCTTTAGGTGCTTGAGCTTGTGGATTTTGACGCCCACGTCGTCGAGGATGCGTAGTCCGCCGACGCCTTCGATCAACTTGTCGGCCTTGAGCGTGTGCGGCGCGCGCGCCATCACGTGCACCTTCACGCCGCGTTCGGCGGCGCGCACCAAGCGTTCGATCACGAGCGCGTCTTGATAGCGTTCGTTCTGCACGAAGAGCGTCTTGTGCGCGTTGTCGATGAAGTCGCCGATGCGCGCGCGTCCGTTGTCGGGACACCACACCAGGCCGGCATCCGCTCCGGGCGTGAAATCTTGGCGATGCCAGTCGGCCTCGAAACACGCACCGATCTCGGCGACCTCGCGCGGATGGTCGGTGACGATCGCGTAGTCGCGCGTCTCGGTGAGGTTTTTCGTCTCCCAATTGAGCGATTTGACGAAGGCGACCGTGTCGTCGACGACCATCGATTTCTCGTGGGTCAAATCGAAGCGCGGGTTGGCGTCCTGCACGTTCACGCCGGCCGCGAGCAGAGCCGCGCGTGCGGCAACGTTGTCGTCCCGGCCGTCGCGCCGCGCCGGGTTGAGCATCACGCGCACAGCGAGCCCGCGCCGCTTGGCGGCGATCACGGCCTCGAGCAAGTCCGGATCGGAGAAGACGAACATCTTAACCCGCAGCGAGTGCCGCGCCCGGCCGATCGCGTCGAGAATCTCGCGCGGCGAGTCGTCGGGCAGCACGATGAGCGAACGCGTGGGCATGGCTCCTAGGCCGGCGCGCCGGCGGCGGGGGTGGCAGCGCTCTCGAATTGGATGCGATGCAACTCCGCGTATGTGCCGTCCAAGGCGAGCAATTCCTCGTGCGTGCCCTGTTCGCACACCACGCCGTCCTTGATCACGATGATTTTGTCGGCGTCGCGAATCGTGCTCAGGCGGTGCGCGATCGTCATTACCGTGCGTCCCTTCATGAGGCGCTCCGTCGCCTCGATGACCAGCTTCTCCGATTCGGTGTCCAGCGCCGCCGTCGGTTCGTCCAGGAGCAGGATGGGCGCGTCGCGCACGATCGCCCGCGCGATGCCGATGCGCTGGCGCTGGCCGCCTGAAAGGGTGAGGCCGCGCTCGCCGACCGGCGTGTCGTAACCGTGCGGCATCGCCATGATGAAGTCGTGCGCGTTGGCGATCTTCGCGGCCGCCACGATTTCGGCGTCGGTCGCATCGGCTTTGCCGTAGGCGATGTTTTCACGAATCGACCCGCGGAACAAGACCGTATCCTGGAGCACGAAGGCGATCTGATCGCGCAGCGCCTGGAGCGAGTAGTCGCGAACGTCGACGCCGTCGAGCAGCACCCGACCCGAGACCGCGTCGTAGAAGCGTGGCAGGAGGCTCATGATGGTCGATTTGCCGCCGCCCGTTGCGCCGACGATGCCGACGAGTTGTCCCGGCTCGACCGAGAAGCAGACGTCCTTGAGCACCGGCACGTCGGGATCGTAGCCGAAGGCGACGTTCTCGAAGGTGATCGCGCCGCGCACCTTGGTGGGCACGAGCGCATCCGGCCGCTCCGCGATGATTGCGTCGACGTCGAGCAGGCTCCGGATACGTTCGACGCCCACCGTCGTCTGCGCGATCGCGTTGGTCATCTTTGCGAGGTCTTGCACCGGCTTGAAAAACTTAGTCAGGTAGGCCAGAAACACGGTCAGCGCGCCGACCGTCATCGCGCCGGCGAGAATCAGGTTGGCGCCGCGCCAGAGCACGAAGGCCGTGCAGGCCGCCACCACCACCGCGATCACGGGCGAGAGCAACGCTTTGATGCGCCGCGCCGAGAGCGCCGCTTCGACGCTCGCCTTTCCGGCGGCGGCCAAGCGCTGCTGCTCGAGGTCTTGGCGGCCGAAGGCCTTCACGGAACGCATCGACTCGAAAACCTCTTGCAACACGGCCACGATGTCGCTCTGCCGGTTGCGCACCTCGTGCACGGCGGCCTTCACCGCGCCCTTGAAGCGCGCGACGAAGAGCAGCAGGAACGGCGTCACGGCGATCGCGGTCAACGCGAAGTCGAAGTTGAGCCAAAACATGATGCCGACCATACCGACGATGGTCAATAAGTCGACGAGTATGCCCAGCGTCGAGGAGGACGCGAAGTTTTGAATCGTCAGTACGTCATCCGTCAGGGTGCTGAGCAACTTGCCCGTCTGATGCGAGTCGTAATAGGAAAGTGAGAGTCGCTCCAAGTGTGCGAAGACTTTGAGCCGCAGGTCGCTCGCCACGAACTGCCCTACGCTTTCGGTGTAATAGTTTTCGACGTAACCGGCCAGCGCTCCGAGTGCCGCGATGCCGACGAAGGCCAGCGCCGCCGCGACCGCGATATCCGTCCGGCCGTGGCCGAGCGTGGTTCCGAACGTGCGCCCGAGCCAGGCGGGCAGCGGGTGGTGGCCGACGACGTTGTCTAGGATCACTTTGAGCGGCCACGGACCCGCGAGCGTCGCCGCGGTCTCCACGAGCATCGCCGCGAGCACGACCGCAAGCGTACCCCGGTACGGGATCAGCAGGCCGCCTACGAATGCGCCCAGCCCGCGGCGCGAGGCGCCGGGGGCTGCCTTACGTGCCATCCGGGGGGGCATTTGCGGCCGCCCCTCGCTTGCCTCTCACATTCTGTACTGAAATTTTAGCCGAAGCGTGCGCGCATTGGGGTAACCCTGGGGCACGTAGCCCGCGCGGCCGTAGCTCCAGGGCACCGCTTGGTGCACGCCGTCGTTGGTGGGCACGCCGTTACCCAGGGTGTACGGCGCGTTGTAGCCGCCCGCGGCCTGGTAAGCGATCGCATAGAGCGGGTTGCCGCCCGCATATCCGGGCGGCCCGATCAGATACGGATTCACCTGATACGCGCTGGGCGTGGCGTTGCCGAACAGGTTGTTCACGTCGAACGATGCGCTGACGCGCCGCGATAGCGCGCTCTCGAGATGCACGTTGACGAGGAGCAGCGGCGGCGAGCGCAACGTGTTCGGATCGTTGCCCTCCGGCGTGCCCAGGTTTCCGATGTAAGGGTTACTGACGGGATTGTACGGATTCGACGGATTCTGCAAGAAATAATAGTTTTCCCCGGGGTTGACGTAGTTGTCGTTGGGCACGAGTTGCGGTTTGTTGGTCTGAGGGTTAAAGATGTAGACCATCTTGCCGTTGCCGTAGGGATAGCCGGTAGCGTACGACACCGCCGGCGTCAAGCGCACGCGACCGCCGGCCAGCGGCACCTCGTACGAGAGCGTCGTCGTGAAGTCGGGCACGTAGCCCAGCGGGAAGAGATGGTTCGCCGCGACCGCCGGCGCGTTGAGATCGTTGTAGGCGAACTGCGAAGCACTCGACGAGGAGCCGCGAATCAGGTTGGAGTCGAGCGTGAAGCCGTCGCGTTTGAGCCAGAGTTCGAAGCCGTGCGCCTGGAGTTTGCCGATGTTGGTGGGCACGCCCACGCCGTCGGGATTGAGGCCGCCCGCGACCGCGCTGCGGAAATTGTACGGGAGCACGTCGATGCGGTTGTTTTCGTATTCGGCGAAATAGGTCGCGCGGAATTGGGTGCGGCTGCCGCCTTCGAAGGAATAGGTGAAGTCGTCGCCCTTCTCTGGCGCGAGCGGCACGAACGGCGCGGGCGAACCCGTCGGCGTTACGTTGGTCGAGTCTGTGCGGTCGGCCTCGAGCGGCTTCGGTGCTACCGTGTTGTGGTCGAAGGTCGCGCGCAACGTGTAGTTCGAGCCGAGCTCGTACGAACTCGCGACGTGCGGATCGATCGCGCCGACGTTGTAGCTGAAGCCGTCGCTGGGCACGATGTGCGTGTTGGTCAGTCGCGCCGCGCCGGTCACGTCGAGCCGGCGCGAGACGCTCCAGGTATCGCCCACGTACGCGAGCGCCGAATACAACGTGGGGTTGGACGCGATCACCTCGTCGGCGGTCGGCACGATCTCGTTCAAGAACGAATTGTCGATCCGGTACTCCGCGCCGAAGCGCAGATGGTGACGCTCGCCGAGCACGTCCTCGCCGTCGTATCCCAGGCCTTCCTCGCGCCCGCCCTGTTGCGAGGCCAGCGAAATGCTGCCGTCGGGGAAGCCGTTCTCGTCCCAAAACGGGCCGCCGGCCTGCGAGCCGAATTGCGTCTGATAGAGTTGCACGCGCGAGAGCGAGTGCGCGCCCGAATGCAGCCATTGGAGTTTGAGAATGTCGTACGTGCCGCGCACGCCCGAGGCGTAATCGACGGGTGCATTCGGGTTGGTCGAGCCTGGATATACCGTCGTTTGGCCGTTGAACGCGCCGACCGTTTCGCCCGCATAGGGCGAGCCGTATTGATCGTACGTCGCTTGGCCCGCGAGCGCGACGAACGAGAGGTCGTCGCTCGGCGAGAGCCGGTCGTGCACGTTGCCCGTGATCGAAAACTGTCCGCGACTCTGCAACGCGAGGCCGTACGTGCCCGCTTCCGAGGGATAGAACGTGCGCCCGTCGCCGTAACCGAAGTACTCGCTGCCCGCGTACGCGGCGAGCGCGTAGCGCCACTTGAGATCGGGTGACGCGCCGAGAATTTCCAGATCGCTCGTCTGAAAGAGGCCGCCCGCCAGACCGTCGGCGAGGGAGATGCGCACGCTGCCGGGGTTCGTGCCGACGGCCGGGATCTGATCGATCACACCCCCGAGCGCGTTGTCGCCCTGCGTCTCGTATCCCGCGAGCGTGACGGTCGTCGAACCGATGCCCGTGGTCGGCAATTGCGCGCCGACCACGTTGCCGCCCGGCTCCGCGACCAAGCCTTGCGGCACCGGCACCGAATCGAAGGTGAAAACCGCATCGTCGATCTTGCCGCCGCGCAGAATCGCGTTGCCGAACGCGTCGAAATCGACGCCGGGCACCGAGGCGATCGACCCTTGCACCGTTCCCGCGCCGTAGTTGCCCAAACCCGACGACGTCGCCGGCGGCGCGAGTGCGCGCGCCGCATCGCCGTTGACCGTAAACGAGTCGCTCGTGGCGCCATGCGTGAACGCACTGCTCTTGGCTTGCACGGTGCCCACGGTGCGTAGCGTGCCCGCGAGGCGAACGGCGAGCACCGCATTCTGTCCCGGCAAGACCAACACGCCGGACTCGACCAGCGGCTCGAAGCCGACGGCTTCGACCGTGACGGTATACGAGTCGGGCGTGACGCCGAGGAGCGTGAAACGCCCGCGTTCGTCGCTGACCGCGGCATACCGGCCCGAGGGCGACGCGGCCGCAACGCGCGCGCCGGCAACGGTGACGCCGTGCGCGTCGACGACCGTTCCGCTGACGATTCCGGTCGTGGCTTCGGCGGCATTGCCCGCGGCCATTACGGCTACGGCGATGCATGCCGCGATCAGCAGCGCCGCGAGGGCGCGCATCTGTTTCACGTCGAGTGCTCCTCCGCCGGGCGCGTACGCCCGGCTCCCGTTCCTGTGGTTAGGTCGAGGCGCAGGAGCGAAGCGGCGGTGCGCGGTCCCTGATGCGGCGGGAATGCGGCGCCTGAGCCCAGTGCCGGGGCCGTTCGTCGCGACGGGCGGTGCGAATGCACGACGCGCTGCGCGCGGCGGCGATGAGAACGTACGCGAGATAGTCCAGTGCGTCGCGCACGAACGTCGCGACCGCGCCCGGAACCCTGCGCACGAACCAGCGCAGCAGCAGCATGCAGCCTGCCCCCAAAGTAGCGTGCGCGATCAGGCTAAAGGCGATCGGGCCGCCGAGCCACGCCGTGCCGCCGAGCAGCTTGCCGCCGAAGGCCACTTGTTCGGCGCTTTCCATCACGAACAACAGCGCGAATTGCAGCGTCAACACGAGCGGAAGATCGCGCAGCGGAGAGACGTCGCGGTAGCGGCGCATGAGGGCGAGGGTCTGGTCGGCTTCCGCGCGGCGTTCGCCGCGACGCAGCAGGGCGCAGCAGCGCCGCCGCGCCGCTTCTAGGGCGGCAATGACGCCGAGCAAGAACGCCGGGAGCACGCTCGCATGGTTGTCGTCGGCGTAGCCCGCCCCGACCAGCCCGCTGTTGGAGACCGTCTCCACGAACGCATCGCCCAGCGCCGCGGCTACCAGCGCCACGGCGAGGAGAAACGGCAAGCGCGAAAGGGGGCCGAACACGGTGACGCGCGCTTTTCGGCCGACGGAGATTGGTCACCCGCTGCCAAACTCGTCGAGCGTGACACCTTCACGCAGCGCCTTCCTCGCCGGCACGGCCGCCGCGACGGTGGCGGCGACAGCATCCGCACCCACCGCGGCCGAGGCCGGCGAGGCGCCGCGCAGCCTGACCTACACCACCCTGCGCGACGGCGCGCGCGATCACTTGGGACTGCGCACGTCGCGCGGCATAATCGACGTGGGTCGAGCCGCGGCGGCGCTCGGACTGGCCGGCGTGCCGCAAACGGTCGACGACGTCGTCGCCGGCCGCGGCGACGTGAGCGTCTTGGCGCGCATCGCGCTGCACGCGCCCGCCTCGGCGGTGCGCGCCGAGAACGCGGTCGAATACGGGCCGCTGGTCTCGCGTCCACCCAAGATCGTCTGCGTCGGCCTGAATTATCGCGCGCACCTGGCCGAGACCGGTGAGAAATTGCCGCCGTTTCCGGATCTGTTCAACAAGTACAATACCTCGCTCAACCGCCACAACGGCACGATCGACGTCTCTTCGCTGCCCTTCAAGAATTTCGATTACGAGTCCGAGTTGGTGATGATCGTCGGCAAGCGGGCGCGCAACGTGCCCGAGAGCGAAGCGCTCGCGTACGTCTTCGGGTATGCCGCGGGCCACGACTTCAGCGCGCGCGACGCGCAGTTGCGCGTTTCGCAGTGGATGTCGGGAAAGACGCCCGATGAGTTCGCGCCGCTCGGCCCGTGGCTCGTCGGCGCGGAGCGCGTTCCCGATCCACAGTCGCTGCAAATCCAAACCTTCGTCAACGACGAGACGACGCCGCGGCAAGACATGAACACCTCGCAGATGATCTTCTCGTGCGCGCACATCGTCAGTTATACGTCGAGTTTCATCACGCTGGAGCCCGGCGACGTGATCTTCACGGGCACGCCGAGCGGCGTGATCTTGGGCTATCCTAAGGAGAAGCAGGTGTGGCTCAAGCCCGGCGATCGCATTCGCACGGTCATCTCCGGGGTCGGCGAACTGCGTTTTTCGCTGGTGTGAGACGCGGGCGGTCGCACGGCCACGCCGCGAGGTGTATCGGCCGCGCGACGGCAAACCAGCGAGCATGAGTGCGGTTTCCGGGTTCGCTGCGCGCGGGTTGTGCGCGGTTTTGGTTTTCTCCGCGTGTGCCTCGTCCGGGCCGCCGGCGACTGCGGCGGTGGCGAGCGATCAACAAGTTCGCACCATCGCGGGTTCGGGGCGTCCGGGCTTTACCGACGGGCCGGCGCTGAGCGCCACGTTTCTCTTGCCGACCGCCATCGTGCGGGCCGCCGACGGCACGCTCTACGTGGCCGACGAGGCCGCGCAGCGCATTCGTGAAGTACGCCCCGACGGCTCGGTCACGACGATCGCGGGCTCCGGCGCGCTCGCGCCCGACGGCCTCTCGGTAAAGGGCGGCTTCGCCAACGGCAGCGCGCTCTCGGCCAAGTTCAGCCGTCCCAACGGCTTGGCCATCGGTCCCGGCGGTTCGCTGTATATCTCCGAACGTCTCAACGCGTGCATCCGCAAACTCGACCACGGCGTCGTTTCCACGTTCGTGGGAAAGTGCGACGAGCGCGGAACCGCGGATGGTGCGCAGGCCGTGGCTCGCTTCAAGGATCCGCGCGCGCTCGTTTTCGACCGCGCGGGCGTGCTCTACGTCGCCGATTACGGCGTCGGCGTTCGCGTCGTTACGCCCGCCGGTGCGGTCTCGACGCTCAAATTCAGATCGAGCGGCGCTCAGGAAGCGTGGGGCCTGACCATCGGCGGCGAACCCGCGGACCCCACGCTCGTCGTCTCGACCCCGCGCGAGATCGACATCATGCATCTGCTGACGCACCAAGACCAGGTGATCGGCACGACGACCGGAGCCGAGGGCGACCGTATCTTCGGCAACGTCAATCAGCTCGTCGCGCTCGACCATCGCGAGTTTCTCTTCACCGACATCAAGGCGAGCAACATCCGCTATCTGCGCCTGCCGGTCGAACCGTTCGCCACGACCGTGTACACGCAAACGATCGCCGGCGGCGAGGCCGAGCGCAACATCGACAATGCGGGCTATGCCAACGGCAGCCGAACGTCGGCGCGCTTCTTCGTGCCGCGCGGCATCGCCGAAGCGAACGGCAACGCGTACATCGCCGATGCCGGCAACCGGCGCATCCGCGAAGTGTCGCTGCCCCACTTCCGCGTGCCGGAGTCGGGCTTTGCCGACACCACGCCCTACGATACCTCGCACTATCAGATCCTGTACATCGGCGCCTCGTGGGTCTTCTGGGACGCTCTCGGCGACGACTCGATCTGCGGGCGCCTCGAATCCGAACTCGATGCCGCGCATCGCTTCGCCAAACCGGTGCGCTGCCACACCGTGCGCATGGACGCGGCGAGCCTGGGGCAGATGGAAGACTATCTCGACAACTATCTACAAGGACACGTCGATCTGGTCGTCGTCAACGTAAATCTCTCGGAAGCGCGCTCGCTTTTCCCCAACAGCAATCCGCCTTCGAATGCGGCGGCAATCGAGAAATTTCACGACAACATCGCCGCGCTGAAGCAGAAGTTGGCCAAGTCCGGCATCAAGTTGGTCCTCTTGTGGAATAACGCAGCCGACGACGTGTCGTCGTCGGAAAACTATTGGGAGCGCGAAGAGGGCGCGGGCAAGGTGGACTTGCCCGTCGATCTGAGCGACAGTTACACGCTGGCCACCCGGCCCATGATCGAGTCGGTCGCAGCCCTGCCGGTTTTTGAAGTCGACACCTATCCCGATTTCCAACGTGCCGAGCGCGAACGAGACCCGGCCGTGCTCTTCGGTACCGGCGATAGCCACATGTCGCCCCGCGGCTCGGCCTACATCGCGCAGCTCCTGGCGCGCTACATCATCGGCGAGAAGAGTATCTAGTGCCGCCTGCCGAATCGCCCTCCGGCTGAGTGCGACCCTTGGAGGCCCGTCGATCAAAAATCTAGCTCCCGCGCTCCTTCTGTCGTTACTGACGGCCTGTTCGCACACGTCGAGCGCGCCCAACCCGGCGGATTCGCCCGGGGTGAGCGACGTGCCGGAGCCAATCGTCGCCACGCTCGCCGGCAACGGTCGCATGCGCGCCGACGACGGCGACGCTCTCGGCGCTGCATTTCTGTTTCCCTACGGTGTGGCCGTTGCGCCGGACGGCAGCGTCTACGTCAGCGACGCCGGCGCGCAAGCGATTCGACGCATCGCCGACGGCAAGGTGACCTTCGTCGCCGGCAACGCGCCTTTGGGTGTTACGCCGCAGGCGCGTAAGGGCGGATACGTCGACGGCCCGGCGATGGCCGCAAGGTTCGTGTGGCCCACCGGCCTCGCGCTCGCGAAGGACGGCAGCCTCTTTATCGCCGACACGGGCAATCATTGCATCCGCCGCCTGCAGAACGGCGTCGTGACGACGTACGCAGGCGCGCGCACGCCGGGCAACGCCGACGGCGAACGGCTCGAGGCGCGCTTTGCTTTGCCGCAAGGGCTGGCCCTCGACGACGACGGCAACCTCTACGTGGCCGACTTCGGTAACGGCATTCGCCGGATTACGCCCGCGGGCGTGGTCAGCACGCTCAAGCAGCTTCGGACCAAGCAAGGCCGCGTGCTCGGGATCGACGCGAAGGGCGCGGGCCCGACGCTGCAGATTGCGTATACGGAGGACGACGCGCTGCACCTGTGGACGCCGGCCGGCGCGCAAGTCGTTCTCGCAAGCGCGAAGATCGAACCGGTCGAAGACGATCTGCACGCGGCGGGCAGCTTCTACGGCGTTACTATTTTAGGCCCAAAGGCCGTCGCCGTCACCGACGTGCTGCACAACGTCGTGCGCTTTATCCGGTTCGGCAGTAAGCCGTTTACGACTTGGCCCAATTCGCGCATCATCGCGGGCGCCGCACGTGAGGGCAACGGGGCTCCCGGCGGCTACGCCGACGGGCCGCCGCCGGCATCGCTGGTCGACATTCCCTTGGGCATCGCGCGCATGCCCGACGGCAATTTGGTGTTCACCGACGCCGGCAATCGTCGCGTTCGGACGATCTCCAACGTCGATCCGCGCGGTCCGGTCGGTCCCGACCTCAAAGGGTTATACGGACCTAAGGACGCCTATCGCATCACCGTAATCGGTGACTCTTTCACCTTTGCCAACGTGCTTTGGCAAGAATCGATCGCGGGCCGCATCGAAACGGCGCTCAAGGCCGCCAACGCCGCCGGCAAACCGATCTTCGTCAGCACCGTCCGGCTCGACGGCGTGCCCATTTCCGGTCAGGCGAGTTTCATCAGCGAGCACCTGGGCGACGGGCAAACCGACTTGGTCGTCATGCTCATCGACGACATCACGCAGGCCCACGAGATGAATCGCCAGGATCTGAGAAACGGACGCTGGCGGACCGTGACGCCGGGACGATTGTTGGCGCTGCAACGCAGCCTCGACCAACGCGGCACGCACTTCATGATCGTCGTGATTCCGGCTGCGCGTTCGGTATCGCTGAACGAAGTGCCCGAGATCGGGGCGTTCAACGACGGCCAGGTCACCGCAGTCTCGTTCGAACAGGACAACGACCGGGCGCGACAGATCGCCGACTTCTACCAGCGCGCCGGCGTGCATGCGCTGGTGCTCCTCGATTCCATGGAGAAGTTCGAGGCGACCGCGGGTCGCATCTCGCTCTACAACATGCGCGACATTCACCTCTCGCCGCAGGGGTCGTCGTTCGTCGGCGACCGCATCGCCGAGGAGATCGAGCGCTGGCAGCCCTGGTCGCCGAACGCGCTGCCATGACGACGAATCTGCGCGCGCTTCTTCTCGCGCTGCTGCCGGCGGCGCTCGCCGCGTGTTCGCATGGGGCCGCACCGGCGCCCGATGCGAGCGCCTCGCGGGACATCGCGAACGTGCCCGAACCGTTCGTTGCGACCCTGGCGGGCAACGGTCGCATGCGCGCCGACGACGGCGACTATCCGGCTGCCGCGTTTCTTTTTCCGTACGGCGTTGCGGTCGCACCCGACGGCACGATCTACGTCAGTGACGCGGGCGCGCAGGCGATTCGGCGCTTGAAGAACGGCAAGGTCACGTTCGTGGCCGGCAACGCGCCGCTCGGCGTCACCGAACAGGCCCGGCACGGTGGTTATCTCGACGGGCCGGCGATGGGCGCGAGCTTCATCTGGCCCACCGGCTTGGCGCTGGCCAAAGACGGCAGCCTCTTCATCGCCGACACCGGCAATCATTGCATACGCAAACTGCAAAACGGCTATGTGACGACCTTCGCGGGCTCCGACACGCCGGGCAGCCGCGACGGCGACCGCGGGGATGCGTCGTTTCTCTCGCCGCAAGGCCTGGCCTTCGACGCCGACGGCAACTTGTACGTGGCCGACTTCGGCAACGGCGTACGGCGCATCACACCGAAGGGCGCCGTTAGCACGCTGAAGTTTCTCCCCGCCAGACGGGGTCGCGTGCTCGCCATCGACGTCAAGGGAGCGGGGCGCGGGCTGACCATCGCCTATACCGAGGACGGCGCACTGCATCTCTGGTCCGCGAACGGCGGACTGCAGACGATCGCCGCCGGCGATCCCATCGAACCGGTCGAAGACGGCCTCAACGCCGCGGGCAGTTTCTACGGCGTTGCGCTGCTCGGGCCGCACGCCGTCGCGGTGACCGACGTGCTGCACGACGTGGTACGCTTCGTACGCTTCAAGGATGGGCCCTATAGCAATTACATCACCTCGCGCATCATCGCCGGGCGTTCGCGCGAAGGCGACGGCGCGGTCGGCGGATTCGCCGACGGCTTCACGCCCGCGTCGCGCGTCAATATTCCGCTCGGCATCGCGCGCATGGCCGACGGCACGCTGATCTTCACCGACGCGGGCAACCGTCGCGTGCGCACGATCGCCGGCGTCGACCCGCGCGGACCGGTCGGGCCCGACCTCGCAGGTCTGAGCGGGCCGAAGGACACGTATCGCGTTGCGGTCGTCGGCGACTCGTTCGATTTTTGGGGCGTGCTCTGGCCCGAGTCGATCGCCGGCCGGATCGAAGCGGGGCTCAAAGCCGCGCGCTCGACGGTCGGCCGCGCGCCGTACGTGAGCACCGTGCGGCTCGACGGCACTTCCATCTCGCAGCAGTTGAGCTTCGTGCACGAAAATCTCGGCGACGGCCAGACAGATCTCGTCGTGCTCCTGATCGACGACATCACGCTCACCCACGAGTGGGGCGCCTCGGGCGGCGGCGATTGGCAGAAGGTCGCCGCGCAACGCTTACGCGTTCTACAAAGCGATCTCGCCAAGCGCGGAACGCGCCTGCTCGTCGTGCTGATTCCGCCCGCGCGCGCGGTGTCGCTCAACGAAGTTCCGGAGATCGGAGCGTTCAACGACGGCCAGGTGACCGCGCTGGCCTTCGAACAGGACAACGATCGCGCGCACCAGGTCGTCAAGCAGTTTTCTGCGATCGGCGTGCCGGTGTTCGCGTTGCAACAACCGATGGAAGAGTTCGAGGCGTCGGCGAGCCGCGTGCCGCTCTACAACATGCGCGACATCCACCTCTCGCCGCAGGGCGCGACCTTCGTGGGCGATGCGGTTGCGGGCGAGATCCTGCGTCGCAGGCTCTGGACGGCGAGCGGCGGTGCCTCGGGCTCATAGCGGCTTCGGCGCGCGCTCGGTGTCGAGCAGCGTTCGTTTGCGCGCGAGGCCCCAACGGTATCCGGCCGCTGACCGATAGTTGCGCTACAGCGCCTTGACCGCGCCGACGAGCTTGTCGATCGACGATTTGGCGTCGCCGAAGAGCATCATCGTGTTGGGCAGCTCGTAGAGCGGGTTGTCGATGCCCGCGAAGCCGGGCTTCATCGAGCGCTTGAGCACGACGACGTTGTGCGACTTGTCGACGTCGAGGATGGGCATGCCGTAGATCGGGCTCGAAGGCACGTTGCGCGCGGCGGGATTGGTCACGTCGTTGGCGCCGATGATCAGCGCCACGTCGGTGCGCGGGAATTCGGGATTGATGTCTTCCATGTCGTACAGCGCGGGATACGGGACGTTGGCTTCGGCGAGGAGCACGTTCATGTGACCCGGCATGCGGCCCGCGACCGGGTGGATCGCGTACTTGACCGTCACGCCGTGCTTCTCCAACTGATCGGCGAGTTCGCGCACGCTGTGCTGCGCCTGCGCCACGGCCATGCCGTAGCCCGGCACCACCACCACTTGCTTCGCGTAGGCGAGCATCGTGGCGACGTCGTCGACGGTGGCCTCGCGCACGGTGCCGCTGCCGCCCGTGCCGCCTTCGCCCGCGGTGCTCGATTGCACGCTGCCGAAGGCGCCGAAGAGCACGTTGGTGATGGAGCGGTTCATGGCTTTGCCCATCAGCGTGGTCAGCAGCGTGCCCGACGCGCCGACGAGCGCGCCGCTGATGATCAAGACGTTGTTGCCCAGCACGAAGCCGGTCATGGCCGCCGCGAGTCCGGTGAACGAATTGAGCAGCGAGATGATGACCGGCATGTCGGCGCCGCCGATCGGCAGCACGAAGAGCACGCCGAGGAGCGCCGCCGCGCCGAGCGCCACGAAGTACGCGGGCAGCGCGTCGTAGTTGGCGATCACCAGGCCCGCGCCGACGACGATCGCGAGCGCGATCAGCGCGTTGACGACTTGCTGGCCCGGATACGTGATCGGACGGCCGGTCATCAACTCCTGAAGTTTCAAGAACGCGACGATGCTGCCGGTGAAGCTGATCGCGCCGATCACGCTCGAGAGCACCGTGGCCAGCGTGAAGTCCCAGGTGAGCCGCGACGGATCGTCGAGCGCGCCGAGATATTCGGCCGTTGCGACCATCGCCGCGGCGCCGCCGCCTGCGCCGTTGAAGAGCGCGACCATCTGCGGCATCGCGGTCATCTTCACCGCGCGTGCGGAGTAGATGCCGACCGCCGCGCCCACGCCCGCGCCGACGAGCAAGATCCACCACGCGGCCGTAAAGTCGAGGTTGAAGCCCGTGGCGATCAGCGCGATCGCCATGCCCGCCATCGAGATCGTGTTCCCCAGGCGCGCCGTCTTCGGGTTGCTCAGATAGCGCAAGCCCAGAATGAAGCAGACCCCGGTCACGAGATAGGCGAAGTCGATCGCGAGTTGCTGGCTCGAAACCGCGTCGGGCATCAGCGCTTGCTCCCGTCGCCCGGTGCGGGCGTCGCGCGCGGTTTGAACATGGCGAGCATGCGCTGCGTCACGACGTAACCCCCGAAGACGTTGAGCGATGCCAGGAAGACGACGATCACCGAAAGCACCGGACCGAGCTTCGGTTCGGCCACGATCGCCACGAGCAACGCACCGACGAGCACGATGCCGTGGATCGCGTTCGTGGCCGACATCAAGGGCGTGTGCAAGGTGGTCGGCACCTTCGAGATCACCTCGAAGCCGACGAACACCGCCAACACGAAGACGGTCAGTTCCGAAAGGAGATGGGCGTTCACGCGTTGCTCCCGGAGAGGGCTGCGAGGGTGGGTTGATGCACGATCGCGCCGTCCTTGGTCAACGTCGTGCCTTTGACGATCTCGTCGTTCATGTCGAGGTTCAAGGCGCCGTCCTTGACGAGCAGTTGCAACAGCGTGTAGACGTTGCGCGAATAGAGTTGGCTCGCGTGGTAAGGCATCGTCGAAGGCAAGTTGGTCGTGCCGACGATCGAGACGCCGTTCTCCACGACCACTTCGCCGGCTTTGGTCAACTCGCAGTTGCCGCCCGTTTCCGCTGCGAGGTCGACGATCACCGAGCCCGGCTTCATGCCGTGCACCGCCGCGGCGTTGATCAGCAACGGCGCGCGTCTGCCGGGCACGGCAGCCGTCGAGACGACCACGTCGAAGCCCGCGATCTTCTCGGCCAATAAGCCGCGCTGCTTCTCTTCTTGTTCGGGAGTGAGCGCCTTGGCGTAGCCGCCCGCGCCTTCGCCGTCGACGCCGAGGTCGAGTTCGAGGAAGCTCGCGCCCAAGCTCTGGACCTGTTCTTTCACGACGGCGCGCGTATCGAAGCCGGTGACCACCGCGCCCAAGCGCCGGGCCGTCGCGATCGCCTGTAAGCCTGCGACGCCGACGCCCAGGATCAGCACCTTCGCGGGCGGGATCGTGCCTGCGGCGGTGGTCAGCATCGGGAAGAAACGCGGCAACAGGTCCGCCGCGATCAACACGGCCTTGTATCCGGCGATGTTCGCTTGCGAGGAGAGCGCGTCCATGCTCTGCGCGCGCGTGATGCGCGGAATCGCATCCATCGAGAGCGCGGTCAGATTGCGCGCCTTGAGCTTCTCGACGTAGCCCGGATCGCCGAGCGGCGAGAGAAAGGCCAACAGCGTCTGCCCCGGCTCGAGCAATTCCAACTCGGCATCGTTGGGGCGCTGCACCTTGACGATGAAGTCGGCGCCGGCGTAGAGCGCGGCGGCGTCGGGCACGAGCACCGCGCCCGCCTCTTCGTAGGCGGCGTCGAGGAAGGCCGCGGGCAACCCCGCGCCGCGCTGGACGTGGATCTGGAGGCCGGCTTTCGTCAGCCGCGCCACCGTCTCGGGGACGAGCGCGACGCGACGTTCGTTGGGCGCCGTCTCTGCGGGGACGCCGATGACCATGGAAAGGGGGCTCCTAGCTCAAGATCGCGGGAGTGGGCTGCTGTGAGGCTCGTACCGCCCGCACGTGCGGCGGTCCTGGAAGGGCTCGCGTCTACCGTCCGGAGCGCAAGATCGCCCAGAGGACGAGCAAACCGGCGATTCCGGCGCCGTGCACTTTGAGCGCGGTCCGCGCCTCCGGAGTTTCACTCTGTGCGACGAGCGAAAAGTCGGCGGCCGCCACCAGCGTGGTGGCCGCGATCGTCGCGCTCAAGCCCGGGCGCGACTCCGGCTTGGCCAGCGCGCCCACGATGAGGCCCAGCACGAGATCGCGCGCGCCCATCGCGCGGATGAAGGTCAGCGCCGTCGGGTCGCTGCTGGGCAAGCCGTAGCCACGCGCCGAGGGTCGCGGCGCAACCATCGCGCCCACGCCGAGCGCGCAGAGCGCCAAAGCGACGAGCCGAGCCAAAACGATGCCGATGTCAGTAACCCTTCTCTGCGTGCATGCTGCTTTGACGCCTCAGAAGCGGGCGACGAGGCGGCGCTCGTCGAGGGGCGTCTTGTACGTCAGGATGCCTTGGTCGAGGAACTCGCGTTGCATGTCCAGCAGCGTCGCTTGATCGACGCGCAGGTCTTTGGCGAAATCGTAGCGTCCGCTGCGGCGCAGCACGTCGACCGGCTGCTGCGTGTATTGCGCGAACGTCGCCAGATTGCGCGCGTCGAAATAGCCCTTGCCCGCGATGTCGGCGGCGCCGTGCCGGATGGCGTCGAGCAACGCGCCCGCGGTCTTGGGATCGCCGAGCAGCGAGGGTCCGAAGAAGATGCCCGTGCCCGCGATGCCCGGGGGTGGGCCGGCCAGTATGCTCGCGAGCTTCTGCTCTGCGAACGCTTGCGTCGAGGGCGCGGACGTGAACGCGGCGTCGATCGCCTTGCGCTCGAAGGCGACGCCCTGATCGGGCACGTTGATGTTGAGCGTCTCGACGTCGCGCAGATGCAGGCCGGCCGTGCGTAGGATGCGCGCGACGTAGTACGCCGACGTCGCGCCGGCGCCGCCGTTGAAGGCGATCTTCTTGCCGCGCAGGTCGCGCACGGCACGCAGGCCGCCGTCGTAGAGATCGCGCCGCACCATCAACGCCGAGGGGTGCCCGGTACGCGGCTGATAGCCGGTCGATGCGACCAGCCGCACCTCGAGACCGCGCTCGACGCCGTTGAAAAAGGCCGCGGAGAGCCCGGCCGCGATGAAGTCGAGCCGCCCGGTGGCGAGCAGGGCCAGCGCGTCTTGACCGGCCACGATCGGGGTCAGCGTCGTCGCCGCGCCGGCCGCGCTCAGATAGCCGCGATCTTGGGCCACGAAGAGCGGCGCGAACAGGGTGGAGGGCACGAAGCCCGCGCCGAGCGTCCGGCCCGCGGCCAGAGCCGCCGCGAACGGGCTGCGCGCGGCGAGCGCCGCGCCCACGCCGAGCACGAAGCCGCGCCTATGCGTGGTCACGTTCACGCGTTGCGCACTCGGACCGCTAAGGAATGCTCGCTCACGCTGAGAACCTTTCCGCAGACGGCGCCCTTGCGCCGCCCAGCACTTGCCATTCCATGAAGGGAACACCGATGCGAATCGATTCTCGTCGCCTGATCTCCCCCGCCCTCTTCCTGGCCGGCCTCGTTGCCGGTTCGATCTTCAACGTTCCGGCTTTGGCGCAGACCTACCAGCCGCGCATGCAAAACGCGCTCAACGCGCTCTACACCGCGCGCAACGAACTCAACGCGGCCAGCGCCGACAAGGGCGGCTACCGTCAGCGCGCGCTCGACGACGTGGCCGACGCAATCCGCAACACGCACCTCGGCATCCGCTACGCCAACCAGCACCGCTAAGGAAACGCCGCCGCTCCAGAGAACGACACGCTGCGCCGCCGTCAGGGCGGCGCAGCGTTACTTTTTCTCCGTGCGGAGGACTCTTAGCACAATGCAGGCCCTTACCCGTCGTCTTCTCGCTCCCGCCCTCACGGCGCTGACCAAGGCGCAAAGCGCGCTGCAAGCGGCCGAAGCCGACAAGGCGGGACATCGCGATAAGGCGATCGGCCTCACCAAGGAAGCCATCGACGAAGTGAATCTCGGCATCGCCGCGGGCAACGAGAAGCCCAAGATGTGATCGACGCAACCGGGGACGCCGGGCCGGCCGCCGTCCCCAACGTCATCATCGTCGGCGGCGACGCGCTCGCACTGCGCGTGTGCGAGGAATTGAGCCGCGTCCGGTCGCGAACGGTCACGCTGCTTTGGACGTACGACGCGGCGTTGGCCGCGCGCGTCGCGCGCTGCGGCGCTTCGTTCGTGGTTCGCACGGGCGACGACGACGAGTCCTTGCGCAGTGCGGGGGTATTGCAGGCAGGCTCGATCGTCGCGCTCACTTCCGACGATCATCTCAATCTGCAAATCGCGCTGCGCGCACGCGACCTCAATCCCGCGATCCGTTTAGTGCTGCGGCAGTACAATAGAACGCTCGGGCGCAAGATCGAGCAGAATCTCGAGGATACCTCCGCCGTCTCGCTTTCCTCGCACGCCGCCGCCACCTACGCCGGCGCCGCGGTCGACGGCAATTGCTTCTACGCGGTGCAGTTTCCCGACATCGACGGGCCGCTCGCCGGTTTCGCGCGACGCTCCGCGGCCGATGCCGGCGTCGCCGGCATGACCGTGACGCAGGCGGAACGCGCGCTCGACGAACGGATCCTCGCGGCCGGACCAACGGTCGCGCCGCCCGCCGAGCTGCGCCTGGAGCGAGGCGACGTCCTCGTCACCTTCGGCTGCGTGCGCGCCTCGACGCCGCCGCAACGCATCTCGGCACTGTCGCGCCGACGGACGAGTTGGCGCGATGCGAGCTGGGCGGTCGATCGGGTCTTTCGCCAACTCGATCCGATCGCGCGCGCCGCGCTCGTCGTCGCGATCGCCGTCTTCGTACTCGGGTCGGTGCTGTTCGCGTTCTTGCTCAAAGTCAGTCCGCTGACCGCCATGTACTTCGTGATCAGTACCATGACCACGACCGGATACGGCGACATCACGCCGCGCAGCGCCGGGCCGCTCGGCGAAGTCGCCGCCATGCTGCTGATGCTCGCCGGGATAACCATCTCCGGCATCTTCGTGGCAATCTTGGCTTCGAAGTTCGCGCAAGCGCAGTTCATTGCGGTGCAGGGTTTGCGGCAAGTGCGCAGGCGCGGGCACGTCATCGTCTGCGGCGCGGGCAACGTGGGTTCGCGGGTCATCGATTTTCTGCTCAAGCTGGAGCGCCAGGTGGTGGTGATCGAACTCGAGCCCAGAGCGGAGATCGTCGAGCGATCGCGCGAGCGCCAATTCGACCTGCTCACGGGCGACGCGTCGCGCGACGCGACGCTCGACCTCTGCAACATCGAGGAGGCCGAGGCGCTGATCGCTCTGACCAATAGCGACACGATGAACCTGGAGGTCGCGCTCGGCGCGCGTGCGCGCAACGCTTCCCTACCGATCGTGATGCGGTGTCAGGAAGCGGCCTTTGCCGAGTCGATCACGCGCCACTTCGGCATCGACCATACGTACGGCACGGCGGGCCTGATGTCGCCGGTGCTTTCGGCACTCGCCGCCGCCGGCGGCGCGCGCGGCCGCGTCGAGATCGATTCCCGGCCCTATGGCATCTTCGAACAGCGGCACGACGAGGCCGTCAAACCGCCTCCCGCCGCGGGCTGCATCCCGCTCTGCGTGTGGAGAGACGATGCCTTCGTGCTCGTGCGGGCGCTCGACGAGATTCGGCCGCACGACCTGGCGCTGATGCTCTTTCCGGTGTGGCAGTTCTTACGCGACGTGACCGAAGAGGAAGTGCAGTACTATCGGCCGCGCCAAGGCAGCGCGACCCGTTCGAGCGCGTCGCCCGCGAGCGAAAGCCCGTAACCCAGAAGCGACACCACGACGAGCGCGGCGTACATGCGCTCGACTTGCAACGTCTCCCACGCATTCCAGATCACGAAGCCGAGCCCCGAATTTGCGGCGCGGAGTTCGGCGGCCACCGCGAGCACGATCGCGATGCCGATCGAGAGCTTCAGGCCCGCGAAGATGTTGGGCAGTGCGGCCGGCAAGAGCACTTTGGCGTACAGCGTGCCCGCGCGCAAGCGGAAGGCCCGCGCCGCTTCGAGCAACTCGGGCGCGATTTGGCGCACGCCGGCTTCGGTGTTGATGGCCATCACGAAAAACACGCCGATCGCGATCAACGCGTACTTGCCGGCTTCGCCCAGGCCGAAGATCAAGAGCACGAGCGGAATCAAGGCGATCTTCGGAATCGGATAGAGCAGCGCGATCAGCGGCTCGAAGAAGGCGCGCGCCCAGCGATTGACGCCGATCAGCAGGCCGAGCGCGACGCCCGGAATGCCGCCGAGCGCGAGGCCCGCCGCGATGCGCTCGAGCGTGATGCCGAGATTTGCGGCGAGGGCACCGCTCGCCGCAAAGTCGACGAAGTTCGCGGCGATGGCGCTGGGCGCGGGAAAGAAGCGCGCGTCGAGCAGGTGCACGCGCACCGCCAGCTCCCACAATGCGACGAGCGCGAGCGGCGAGAGCACGCGCAGCGCGCGTTCCACGCCCGCCGCCGGCTCGTTGGCCCGGCGCACCTCAGCGCCCACGCAAGGTGGGTCGCAGCGCTTCCCAAATCGTGCCGGCGAGCGCGCCGAACTCGGGCCGCGCGCGCAATGCGACCACGTCTCGCGGGCGGGCAAACGGCACCTCGACGATGCGCTCGATGCGCGCGGGCCGTTCGCTGAGCACGACGACCCGGTCGGCGAGCGCGAGCGCCTCTTCGATGCCGTGCGTCACGAAGAGCACGGTCTTGCGCGAACTCTCCCAGATGCGTGCGAGTTCGGCGCCCAGCGCCACGCGCGTCTGCTCGTCGAGCGCGCCGAAGGGTTCGTCGAGGAACAGAATCTCCGGGTCCACCGCGAAGGCCCGCGCGACCGCGACGCGTTGCTGCATGCCCCCGGAGAGTTCGTGCGGAAACGCGCCGGCAAACTCTTCGAGCCCCACGCGCGCGAGTTGTTCGTCGGCGCGGCGGCGCGCTTCGGCGCGATCGAGCCCGAGCCGGTCGAGCGCGACCGTCACGTTGTCGCGCACCCGCAGCCACGGAAACAGCGACGCGCCTTGGAAGACGATCGCGGAGGCCAAGCCGCCGGGCCGGTCTGCCGCGCGCACGAGCACGCTGCCCTCGCTCGCGCTTTCGAGCCCCGCCACGATCCGCAAGAGCGTCGTCTTACCGCAGCCGCTCGGCCCGACGATCGCTACGAACTCGCCGTCGGCGATGTCGAGATCGATGCCGTCGAGCGCGGCCGTTCCGGTGGCGAAGCGCTTGCGCAGTCCGCGCAGGACGACGCGTGCTTCGCCGTTTGCGGCGTTGCTTATGCGGGCGCCGTCACCGGCGCGCCGACGGCGATCGCGTTGCGCAACACGCCGATGCCGGAAATGTCGACCTCGACCGTGTCGCCGTCGCGCAGAAATTCGGGCGGCGTGCGCGCGAAGCCGACGCCGTCGGGCGTGCCCGTGGCGATGATGTCGCC
>PLFC01000083.1 GCA_003136655.1 Vulcanimicrobiota bacterium
AACGAATCGCGCGCTGCGAAGCAGCCGCGCGACAGAACCCCGCCCGCCACCACTAGCGCCCGCGCTGCGAAGCAGCCGCGGAAGCGTAGACCAAAAAGCAACCCGCCCACCCCCAACGCGAGGAGGTTCAGATTTTCGTCGGGGCGAGGAGCGGGGCGCCGATGTGTACTTCACGTACATGAGGCGCCCCGCGACGACGCCCCGGCGGAAATCTGGACCTCCCCTCAATGAGGGGAGTATAGGTCGGCTGCGTTTATTGCTGCTATCTGCGATGCGCTCAGCGGTGCGATGTTGGCCGCGTAGGCGGAGTTGATCTTGGCGATCCAGTTGTTGGCCAGCAGCGCGTAGCCCGTATCCGACGGATGGATGCCGTCGAGCGAGAAGAACCCGCCACCGTAGTACAGGAAGCAGCACTTCGGGTTCGAGGGGAGCGGATAGTAGCCGCCGTTGGCCACGATCGAAGCGACGAGGGCGTGCGTGTCGACCAGAGCCGCACCCGTCTGCTTGGCCGCGTTGGCAATGGCCTGGTTATAGGCGTTATTGTTCAGTTGCGTCTGCGCTGCGACGGCGTCGCTGAAATAGTCGCCGGCGATCAACTGAGCCGACTGCGCGGCCAACGCCTGTTGCAGGGGGATGCCGTTCTCGAGCGCATAGATCACCGCGCCCTCGATCTTCGCCGAACCCGAAAGCAGCAGGTAGGCATTGTTGCCCAAACCATAAGTCGAGAGCAGATAGGCCTGAGTCTGCGCCGCCAGCACTTGTGCTTCGGCTTGCGAAACGCCGTACGGCGCGAGCGCTTCCGTGAAGATTGCGGGCAAATTGCCCACCTTGGTGTACAGCGCCGCATCGAGCACGTCGACCAAGTTGGAGATCGCGACCTTCGCACCCGCGCGCTGCAGCGACGTTATGACGTTGATCGTGTCACTCTGGAACTGCGATTGGGTGGTGGGCGGGAAGGCGCCGTTCGAATCGGCGTACTTCAAGAGGTCGTTCGAGCCGAGCCAAACCACCGCCAGCGTGGGCTTCAGGCTCACCGCCGCTTGGAGTTGCGTGACGCCCTGTCCGAAATTGGCGAGCACGGGCCAGAGGTTGACGTCCTCCGGCTGCACGATGCCGTTGAGCAGCAGTTCCTGCGGCGGCAGTCCGGCGCCGTTACACGGGGCGACCGGCGCTTTCATCACGATCGCTTCGCGCAGCGTCTGCCCGGGCACCGCGACGTCGAGCGGCTTGACCGTCGGATTGATGCGCGTCGAGAGCGCGGTCGAAAACGTCGTAGCGACGGCCGCCGGTCCTTGACACGGCGCGACGATCGAGGTGAGGCCGCCACTCGTGGTCGGCAGCAGAATCGAGCCCAGACCGGGCGGCGCCATCAGCGGCAGCGGCGAGTCGGGAACCGTGAGCGGGTTCGCGCCGCCGTTGGCTTGCGACCACAGGAGCGCGTAGTATCCGTGGCCCTGCGTGTTCGGCACATACGGAAACGGCGACTCCGAGCCCAGCGGGTTGGGCGAAATGTCGGCCCCGAGGAGCGCATCGCTCTGCTCTCCGGCCGTCAGGCTGTCGCCGACGCCGACGATCCTCGAGAGCAGCGGTCCGTTGCCGCCGCCTCCCCCACCGCCGCCTCCTCCGGTGCTCGGCGTGGAGGAGCTGCCGCCGCACGCCGCAAGCGAAGCGGCCAGCGCTGCTGCAGCGCCGGCACGGAGAAGGAAAATTCCTGACAAAGCTGACTCCTAGGGCGGAGGACGGATTCACGCGCTGTTCGCCGGATTCCGCCGTCGCCCCGCCGCCTGGGCGTCAGTGCAGCTTGATCAGAATCTTTTCGTCGGCAACCTGGCTCGCCGGAGCAGGCGCAGGCGCCGGCGCAGCTTCGCGCCGTGAAAGCGATTCGGCCCGCGCGGCTTCGAGATCAGCATCGCCGATCGAGCCTGCCGTGCGCTTCGCGCGGTAATCGTCGATTGCGGCACGCAGCGCGGCCAGCGAGCGGCCCGGATAGTCTTTCTTCTTCTCGGGATAGCCGTCGAGTTGGGCTTCGATGTCGGCTTCGCTGATCGCGTAGGCTTCATCGATCGTCTTGCCCTGCGCCAACTCCACGAGCAGGCTGCACGTCGCGGTTCCGAAGCCGCAGCCCGTCGTGAAATACGACACGTCCTCTATGACGTCGCCGGGGCCGACCTTCAGATAGTAGGTGTACATGTCGCCGCAGGAGTCGCTGAAATACTCGCCGCTGGCCATCGGGCGATCCATGGTGCGAAAACCGGTCCGCTGCTCGACCAGAACTTGAAACTTGGCGAAATTCACGTGCTCGATGACCTCATGGGCTTGGAACCTTAGCTGGCTTTGATCTCGAACCGGCAGGCATCGCCACCGGTTGCGAGCGACTCGACCTGCGTGCTCTCCGCAGACACCGTCTCGCGGAGCACGGTGTGGATGATCGAGCACACCTCGGGATGTTCGGAAACGGTCTTTGCGTAGGGGCAGTTGTGCTCGCGCAATTCCACCGCGCCGCCGACTTGAATGACTTCGGCCTCCACACCCTGCTCGCGCAGGTAGGTAGCCACCTCGTGCGCGCGACCCTGTGTGTCGGAGGCGCCGACGCGCTCGCGAACCTTTGCCGCGGCGCGCTTGCCGATTCCCTGGATGACGCTCGACAGAGCCTCCGCGCCTAGGGTCTCGCGAACCTCGCGCAAAACCGCGTTGAGCATCCGGTCGTATTGCTGCGGGAAGAGTTCTTCCGCGCCTGCCGTGAGGGAATACTCCAGGGTCGGTTTGGTCCGGCCGCGGCGAACCGCCCGCTCGGCGACGTACCCGTCTCGCTCGAGGGCGAGCAACTGCTGGCGCACCGCGTTCGTGGAGAGGCCGAACTCGCCGGCCAGATCGACGGCCGACGCCGCATGGCGCCGGCGTAAAGCCGACACGATCTTGCCCCGCGTGCTTTGGAAAAAGCGAGCCTCCTGCATGACTGCTTCAGACGTTAGCACGATACAGGAAGATAGTCCATACTTTCCTTGACTTTCTACCCCCGGGCCCGGTAACATCTCACGGTGAGCGAACAGCGCGGACTTCATATCGAGGGCCTGCGGGCCGGCATCGAAGGCAATGAGATCCTCAAAGGCATCGACCTCCAAGTCGAGCCCGGAAGCGTCCATGCCCTGATGGGCCCCAACGGCAGCGGCAAATCGACGCTGGCCTTCTCCTTGGCAGGGCACCCGAACTACGCCGTGAGCGCGGGTTCGGTCAGTCTCGACGGGCAAGACTTGCTCGCCCTCGCGCCCGACAAGCGCGCAGCGGCCGGGCTGTTTTTGTCCTTTCAGTACCCGGCCGCGATCCCGGGCGTGTCGGTGGCCAACTTCATCCGCAGCGCGCGCCAGGCGATCCGCCCCGGCGACCTGACGCCGGCGAAGTTCCGCAAGCTGATCTTCGAGCAACTCGACGTGCTCGACATGGATCCGGCCTTTCTTTCCCGCTACGTCAACGACGGGTTTTCCGGCGGTGAAAAGAAGCGGCTCGAGATGCTGCAGATGGCCATGCTCGCGCCGAAGTATGCGATCCTCGACGAGACCGATTCGGGCCTCGACGTCGACGCGTTGCGCTCGGTCGGCAATGCCGTCAAAGCCCTGCGTGAAAGTGAAGCGGGCCACGAGACGGGCTTTCTGATCATCACGCACTACCCGCGCATCCTCCAGCACATCACCGCAGACCGCGTCCACATCATGATGGACGGCCGGATCGTCCGTTCGGGCGGCCCGGAGCTCGCCAACGAGATCGAGCGCTCAGGATACGACAAGATCCGCGAAGAGGTCGCGGGTGGCATCGCTTAGCGCCCGCGCGCCCGAAGCGCTCGGTGTCGGCAAGGCGGCCTTAGAAGCGCTATTGGAACGGCGCGGACCCGGAGCGTTGCCGGCCGAGAGCCGGCGCGACGCGTTGGCCCGTTTCGAGGAATTGCCCCTGCGCCGCACGATCCGCTCGAGCCGCGGCTGGAAACGCGACCTCGAGAAGGTCGACCTCGCAGCGGTCGACGCAGCGGCAGCCGGTGACGGGTGCGTCGAGATCGCCCTGCCCGCGGCCGCGGCCGCGCTCGGTGTGATCGCGACGAGCTTCGAGCGTGGCGCAAGCGAACATGCGGCGCGATTCTCCGCCGCACTCGGTAGCGCCATCGACGGCCGCGACGATAAGTTCGCGGCGTTATCGCTCGCCTTCCAGAATGCCGGCGCGTTCGTCTTCGTTCCGGCGGGCGTGCGCCTCGACGATCCGATTTCGATCACCTACACCGCGCCTGCGGGCGGACTGTTTCCGTACACGCTGATCGTGCTCGAGCACGGCGCCGCCGCGACGATCGTCGAGCGCGTCGAAGGCGCGAGCGGAACGTTCGTCGCCGGCATCGGCGAGATCGTTGCGGGCGAGCGCGCGGAAGCGCGCGTGGTGAGCCACCAGG
Source organism: Vulcanimicrobiota bacterium (assembly GCA_003136655.1). Classification (GTDB taxonomy): domain Bacteria; phylum Vulcanimicrobiota; class Vulcanimicrobiia; order Vulcanimicrobiales; family Vulcanimicrobiaceae; genus Hesperobacter; species Hesperobacter lustricola. The sequence continues at coordinate 4,430 of PLFC01000083.1, forward strand.
CGTTGCCCGACGATGCGGTGAGCGTGGCCTCGCGCAGCGCGACGCTTGGCGCGGGCGCAACGCTGGCCTTTGCCCTGGCGGAATCCGGCGCGGACTACGCCGTGGACCGCACGCGCGTATTTGCCAACGGCCGCGGCGCGAACGCCGAACTCAGCGTCTTCTTCTTCGCCGACGGCAAGCGTCACATCGACGTCGAGAGCGAGGTCGTCCACGTCGCACCCGACACGACGTCGCACACCGTGGTGCGCACCGCCGGCACGGGGCGCGGCCAGGGCCGGTACGTCGGCACGATCCGCATTCTGCCCGACGCGCACGGCGCCGACGCTTCGCTGCGCGACGACGCGCTCTTGCTCTCCAAGGAAGCACATGTCGATTCGGTGCCGGCGCTCGAAATAGCCGCCAACGACGTCAAAGCGTTTCACGGCGCGACGGTCGGCGCTATTTCCGAAGAAGAGTTGTTTTACGCGCAGAGCCGCGGCATCGCGCGCGCCGACGCCGAGCGCATGATCGCGCTCGGTTTCTTCGAGCCCGCGCTGTCGCGTTTCCCCGGCGAAGCCTTGCGCGATCAGCTCCGCGAACAGTTGGCCGGACGCTTCGGCGAGCGAGTGGACGCGTGATCCTCGAAACCGCCACCGGCCGCCGCGCGGCCGAGGTCGCGCGCGACTTTCCGATCCTGGCCGACCGCACGTCGACGGGCAAACGGCTGACGTATCTCGACTCCGCGGCGAGTTCGCAGAAACCCCAAGCGGTGATCGACTCGCTCGTGCACTATTACGCGCACGACAACGCCAACATCCACCGCGGCGTGTACGAACTGGCCGAGCGCGCCACCGCCGAGTTCGAAGGCGCGCGAGAGAAGCTGGCGCACTTCGTCAATGCCGCCGAGCCGGCCGAGATCATCTGGACGCGCAACACGACCGAAGCGATCAACCTGGTCTCGTTCAGTTGGGGCCTCGAAAACCTCCGCCCGGGCGACGCGATCCTCACCTCGCAACTCGAACATCATTCGAATCTGGTACCGTGGCAATTGCTCGCGGCCAAGACCGGCGCCGAGTTGCGCTTCATCGAGGTCGACGCGCAGGGGCGCCACCTGCTCGACGATCTCGATGCGAAGCTGCGCGGCGTGAAGCTGGTCGCGATTTCGCATGTGTCCAATACGCTGGGCACCATCGCGCCGCTCGCGCGAATCATCCCCACCGCGCATGCCGCCGGCGCCGTGGTGCTGATCGATGCGGCGCAGTCGGTGCCGCACATGCCGGTCGACGTCCAAGCGCTCGACGTCGACTTCTTGGCGGCGAGCGGGCACAAGATGTGCGGTCCCACGGGCATCGGTTTCCTGTACGGGAAGCGCGCTTTGCTCGAAGCGATGCCGCCGTTTTTGACCGGCGGCGATATGATCCGCTCGGTCGAGTACACCTCCGCCAGCTTCAACGAGATCCCGTGGAAGTTCGAGGCGGGTACCAGCAACATCGCCGACGCGATCGCCCTCGGTGCGGCCGTCGACTACCTGAAGACGCTGGGCATGGACTGGGTTCGCGCGCACGAGCGCGAGCTGACCGCCTACGCTCTCGAACGTCTGCGCACGCTCGAACCGCTAGGCATCGAATTGTACGGGCCGCCGGATCCGGCCGAACGGGGCGGCGTGATCTCGTTCAATCTCGGCGACGTGCACGCGCACGACCTGGCCTCGATCCTCAACACGGAGGGCGTCTGCGTCCGGGCGGGGCATCATTGCACGATGCCGCTGATGACGAAGATGGGCTGGCCGGCAACCGCGCGGGCCTCTTTCTATGTTTACAACACCGAAGAGGACGTCGAGATCTTGATCGAGGCGCTGCACAAAGCAGCCCGGATCTTCAAGCTCGCCTGACCGATGGACGATTTCTACAAAGAGTACATTCTCGACCACTACCGCAACCCGCGCAACTTCGGTGAACTCGAACGCTGCGACCGGTCGGCTGAAGACCTCAACCCCCTCTGCGGCGACAGGATCCGCTTCGAACTGCAGATCGAGGACGGCGTCGTAAAGGACGTCCGCTTCTCGGGCAAGGGCTGCGCGATCAGTCAGGCCTCGGCCTCGATGCTCTCGGAGGATATCAAAGGATTGCGGGTCGAGGAAGTCGCGCGCCTGCCCGTCGAGACCGTGCTCGAGAACGTCGGCATCGGCATCAGCCCCGCACGGATGAAGTGCGCCACCCTCGGACTCAAGGTCATCAAGAGCGCGGCGCTGGGCGAGATCGCCTCCTGGCCCGACGACGCGACGGCCGCCGGAAACGGATCGCGCTGAATTTCGCCGACGCCTGCCTGCGGCTCGCAGGCTGCATCGTGCTCGAGGCCTTGGCCCTGATCGTTTGGAACATCGGCACCCGCTCGCCGCGCGCGCTTCTGCGCGACGTGGCCGCGGCGGCTCGCGAGCCGCGTGCCCTCTTTGCCGGATTGCTGAGCCTGGTCGTCGGGCTCGTCTTCGTCGCGGCTGCCACGGTGTTGATCCTGCCCGCGCTGCCCGACCCCGATTCAGAACTCGTGCCGGTCGAAATTTTCACGTTCATCGTGGCGCTCGGCATCGAACTGCTCATCGGCGAGGACGTGCGCCGGCTCGCCGCCGGACGCTCCCGGCCGGGCTCCGCCTAAACGCTCGGAGTACGGTGAGTTCCTAGGCCTGGGGCCGTCCGGCGATGCACACGTTCTGCACGTCGTACGCGGTGAGCGCGATCCAGCGCGGCGCGCCGTGATCGCGAACCTGAAAATATACGATGCGGTTGTCGGCGCCCGGCTTCGCCTCCGGCACGGCGAGGGCGTCGACGCGCACGTAGCCGTCGCTTTCCCCGAGCGCCTTCGCCGTCACGGGAAGCGCCAAGAGTTGATCGTTCCAGTGTCCGATCGCCCCGGTTGCCGACCGGACCTCGCGCTCGATGGCGCCGGCATCGCGATGCAACGGCAAGAGCTTGTCGTCGGTCGACGTCATGACCGCGGCCAGGCCCGTCGCGCGCGGCGCGGTGTTCGTGCCGGTGCAGAACGAATCGATCTTCGCGGGCAACACGATGATCGGCGTTTTCGCGCCGCTGCATGCCGTCACGAGCGAGATCGCAACGGCAAGCGCGGCGCTCGAGCGCAAAGCGGGAATCGGAAGACTAATGCGGCGTGACCACCGGCGGGATGGTCGGCACCGGCGCCGGGCCGCCCGCCACGGGGCTGCGGTGCACGATGTACGGCGTGACGACGACGTACAGATTCGTCTTCGAGTGCGTCGAGGTGTAGTAGCGGAAGAACGCACCGATGAGCGGCAGATCCCCGATGAACGGGACTTTCTCGAGGCTCTTGATCTCGTTGTCTTGCAACAGGCCGCCGATCACGAACGCTTCGCCGTCTTTGACGGTGGCCGTCGTGTAGGCTTGGCGCTGACTGATCTGCGGCGCGCCCTGCACCATTCCGGTGACGCTCGAGACTTCGGAGAAAATGTGCGAGGTGACGTAGCCGTCGGAGCTGACGCGGGGCTGGATCTGCAAGCTCACGCCGACGTTCACGTAGTTGACCTGTTGCGAGGTCAGCGCGCTCGAGCCGGTGACGACGACTTGGGTGATGACCGGGATGGCGTCGCCGGTCAGAATCGAGGCTTGCTGCCCGCTCTGCGCCAGAATGCGCGGCTTGGCGATGATCCGGCCGTTACCGTTGATCACCTGCGCGTAGATGTTGGCGGCGAGATTGATCGAGCCTTGACCCGTGTTCAGGCTCCTGATCGCGTAGGTCGTGCTGCCGAACACGCCGCCGTTGGGCGAGTATTCGATGCCCGCATTGCGCGAAGCGGTATCGTCGAGTTCCACGATCTGCGTCTCGAGGATCACGCTCTCGACGGGCACGTCGACCTTCTCGATCAGCGCCTTGTATTGCGCGATCACTTCCGGCGTGGCCGTCAAGATGACGGCGTTGAGCCGCCGGTCGACCGCCACGGTTTCGTTGAGGCGCTGCGCGGTGCTCTGATTTTGGCCGAATCCGCCGCCGAACGAGTTGAAATTCTGTTGGGGCTGCACGCCGCCGCCGCCGCCGAAGGTGCCGCCGAACGTGCCGCCCAGGGTGCTGGCGCCCAGGCTCGCGGGCTGCGGATTGAAGGTATCGTTCGAGGCGACGTTCGCACCCGAAACCAGGAGTCCGGCGACCTCACTGATGTCGGCATACTTCAGAGGAACGACTTCGGTGATCGTGCCGGCCGGAGGTCCGGCTGGCTGGGGCGGGGTGAAGGCCGCGCGATTTTCATAATTCGGCTGCACGACGTCGACGAAGATCGTCGATGGGCCGCCCCGGCGGATGCGAACCTGCACGCCGGCTTGATTGAGGTGGAGCGAAACGCTCACCGCGGGGCCGGTCTGGAGCACCGTAACGCTCAGCAGCGGCGGAATGCCGGCGATCGACGGTGCGACGCCCGGGCCGACCGTGGCGCCGTCGAAGATCACCGAGGCCTCGGTGGTGCCGAAGCCGAGTGCCCGATACGTGGGGGAGGCGCCCGCAAACTGGATCGAAATAGCCGCGCCTCCGCCCGGTTGAGCGTCGACGCGAACGGCGATCATGTTCACCGCCGCCAGCGACGGCGCGGCGGAGAGCCCGACGAGCGCGACGAGCAACAGCAATGCGGCAAGCACGCGACCGGGTTGCGGAAACGACATGCGAAGCCTATCTTTCCTCGGGCCCGCCGGGACCTCCCAGGCCGACCGGGCTTCGGGGTTCCTTTAAGTCGCCGCTAACCATAGCCGGAATGAGGCGCCATGAAAGGGAAAACCCTCGAAGCCCATAACCGGAAAATCTTTTCATGCCGATGTCCGCGGACTCCGTGGGAGGGCCGCGACGCCATACATACCACGCAACCCTTCGCTCGAGCACAAGGAGTCCCCGTGAACATCACCGGCAGCAGTCCTACTCGCGCTCGGTTCATCGCCGGCAGCGCCGCAGCGGCGGCGGCGACCTTTGCCAGTATCAACGTCATCGCCGCGCCGATGAAGGAAGTGGTCATCGGTCTCAACGTCCCCCAGACGGGTCCGTATTCGGACCAGGGTCTCGACCAGCTCCGGGCCTACCACCTGGCCATCGACGAGATCAATGCCTCGGGCGGCGTGATGGGAATGCAAATCAAGGCCACTGAGGGTGACGACCAGACCAAGCCGCCCGTCGCGGTCGAAAACGCCCGGCGCATGATCGAGCGCGACGGCGCGGTCATGATCACCGGCGGGTCGAGCACCGGTACGGCGATCGCCGTCTCGGGTCTGTGCCAGGAGAAGAAAGTCATCTTCATGGCGACCCTGACGCACGGCAACGAGCCGACCGACGTCGACTGCCACTATCACACCTTCCGCCGCTACAACAACGCGTACATGTCGGCGCACGCCATGGCCAGAACTCTTCTGTCCAAGTACGGAACCGGCCGCTGGTTCTACATCACGGCCGACTACTCGTGGGGTCACAGCAACTTCGAGAGCTTGGGCGAAGTGCTCGAACCCAAGGGCGCCAAGACGATCAAGAACGTACTGCTACCACTCGGTACGACCGATTTCAGTTCGGCGCTGAGCCAGGCGCAGGCGGCCAAGCCCGACGTGCTGGTCATCATCGAGTTCGGCAAAGACATGGTCAATGCACTGAATCAGGCGGCGCAGTTCGGCCTGACCAAGTCGACCAAGATCCTCGTGCCGCTGGCCGATGAATACATGGCCAAGGGCACCGGCGACAACTTCGACAACGTGGTTACGACCGCACCCTTCTACTGGAAGTATCACGCCGAGAAGTATCCGGCCGCGAAGAAGTTCGTCGAAGCCTTCATCAAAAAGAACGGCGTCCCGCCTTCGAACGGCGCAGAATGCGCCTACGTCGACATTTACCAGTGGAAAGAGGGCGTGGAGCGCGCGGGCAGCCTCGACCCCAAGAAGTTCATCGAGAAGATGGAAGGCCACAAGTTCACGGCGACCAAGGAACAAGAGTCGTGGCGCGCCTTCGACCATCAGGGCATCAATAGCTGCCTCGTTATGGAGGGCGTGCCGCAGGCTTCACGAACCGGCGAGTTCTCGCAGTTCGCCTACGCCAAGGTTCTCGAGGTACACGACGGCGCTTCGGTCTCGATCCCGGAAGGGGTCAGCAAGTGCAAGATCGAGTCGGCGTAAACTAGCCGCTCGCTAGCAAGCCTACAAGGACCGGCCCCCTGGGAGCCGGTCCTTTCTCACAACCGCGCGGAGAGAAACACCATCGACGTCATCCTCTCGCAACTGCCCGGCCAGTTACTCGACGGCCTCATCCGAGGTCTCACGTACGTGGGCATCGCACTCGGCCTCACGATCGTGTTCGGCATGTTGCGCCTGGTCAATTTTGCTCACGGCGCGTTTTACACCATCGGGGCATACGTAGGCCTCGTAGTCAGCAACCGCGTCGGCCTCATTCCGGGGCTCATTGCGGCCCCGATCGCGGTCGCCATTTTTGCGTTGATCTTCGACTACGCGCTCTTGCGCCGGTTTTATACGAAGGAGCCGACCGCACAGATTCTGGTCACCTTCGGGGTGGCCATCATCGTCGAGGAAGCGTTACGGCTCATCTTCTCCGGCACGACGCAGAGCTACCAAACTCCGGCCTGGACGCAGACCGCGATAAACCTCGGCTTCGTCCAGTATCCGGCCTACCGCCTGGTCTTCGGACTCGGTATCGTCGTGCTCATCACGGCGTTGTGGTTCTTCATCGAGCGCACGAATTACGGCTTGATCGTGCGCGCCGGCATCCGCGACCGCACGATGGTTCAGTTGCTCGGCGGCAACGTACGCCAAGCCTCGACGATCGTCTTCGTGCTCGGCGCGGCCGTCGCCGGTCTGGTCGGCGCGGCGGCCAGCCCGATTTACAGCGTCGATCCCGGTAAGGGCTTCGAGTTTCTCGTGCCCTCGTTCGTGGTGATCGTCATCGGCGGCTTGGGCAGTTTCGGCGGCGCGATACTCGGCGGCCTGATCGTCGGCGAATTGCAGAGCATCACCACGCTGATCGCTCCGGCCGCCAGCGACATCATCATCTACGTCGCCATGGCGCTCGTGTTGCTCGTCAGGCCGCAGGGCTTGCTGGGCGAGAGCGAGGTGATTCGCGGATGAAGGATCTCCGATTCTACGCGCTCACGGCACTGGGACTGATCCTCTTCCCATTCATCATCCACCCGATCTACGGTTATCCCGGGTTGGCCACGGAGATCCTGATCCTGGGCATCGGCGCGATCGGCTTCAACCTGTTGCTGGGCTACGCCGGATTGCTTTCGTACGGCCAGGCGATGTTCTACGGCCTCGGATCGTACGTCGCGCTGCTCACGATCCAGACGTTCTTCCCGCACTTCCCGAACTTCTGGCTCGCGCTGTTTCTCGCGGTGGCCTTCGTCACGCTGGTGGCGCTCGTGGTGGGCATGTTGACCGTGCGGCTGTACGGGATCTATTTCTCGCTGCTGACGCTGGCCTTCGCGCAGATGTTCTTCTTCATCGTCTTCCAGTGGCGCTCGCTGACGCGAGGCGACGACGGCCTGCAGGGCATCACCGTGCCGCCGCTGCCGCTCGGATTCACGTCGATCGACCTGACCGGCACGTTTCCCGAGCTCGACCTGGGCCCGTTCGGAAACCTGCACGACGTGCACTACTGGTATCTCTTCGCGGCGATCGTGACGTTCCTGGTGCTGGCCTTCGTGCGCACCTTGACCCGTTCGCAGTTCGGCGAAGTGTTGGCGGCAATTCGCGAAAACGAGGAGCGCTCCACCTTCGTGGGCTTTTCGCCGATCCGCTATAAGATCGCGGCCTTTACCATCGCCGGCATGCTGACCGGCCTCTCCGGAGCGCTCAAAGGCCTGTATGAAGGCTCCACGGCGGTCGACACGCTCACCGTCGATACGAGCGGCAATTTCGTGATCTACACGGTCGTCGGCGGCGTCAAGACGCTATTCGGGCCGCTGGTCGGCACCGGGCTCATCATGTACTTGCAAAACGTGATCGGCGGCAAGATCGATTACTGGCGCCTGATCGAGGGCTTGATCTTCGTCGCGGTGATCGTCTTTTTGCCGGGTGGATTACTCGGCTCGTTCGGGCCGCGAAGCCGCACTTGGCTCCAACGAGCGCTGCGCATTACGCCCCAAACCATCGAAGCGAGCCGGAACGTACGATGAGCGAGTTCCTTTTGCAAACCAAAGGCTTGGGCAAGAAGTTCGGACACTTCGCGGCCAACAGCGACATCGATTTCTCCGTTCGGCCGGGCGAGCTGCGCGCCGTGATCGGGCCGAACGGCGCGG
>PLFC01000031.1 GCA_003136655.1 Vulcanimicrobiota bacterium
GGTGGCGCTGCTGTGCGCCGGAAAGGAGGCACCGTGCGCGAAGGGCAGCGCGGTTTTTCGGTGATCGAGATTTTGCTCGCGCTGGCGATCGCGCTTCCCGTCGCGGTCACCCTGGTAGGCGTCGTGCGGCTCACGATGGACGGCGCGCAGGCCGCGGCGAGCAGTTCGGCGGCCTCGGCCGTCATGAGCGACTTCGTCGAACGCCTCGATGCGGAGTCGCACGGTGCCGCCGCGCTGTTCGAACCGGCGACGGACGTGCTGGGCAATCCATCGTGCGCCGCCGACGGCGAATGTCGCGAACTCGACTTCTTTACGCGCGATACGCAAGGCGCGCCGCATTTCTGGGCGTATCGCTTCGATCCGGCGACGCATACGATTCAGCGCTATCTCTACGACGATCTGGGCGCGAACGGTCCCGTCGACCTGCGCACCTCAGGACCTGCAGTGCCGATGCGCAAATTCGAAGTGCGCAGCATACCGATCTCGCACGTTCGCGTGCCCGGTTTGGGCGCGTATGCACCGAAGGACGTCAACGTCGCGCTGGGTTATCCGGGTGTTGAGGGCGGTAACGCGCTCGCCGTCGTGAACCTCACCAACGAAGCGTTCCATCTCCGCCGTGAGTTGGTGCCGCGCTTGGCCGCGAGCGGCTTCACGGTCGTGGTCGGCACCTACACGCCGTCGCCCTTGCCCACGGCGACGCCGAGCCCGGCGCCTTCGAGCGCGCCGTCGTCGCCGCCGCTCGAGAAAGGCATCGCGCGGACCTATTTGGCCAACACCTTTTGGCAGAAAGGACCGTGCGTCAACGAACCACCGGGACAGCCCGGCTGCGGCCCGGGCGGATCGGGACAACAGCAAGATCAATCCGGCAATAGCTATGGTCCCGGCGGCCAACTGACGGCGCCGCCCGATTCGCAGATTCCGCTCACCGACGTTTGCCAGTCGCCCGAAGGTCCGCTCAATCCCGACGCCGCGACGCCGCGCGGCGAGTACGATGCGGCCGGCAATCTCTTCGGCGTCGTCACGGACTCACTCAACGGCGTGAGCGAAGCGTGGTACGTTCCGCCCGCGGGCGAGACCGGCGAGTACGCCGTGCCGGTTCCTCCGCTGACCGGCGCAGCGCCCGGGCAGAGCAATCCGTTTGCGCCGCAGATGCGCAATGGGCCGGGCTATTCGTACGACACGACCTTTCAGGTGAGCTGTTGAGCCGCGGACAAAGCGTGCTCGAAGCGACGCTCGCGGTGGCGGTGCTGCTCGTCGCCTTCGGCGCGCTGGTCGCCGCGTTCCAGATGCGCGCGGTGAACGGCCAACCCGATGCGGTGCGGCTCATCGCCGCCTCGGCGTTGAGTGATGCCGCGACCGAACTCGTCGCCGCAACGGCCTACGATCCGACGGCGCTCGCGCAGGTGCGCGGAACCGCCTGGAGCGTCGTCCCGCCGGTGCCGCCGAGCCCCGCGCCCACCGGCGCTGCCGGACCGATCGATCTGGTCAGCCGGGTCGAGACGTACGGCGGCAGCCGCGTGGTGCAATTGCGCGCCGTCGCGGGACCGGCGAGTGTCGACTCGACGCTCTCATTACGCTACGCCGCCCCGCCGCCGGACGAGGTCATCGTCGCCGGCACGCCGGCCCCGCCGCCATGACGTATCTGCAAGCGCTGTGGGCGCTCGTGCTCTGCGCGATCCTTTCCGCTGCCTGGCTCGACGCCACCGCCGTGGCGACGGTCGCGGCGGCCAAGCACGCGGCGTTGCGCACGGCCGCAGTCGCCCTCGATCGCGCGCAGGACGTGCTGATCGAATCGATCGCCGCGCAGGCTGCCGCGGGCGCCTCGCTCTTCACGGCGCCTAGCCCCGGTCCGGCCGAGCCGATTTGCCTGCCCGGCGAGCGCAAATGTCCGCTGCGGGTCGCGACCACGTCGAGTCTCGCGGGCCAAACCGGAGCGGGCTCCGGCGGCGCAAACCAGACCGCGCTGAACGTGCAGGCCCAAGCGGCGATCGTCGAGCAGCGCCTCGGCGCGACCGTGACGGCCGTCGTGAGCAACGCCGGGGGCGTGCAGATCGCAAGCGTTTCGCGCCGCCTGACGTTGCGCACGCTCGCGACGTGGCCGTACGTGACGGTCTCGAGCAGCGACGAGCCGAGCGTCGAGGGCATCGCGGTCGGCGATTTCGCCGGCGCATGCACGGGCGCCGGATGCGGTGACGATAGCCGGGTGCACGCGGTCTTGGTCTGTTCCGATCCCGATCAGCCGCAGCGCTGCGTGGGCCAACCGTACGTGCCCGTCGACGCCTTCACGAGCCCACCGTGGTTCGACGGCAACGCGGCGCCGCGAGGCTGGTCGCAATGAGCCGGCCAGCGGCGCGCGGGCAGACGGTGCTCGACGTACTCGTCGCCGTCGCGATCGCAATGACGGCGCTCGCCTGCGTCTGCGCCTACGACCTCGCGCGGACGCCGGGCTCGAGCGCCGCGGCACGCAGCGCGTTGCCGGGCGCAGTGGAGGAAGCGCGCACCCTGGCCGAATCCAGCGGCGACGGCGCGACGCTGGCGCTGGCGCAAGAACCCAACTCGGGTGCCGGGCGCTCGACGTACGACGTCGTGCTCTTTCGCTACAGGCCGCAGCCGCAGAGTTCGTTCGATCCAACCCGGCCCGAGCGCGCGTGGCGCCTGCCCGGCGCGTTCACGGCTTCGACGGGTAAGGGGCCGCTCGCGATCTTCATCTCCAGCGCCGGCACGGCATCGTTCGCGACGTGGAAGCCCGGCGACGGCCGGCTGCAGAACGAGCCGGCTTGTACCGCGCCGCTGGGCCTCATCGTGGCGGGCGACGCGTCCCAGCTGACCGGGGCGGCCGCCTCGCCGCCACCCGGACCGGGGAACGGTCTCGAGTGGTTCTCGCTGGACTGCACCGACGCACGGCTGGTGCCGCAATGATCGCAAGACCGACAGGGAGAGTGCGCGGACGGAGGAAGGTTTCTCCATGAGCGCCATCGCCGAGACCGCCACCGCCTCGCCCGTCCGCGACCGCTGCACGCCCGAAGAGTGGGCCGTGCGGGTCGACCTCGCCGCCTGCTACCGGCTGGTGGCGCACTTCGGCTGGGACGACCTGATCTTCACGCACATCTCGGCGCGCGTGCCCGGGCCGGAACACCACTTCCTGATCAACCCCTACGGTCTGACCTTCGACGAGATGACCGCCTCGAGTCTGGTGAAGGTCGACCTCGACGGCAAGGTCGTGGAGCCGACGCCCTACTTCATCAATCCCGCGGGCTTTACGATCCACAGCGCCGTCCACGCCGCGCGCGAGGACGCGAAGTGCGTGATCCACCTGCACACGACTGCGGGCGTCGCCGTTTCCGCGCAAGCGCACGGGCTGCTGCCGCTCAATCAGACGGCGATGATCCTCGGCGACGAGCTCGCCTACCACGATTACGAAGGCATCGCGCTCGATCTCGCCGAGCGGCCGCGCCTGGTGGCCGATCTCGGCACCAAGANNACGATGTACTTCCTCGAGCGCTCCTGCGCCACGCAGGTCGCGACCCTGGCCGGCAACCCCGAGATCTATCAGCCCACCGAGAAGGTCAAGGCGCTGGTCTCGCAACAGGCCAAGTTCGGCCGGGGCATGGTCGAGGGCATCATGTGGGCGCCCCTGCTGCGCCGCCTCGACCGGATCGACCCGAGCTTCCGCGACTAGGATCGCCCGGGCCGGCATCCGTCGGCTCACGCGGATGGGCCCGTTTGCATTTGACAATGCTTGCGGGGCTTGGTAGACTCTCGGGGTTGCGGTCCTCGCCGCGAACGCCTCTTCGTGCGTTTGCGGCAGAAGTACCAATGTGAACGCCAGGCTCCGTTGTCACGGAGAAGGCGCGATTCCTGAGGGCGATATCACCGATGAAGAACATCATCGGCCGGAAGGTCGGGATGACGAGCGTGTTCACCGCTGACGGCCGGTACGTACCGGTCACCGTCATCGAAGCGGGTCCATGCACCGTGCTGCAGCGCAAAACTGTGGCTACCGACGGCTATGAAGCCGCCGTCCTGGCCTTCGGCGACGTCAAGAAGACGCGCTTGAACAAGCCGGACGCGGGGCGCTTCAAGAAGGCCGGCCTCGATACCAAGCGCACCCTGCGCGAGTTCACCGTCGGCGTCGAGGACGTCGCGGCCGGCCAGACCGTCACGGTCGAGGCCTTCGCCGCGGGCGACTTCGTCGACGTGGTCGGCGTTTCGAAGGGCCACGGCTTCGCCGGCGGCATGAAGCGCTGGAACTTCCACGGCGGCAGCCGCACCCACGGTCAGATGATCCATCGCCAGCCGGGTTCCAACGGCGACACGAACTCCGGGCACACCCACCGCGGCAGCCGCCGCCCCGGCCACTACGGCGTCGACCGGGTGACCCATCAGAATTTGGAAATCGTGCGGACCGACCCGGAGCGCAACCTGATCCTGGTGCGCGGTCCCGTGCCGGGCGCCAAGAACGGCGTCGTGCTGGTCAAGACCGCGGTCAGGCCGCCCAAGAAGGCCACCGCCGGAGGAGCCGCCTGATGCCGTCGTTCATCGATCTCAAGGGCGCGACCGTGCGCGAAGAGGCCGTTCCGGCCGCCTTTGCCGCCGACGTTTCGGGCAAGAAGAACGCCATGTTCCGGGCCGTNNAGAAGGGCACCGGCCGCGCGCGCCAGGGTTCGACCCGTTCGCCGCAGTGGCGCCACGGCGGCGTGGTCTTCGGTCCCAAGCCGCGCAGCTACGAGACCTCGCTCAATAAGAAAGAACGCCGCGCCGCGTTCCATGCCGCGCTTTCCGACCGTTTCCAGGCGGGTGCGATCAGCGTGCTGGCCACCGACGGCTTCGCCATCGACAAGACGCGCGATTTCGCAACGCTGCTCTTCGGTTCGCCCAAGGCTGCGAAGGACGGCGTAAAGACGCTGGTCGTCTACGCCGCGAGCGAGGCCGACCCGCTGGGTGCGCGCATCGAGCGCGTCGGCGCCAACTTGAGCAAGGTCGGCGTGACCCACACGGGCGCGCTCGACGTCAAGGACGTGCTGGGCTACCCGCGGATGATCCTGACCACGGCTGCGTACGAAACCTTGACGGCGGCCTTCGAAGACAAAGCCAAAAAGGAGTCCGCGTAACCATGGACGCGAGAGACGTCATCGTCGCGCCGCTCATCACCGAAAAGTCGATGGCCGGCACGCTCGTGCAGCAGTACGCGTTCGAGGTCAACCCGCGCGCGACCAAGACCCAAATCCGCCTCGCGGTGCAAGAGATCTTCAAGGTCGACGTGATCAAGGTCAACACGGTCAACGTCGCCGGGAAGCTCAAGAACTTCGCACGTCGCGGCGTGCGCACGTCGGGCAAACAGTCCGACTGGAAAAAAGCCGTCGTCACCCTCAAGCCGGGCCAGAAGATCGAACTCGGCGGCTTGAACTTCTTCGAGCAGTAGTACGATGCCAGTTAAACGTTTTCGCCCGACCTCTGCCGGCCAGCGCTTCATCACGGTCCTCGACAATAAGGACCTGACCAAGAAGAAGCCCGAGAAGNNAACGGCCACATCACCGTGCGCCACAAGGGCGGCGGCACGCGGCGTCAATACCGCGTCATCGATTTCAAGCGGACCAAGGACGCGATCCCGGCCAAGGTGGCCGCGATCGAATACGATCCCAACCGCTCGGCGCGCATCGCGCTGCTCAACTACCGCGACGGTGAGAAGCGCTACATCCTCGCGCCCGCCGGCCTCAAGGTCGGCGACGTGCTGGAATCCGGACCGTCGGCCGACATCAAGGTCGGCAACGCGTTGCCCATCAAGAACATCCCGCTCGGTACGGTCATCCACAACATCGAATTGCGGCCCGGCGAGGGCGGTAAGCTCGTGCGCTCGGCGGGCTCGTCGGCGCAGTTGATGGCCAAAGAGGGCGAGTACGCGCAGGTGCGCATGCCTTCGGGCGAAGTGCGCCGCATCCAGGTCGTCTGCCGCGCGACGATCGGTCAGCTCGGCAACCTCGATCACGAGAA
>PLFC01000096.1 GCA_003136655.1 Vulcanimicrobiota bacterium
TTTGAAGGCGCCGATCCCATCGGTGCCCCCTCGTGAGCACGCGCTGCTGGTGTTGCTCGCTCCTTCGGAGCATTGCTTTCCGCGTTGAGGGCTTGCGTGGCTGGTCTTGAAGGCCGCGATCCTATCGGCGCCCCCGCGTGAGCACGCGCTCCTGGGGTGGCTCGCTCCTGACGGAGCTTTACTTTTTGTGAAGGCGCCGATGCGATCAGTGGCGCTTCGCCTGTGCGCGCTTCGGGGGTGGGTCGCTCGCGACTCTGCCCGCCGCGGTTGAGGGGGCAGCGGCGTGCGGCTAGGGGGTGGTGCAGTTGCCGAGTTTTAGGGCTGCTTCAGCGTTGGCGCCGGCGGTTTTTAGGTCTTGGACGATGCCGTCGTTGTCGGGGAAGTTGGCGACGAGGGCGTGGCTGGCTTCGTCGAGGACCTGGTCTTGGCGTGTGCTGAAGAAGCTGCGGTCGAGTACTTCCAGCGCTCCGCCGACATTGTCGACGGGCAGGTCGGTCGCCGTGTAGAGGCGGCGCGATTCGACGACGGAGACGGCTTGGGCCAGCTGTTTGGCGAGTTCGTACTGCCGCGCTTTCGCGCCGTCCATCGCGTTGCGCACGGCGACCGCGGCGCTCGCGCCCCCTGCAGGCGCGAACTCTGCCGTGTGTTGCAAGCGTTCGAGGTCGCTGCGACCCGTCGTTGCCAGGATTCCGAGCGCGCGAACGTCTTGCTCGAGCCGGTTCGTGGACCTCTCCTTGTGAAGCGCGTCGTCCAGATTGAGCGCTGCGAAGTCGAGGGCGGTGCGATACAACAGAGCTTCGTAGGCGATCGACGAGCGCGCCGCCGAGCCTGCGCCGGCGTCCAGCGCCGCACAGAAGCGGCTCTTGGCCTTCACGGTTCCGATCTCACGCAGTTGTCCGATCGTCGGCGCGATCGAAGCGGCGCTAGGCAGCGGGGTGGGCGCCTGCTGCGCAGCGACCGGAATGCTGCTCGCGAGCATCGCGGCGCACAGCGACGCCAATAATCCGGTTGTCTTCACGAATGTGCTCCCGGCTAGAGGATGGTCCCGGGTTCTCCGGCGGCCCCGTGGATCGGTTCCTGCCGTGCGATCGGGCGCGCCCGGCAGGGATGTCTGCGCGCGCGCTGTATCAGTTCAGGTCGCCGCGGGGCGGCGATGCGTGCGGTCGTAGCTCAATTGGATAGAGCAACAGGCTACGAACTTGTAGGTTGGGGGTTCGAGTCCCTCCGACCGCACCAACAGGTCAGCGGCGTCGATGGGCGCGTTTGTCGCCCGGTCCGCCGCACGTGTACGTGTCGCTTTGCAGCACGCCGTTGCTCGCCGCCAAGCTGCGGTTGTAGCAGCCTCCCGACGAATCGTGCAACTGGAAGTTGACCGTCGTACTCTCGTTGCCGCTGCTATTGACGTCAACTTGCACGTCCTTGGTCGACCAGGTCGTCTGACCGTTGCTCACGGTCGTGACGCTCTGGTGGTACGGCTGCTGGATCGTCAGGTTCTGGGTCAAGCCCAGGTAGAACGGCCAGTCGCTGAAGGTCGTCGTCGTCGATTGGTTGCTGCCGTTGGTCACGGTCTCGACGGTGTTCGAGAACGCGCCGAGTTTGACGGTCTCGGTTCCCGCGGGCGACTCGGGGTTCACCAGATACTGGCCGTCGTTCGCGGTGACGTTCTCGACGAGCGAGGTCGTGATCTGACCATGCGACGTGTTCACGTAGCCGACCGCGTTGACGAAGTTATGGCTGCGGTAGGTCGCAGCGCCGCCGTTTTGTGCGGTGAGGTGTTCCCAGTACGTTTCGGGTGAGCCGGGAAGCGACGACAAGGAGACGAGTTTGCCGCTGGTTTGCTGCGAGCCGTGGTCTTCGGTGATCAGCAAGTCGCCGTCGACGAGCCAGAAGCCGCCGGTGTCGTTGTAGACGGAAGCGGCGATGGTGTGCTGATTGCCGTCGTTGAGATATCCGACGAACGGCGTGAGATCGAAGATGTACGGCGGAATGTCGAGCGTGTCGTAGCCGGTCAGCGGTAACCAATCCAGCGGTTGGATCGCGCCCGTATAGAGGTATGGATAGGGCAGCGCAACGCCGGCCGGCTGTCCGTCGATGGTGACGTCGATTTCACGATAGCCGGTGCCACCGCACGTGGAACCCAACTGCGACATGAAATTGGTCGACTCGTTCGTGTACCAGAACTCCTCGCAGATGTGTCCGCTCGCGTAGAGTTCGAGCACTGCGTTTTGGGTATTCGCCGGAACGGTCACGGCCGATGACGCCTGATCGCTCGCGTCATTGAGGGTGTACCACGGTGGCGACGAGTTCGGCGCCGCAATCGGAATGACTTGATCCGGCACGACGGGCGCGCCGTAGCCGCTACCCGTTTGATAGAACGTCAGCGTCGCGGTGACGTAGTAGATGCCGGTATACTCCTTATTGACCACGTTGCCGAGCGAGTAGGTGAAGGTGCTCGGGTTCTCCAGCACGTTGGTGTACTCGGTAACGTCCTTCTGGACGTCCCAGGAGATTTGCGGACCCGGCGGCTCCGAGGTGGTGAAACGATAGATTTCGTTGTTGCCGATCCACAGCGCGCCGACGCGATCGTATTGGACGCCTTGCACCGACGTTTGCACGTCGAGCACGACCTTGGCCCACGGTCCCGGGCAACCCGCGGGCGGCGCGTAGGAGCCGGTCGCGGGCGTGAAGTTTTCGAAGGGGTAGGCGGTCAGGATCGTCACCTGGCACGATGACGTCGGCGGCACCGAGATTGCCGGATCCGGCACGATCGGATCGGAGTAGTTCACGTCGCGGTGCCCGCCGTGCATGACGCGGTCGCGCGGATAGACCTGGTCGCGCGATCCGGCTACCGCCGCGGTGAAGGAGGCGGCCGCAAACGGCAGCGCCAGGGCTAAGACCGTAACCCAACGTTTCATCGAGGGTGACGATACGGCGCGGGCGGCCCGAGTCCCTTACCTCGACGCCCTTGGGCGCCGGCACGAGCATACCGTTGGTTTCGTCGAACGTCCAGTTGACGTGCCGTAATGAATCGAACGCCGATAGATCACTCTGCTCACCGAAGGCTTTCGGACCCGATCGCTCCGTGAAGCGCCGGTTGTCGCGAGGTCGACGAGGTCGTCGCCGAAATCGTCGCGCACCGAATCGTCGAAATGCACGACGGCACATCTGCGTTCTCGACGGCGCCATAAAACGCGCGACGGCGTATCCCCCGGTCCCCCGGTCCCCCGGTTCTTTCCGCCGTGCGTGCCAAGGGTGCGCCGGTCGTTGCGCGTGGCCTCGCCGAAGGGCCGGGCGGCGGGGATTCGTTCCCGTCGGCGAAACTCGGAACGGCCCGCACGTGTCCATTGTGGGGCGTCCCATGTGGGGCGAATCGGTGAACGTCCGACCGAGGGATGCCGATGCTCCAACAGAAACCTCTTTTGGATAGGCTTGGCTCGGTAGCTCAGTGGTAGAGCAGGGGACTCATAAGCCCTTGGCCGCAGGTTCAAATCCTGCCCGAGTCACGAAATTCAACAAAGGGAGCCGCCTGGGGCGGCTCAGAGGTACCAGCGCTCGATGTCAACGATCCCCTGCGATTTCTGCCCGCACCCGGTCGACCGGGGCCAGATGGAGGAGATCGAGATCTCGCACTACGTGCCCGATTCGTCCGGCGACGACTTGGCGTACGCCCGCACCTACTTCTTCGGGCATCCGGACTGCGTGCGGAAGTTCTACCGCGGGCTGGTCGACCACAAGCTCGACTTGTTCAAACACCTGCCGACGGCGGCACCTCTGACGCCGGAGGATCCCAAGTAGCCGTCGGCCCCAAGCGCCCGTAGCGTAGCTGGATAACGCGCGGCCCTCCGAAGGCTGAGACCGGGGGTTCGAATCCCTCCGGGCGCACACTTTTCTTACCGGGGTGGACGATGGCCACCCGTGGGCCGGGCGCGTTTGCGTCCGGTATCGAACGCCGGGCGACGGGAACCGGAGGCGCGGACTGCGTATCTGGACCCCTGCCTAGGCCGCTAGGCGTTCCTAAATCGTAGGTACGGCGGGGAGCCGGTCTGCGATTTCCAGCTGGGGGATTCTCGGTGGCGATCTTCGTCGCGTTCTTCGCACTCTTGGCGAGCCTGCTTACGGGTCCGCTCGCGCCATCGAGCGGCGCGCAATCCGACACCGAGAAGTACCTGACCCAATGCGGGCAGGTGCCCAACAGCCTCAAGGTTTTCAATCCGCCCGAACTGCGGAGCACAAACGGCGTTCTCTCCGTCACGTTGACGATGCAGGGCGACCCCGACCCGGTCAACTCGACGCTCTGTTACGTCTGGAGCTATCCCACGAAGAGCGGCTCGGTTCTCCTCGCCGAACCGCCGACGCTGCACGTCAAACAGGGCGAAAAGATCTTCATCAAGCTGGTGAACACCCTGACGATTCCTCCGGCAGCCCAGCCACATGTGATCACCAACGGCGTGACCATCAACCAAGATCCTATGCCCGACTCGATGGCCATGGGCTCGTCGAGCGGCATGGGCAAGATGGATATGTCCAACGGACACCTAGCGTGTAATCAGCCCTACACGCCGCCGACGCCGCAGCCTCGCAACAAACAAACCGGCAGAGTGTACGGATACCATCGCCCCGCTTGGAACGAGACCAACCTGCATTTCCACGGGTTGAACATTTCGCCGAAGTCGCCGGGCGACGACGTTGTGAGCATCTTGCTGTGTCCCGAACTTTCCTCGCTCTCGCCCAGTTCGTTTTTATACGAACTGGACATTCCGGACAACGAACCGCCCGGCACGTATTGGTATCATCCGCACCCGCACGGCGAATCAGATCACCAGTTGCTCTCAGGACTCACGGGCGTGATCATCATCGATACCGCGACGAAATCGCTGCCGGACACGCTTCCGAATAAAGTTATCGTCATCCGGGATGAGGGCACCGCGGGCGAAGCACGTCCGCGCTGGGGCGGAGGCCCGAGCGCCCAGCACATCGCGATGCTCGAGCAGCAGTTCACCGGACAGAACTTCTACAAGCGGCCGGGCGGCTATCCGTTCCAGGATCCCGATCAATGCCCGCCGCCGGTGAAAAATCCGCAAGACGCCAAGGCGGTAACGGTCAATCACGTGCCGCTGCCGGCCGATCCCAAGGCCGTCAACAACCTTCCGATCACCACTATTGCGTCGGGAGAGACCGATTATTACCGCCTTGCCAATACGTCGTCGGATACGATTCTCGACGTCGTCGCCACGGTCAACGGCAAGCCGGCCAACATCATGGTCACCTCGCGCGACAGCGTTCCGCTGGTCTATTCCAAGGGCGCGCCCACGTGGCAAGCGGTCCCGTTCGACCACGTCTTCGTGCCGCCGGCGTCGCGTTTTGAGTTCTACTTAACGGGCACGAACCCGGGCGATAAGATCGTCTTCACGACGCTGACAATCGATAGCGGTTGCTGGGGTGACGTCACGTTGCAGCGCAACCTCTTCCTCGTCGTCGTGACGCCCTCGAAGGGCAAGCAGCAGATCGCGCGGCTCCCGCAACCCACGCGGATCACCAAGCAGCGCTTCGCCGATCTGTACAACGCGGTTCCGGTCGCGCATCGGGTCTTCGCGTTCACCGAGTACAACGCGCAGGGTGATTTCTACATCACCGAGTTGAGCAATCCCAAGGCGTACGAGAAGCCGTACACGATGGGCGAGCCGCCGGAGATCACGGTCAAAGCGGGCACGGTCGAAGATTGGACGATCCTCGACTACACCCAAGAGACGCACATGTTCCACATTCACCAAATCCACTTCTTGGTGCTGCACGCCAAGGATTACGAGTTCGGACTCGGACAGTTGCTCGATACCGTCAACGTGCCGTACGGCGCATTCAAAGCGCCCGGCGACACCTCGGGCAACGATTTCATTCCGGGCTCAGTTACCTTGCGGATGGACTTCAGGGACAAGGACATCATCGGCGAGTTTCCGTTCCACTGCCACATCCTGGCCCACGAAGACGGCGGCATGATGGCCAATATCCGCGTCGTCCCCTGAGAGAGCATGACGGTTTTCCCGATGGCGCGGCGCACATGCGTCGCGCCATCGAGTTAGCTGCGAGCGCCGCGGAGGCCGGCGACGTGCCGATCGGCGCGGTGCTCGTTTGCGGCGAGCGCGCCTTCGAGGCGCGTAACGAGAAGGAAATCCGGCCGGATCCCACCGCGCACGCGGAGATTTTGGCGATTCGGGCTGCGGCTGCGGCACTCGGCGTCTGGCGCCTGAGCGGCGCGACGCTGTACGTTACGAAGGAACCGTGCGCGATGTGCGCCGGCGCCATCGTCGCGGCGCGGCTCGAGCGCGTGATCTACGGTTGTCCCGATCCCAAAGGCGGCGCGGCCGGCAGCGTGATCGACGTGTTCGGTTCGGCCGCGGTCAACCACCGAGTCGTGGTGGAGGGCGGCCTGCTCGAGGCCGAGACCGCAGCCCAGTTGCGCGCTTTCTTTACGGCGCGTCGGGGCTGAGGCAAGGAGCCGGACCAGCAGGCGTCCTATACCACGCCTCGGCCCGGACGGCTCACGCGGAGAGGTGGTCGAGTGGTTAATGGCACCCGCCTCGAAAGCGGGCAGACGTGATGAGCGTCTCGAGAGTTCGAATCTCTCCCTCTCCGTTGAAA
>PLFC01000053.1:0-6571 GCA_003136655.1 Vulcanimicrobiota bacterium
GCGTGAGAGCACACATGACGATTATTACAGCGACACGACGCCCATCCAGCAGTACTTGACGACCGGTTCGAATGAGGAATTCGGCCTGCCGGTCCGCTCGTTCACGCTGACCCTGAGTTCGCACGTTTAGGCAGTCCGGGTCGCGCGTCCGATAGGGCTTTTCTACCCCGACGGGCGATAGCGCGGGGTGAAGCTTCGTATCCTCGCCCTGGTCTCGCTCGTCGCCCTGCTGGGCCCAACCGGAATCTCCCTCGCCGCCGCGGCCCCCGGCGGCGAGGACGTGCTCAAGGCCACGCTCTCCAACGGCTTGCGCGTGGTTATCGTGCGCAACACGCTGGCGCCCGTCGTCTCGACCGACGTCGCCTACGAGGTCGGCTCGCGGGACGATCCCGCAAGCGTCCAAGGCATGGCCCACGCGCAGGAGCACATGATGTTCCGCGGGACCAAGAATCTGAGCACGAGCCAACTCGGGACGATCGCGACGGCGCTCGGCGGCAACTTCAACGCCGAGACCTCGGACACGCTGACGCAGTTCGAATTCACCGTGCCGGCGGCGAATCTCGACGCGGTGCTGCGCATCGAGTCGGATCGCATGCACGACGTGCTCGACCTGCAGTCGCAGTGGGAAAACGAGCGCGGCGCAATCGAACAGGAAGTGCTGCGCGACGAATCCGCTCCGGGCGCCGACTTCTTTCGCGACGTGCAGGCGCTCGCGTTCGCGGGCACGCCGTACGCGCGACAGGGCGTCGGAACCGTCGCCGATTTCAACAAGCTCACCGGCCCCGAACTCAAGAAGTTTTACGACCGCTGGTACGCTCCCAACAACGCCGTGCTGGTGATTGCGGGCAACGTCGACAAGGAAGCCGTGCTCTCACAAGTGCGCTCGTACTTCGAGGCGATTCCCAAGAAGGCGATTCCCTCGCATCCGGTCGTGCGCTTTGCGCCGCTCGAGAAGAAGATCATCCGGCGGCCTACGAGCCTGACCTATCCGCTGGCCGTGCTCGCCTTCCGCTTTCCCGGCGTCGACAGTCCCGACTTTCTGCCGTCGTACCTGCTCCAAGAAGTGCTCGGTGCGGCCCGCGGTCCCTTGCAATCGCTCGTGGATTCGGGCGAGGCACTCGATGCCGAGTGGGAGTCGTTGCCGTATTTTCCCGAAGGCCAACTCGGCTTGGCGACCGCCGCGCTCGAACCCAGTGCGAATCCCTACGAGATGACCAAGCGTCTGGAGACGATCGTGCGCGACTATGCGTTGCACGGCGTTCCGGCCGAACTCTTCGAAACGACGAAGCGGCAGTCGATCGTCAGCCAAGAATTGAGCCGGAATTCGATTTCGGCGCTGGCCAACGATTGGGCGACCACGATCGCGCTCGACGGCGAGCCGTCGATCTCACGCGAACAGCAGTTGCTGGCCCAGGTGACGCTCGCCGACGTGAATCGAGTAGCGAAGCGCTATCTCGATCCCAACCACTGCATCGTCGGCGCGCTGACGCCGTCGGCCAACGCCACGGTGAACGGCCCGCCGCAACCCGCCCAGCGTGGCCCGGAGCGACCGCTCGACTCCAAGACGGCGGTCACCAAGCTCCCCGCATGGGGCGACGCCCTGATTCAAAACGTCGCGGTGCCTCCCGCGCAGGAGCCGCCGGCGCGAGAGCGTTTGGCCAACGGCATCACGCTGATCGTGCGCTCGACGCAGATCTCCGATTCCGTGCTGGCCTTCGGCAGCATCGAATCGAACCCGGCGCTGCAAGAGCCGCCGGGCAAAGAGGGCATCTCCAGCGTGCTCAATGCGATGTTCTCGTTCGGGACGCAAACGCGCGACCGGGCCGCCTTCCAGCGTGCCCAAGACGACGTCGATTCGCAGGTCGGCGGCGGCTCGCGCTTCGGCATCCAGACGACGTCGGGCTCGTTTGCGCGAGCCGTCGCGCTGCTCGCCGAAGCGCAACTGCACCCGCGCTTCGACACGCAAACGTTCGAAGCGGCACGCCGTCGCGTGCTCGGGCAGCTCGAAGAGTCGCTCAACGGCAGCAGCACCTACGCGCAACTGCAGTTGAACAAGAAACTGCTACCGGCGGGAGACCCCGCGCTGCGCACGCCGACGCCCGATACGCTGCTCGCCCTGACGCTCGACGACGTGAAGGCCTACTACGACAAGACGTTCAGACCCGACCTCACCACGATCGTCGTCGTGGGTAACGTCGCGCCGGGTGCGGCGCAGTCCGCGTTCGAGAGCGCCTTCGCCGGCTGGAAGAGCGATGGCCCCGCTCCCTCGCTCGATCTTCCGCCGGTGCCGCTCAACGGTCCGGGCGAAGTCCGCGTGCCCTTGAAGTCGCTCAACCAGGACTCGGTCTCTCTGACCCAACTCGTCGCCGTGGATCGTTCCTCGCCGCAGTACGCCGCGATGCAACTCGGCAATACGATCTTCGGCGGGGGTGCTCTGGGCGCGGAACAAAGCCGGCTGTTTCGTGATATCCGGCAGAACTCGGGCCTGGTCTACACGATCGACTCGCGCTTCTCCGCGGCGAAGTCGCGCTCGCAGTTCTCGATCGAATACGCCTCCTCGCCCGCCAACGTCGAGCGCATCTCGAAGCTGATCGATGCGGAACTGACCCGGATGCAGACCGAGCCGGTCGGGGATTTCGAGCTGTCTCTTTCAAAGGCCGCCGTCGTTCGGCGCACGACCGTCGACCTCTCGTCGCTCGAATCGATCGGGGACTCGTTGCTCGGCTACGCCCAGGCCGGATATCCCCTGGATCAGGAACGCCTCGACGCGCAGGCCATCATCTCGACCTCGGCCGAGGCTGTCAAAGCGGCGTTTGCGACGTTCGTCCGGCCCAATGCCTTCGTGCAGGTGGTGGTGGGTCCGTAAGGTTCCGCGCCCCGGCGTTAACCGGAGGGCCGGAAGGCTTGGTGCGTTCTGCCCGAAAGCGGGCACCAACGTCTCATGGCAAGCACCCTCGAGCGAACCCTGAAAATCGATGTCGGATGCGACTTTTCCTACGAAGCGGCGGCGAAGACGCCCGCGCTGTTTCTCGTGCGCCCCAACCCGGCCGCGGGCCAGGCCGTGCTCGAGGAACGCTGGTATTCGACGCCCGACCTCGCCTTCCACGACTATGTGGATCTCTACGGCAATGCGTTCAGGCGCGTGACCATCCCGCCGGGACGGAGCCAATTCCGCTTCGACGCGACGGTCGCGACGACGCGCGAACTCGATCCGCTCGGTAGCGGCGTCGCGCAGCTTCCGGTCGACGAGTTGCCCGACGAGGTCCTGCACTACACGCTGCCCAGCCGATACTGTCCGTCGGATTTGTTGGCCGATACCGCGTGGCGGCTCTTCGGGCACACGCCGCCCGCGTGGGAACGCGTGCAGGCGATCTGCGATTACGTGCACGGGCACGTTCGCTTCGCATACGGTTCGAGCACGCCGGCGACCACCGCGCTCGACGTCTTCGAGAGCGCGACCGGCGTCTGTCGCGATTACGCGCACCTGGCGATCACCTTCTGCCGCGCGCTCAACGTGCCCGCGCGTTACGTCTTCGGTTATCTGCCCGACATCGACGTGCCGCCCTCGGATCTGCCCATGGATTTTTGTGCCTGGTTCGAAGCGTATCTCGGCGACCGCTGGTGGACGTTCGACCCGCGGAACAATCAGCGCCGCGTGGGCCGCGTGCTCGTCGCGCGCGGCCGCGATGCGCTCGACGTGGCCATGGTGACCAGCTACGGTTCGGCCGTCCTGGCGCAGTTCGACGTCCGGGCCGACGCGAGAACCTGAACGTGATCGACCACGTCGCACTGAATTGGGACGACGTCGTGGTCGCCACGTATCGCATCGAGCAGAGTTTCCGGTACGTCTATCCCGGACCGATCTTCGATCTCGCGCATCGGCTCGTGGTCTTACCCCGCTTGGTTCACGCCGATCAGCGCCGCCTCTCACGGTCGCTTTCCATCTCGCCGCACGGTCGGACGCGCAGTGCCGACGACGCCTTCGGTAACGAGGTCGTCACGTTTACCAGCGCTCGGATCGACGCCGGCTTCGAGATCGCCGTCGAGGCGACCGTGCTGCGCTCCCGAGCGTCGGGGCCGCACGAAGTCGGCGCCGAACTGCTCGAGCACGCCCGGTATCGTGAGGGTACCGCCCTGACCGCGCCGGACGCGCGGTTACGCGATGCCGCCTCGGCGCTGCGCTCGCGCGCCCGCACGACCCGCGATCTGGCCGAGGCGATCGTCGACTTCGTGCACCGTGAAATCGCCTACGCCAAAGGCGTCACCGACGTAGCGACGACGGCCGCGGAAGCCTTCGCGTTGAAGCGCGGCGTCTGTCAGGATTTCGCGCACGTCGCGCTGAGCATCGCGCGCGCCTGCGGACTGAGTGCCCGCTACGTCTCGGGCCATCTGCTCGGCGAGGGCGCCACGCACGCGTGGATCGAGTTCATCCTGCCGGGGCCCGGCGGCGAAGCGATTGCGCTCAGTTACGATCCGACGTACGGCGTCGCGACCTCGCTCCAGTACGTCGTGGTCGCCGTGGGCCGCGACTACGCCGACGTTGCGCCGACGTCGGGCGTCTATACGGCGCCCTATGCGGGAACGCTCGAAGCGAGCACGCACGTCCACGTGCGCGAGGTCGGGTACGCCTAACGGCACGATTGCCTGGTCCGTGCGGGCATCCCAACGCGCGGTTTCGGGGACTGCCACGAAATGCGCCGCGACGGTGTCACAACGGTTGCCGATGACGACGACAGAACGCGTGAAGCGAGCATGAAAGTAAGTTTCGTGAATGGGATCCGGGCCGGCAAACGCTCGCGGAGCGACTGGTCGCGATGAGCGCCGATACGTTTCCGGCGCCGACGCGCGTGCGCGGCGCCGAGGGCCGCGCGCAGGCTGCGGCGGAGGGCGCCCGTCGCGATTCCGCGCGGCGCGACGTCACCGAGTCGGGCCTGCGCCGCGTGCTGATCGTGATCGGCGTGATGCTCGCCGCGTTGATGCAGACGCTCGACTCGACGATCACCAACGTCGCGTTGCCCACGATTCAAGGCAACCTCGGCGCGAGTCAGGACGAAGCGACGTGGGTCGTGACGGCCTATTCGATCGCCGCGATCGTGGTGATCCCGCTGACGCCATGGCTGCAAAGTCGCTTTGGACGCAAGCGCTACTTCGTGACTTCGATCGTCGGGTTCACGCTGGCCTCGATCGCCTGCGGCGCATCCGACAACCTGACCTTCCTGATACTCTCGCGCGTGGTGCAGGGAGCTTTCGGCGGCGGCCTGCTGGCGACGGCGCAGTCGATTCTGCGCGATACGTTCCCACCCAAGCAACTCGGCCTCAGCCAGGGCATCTTCGCGCTCGGTGCGGTCATGGGTCCGGCGCTGGGACCGCCGCTCGGCGGTCTGCTCGTCGACAACGCGAGCTGGAATTGGTGCTTCGACATCAACATCGGGCCGGGCATCGCCTCGGCATTGTTGATGATTTTCTTGCTCAAGGATCCGGAGAGCGCTCACGCCATGCGCGTCGACTTCGTCGGCCTCGCCCTGCTCGCGGTGGGCTTGGGTTCGTTGCAGTACGTGCTCACCGAAGGAGAACCGAACTACTGGTTTGCGGATCCGATCGTGCTGGCGATGAGCCTGGTGTGCGTCGCCGCCCTAGCCGCATTTGCTTTCTGGGAACTCTACGGCACCAATACGCCGGTCGTCGATTTGCGCGCGCTCAAGAATCGCAGCATCTCGGCGGGAAGCGTGCTCTCGTTCGCCCTGGGCGCGGTGTTGCTCGGCTCCACCTACACGTTGCCCCAGTTGACCCAAGGCGTGCTCGGCTTCACGCCGACGCTCAGCGGGCAGCTCTTCATCATCCGCGCGGTGCCGATCTTGCTGCTCACCTTCGTGATCGTACGCGTCGCAACCAAAGTGGACACGCGCATCTTGGTGGGCATGGGCTTCATCATTCTGGCTGTGGCCAACGCGATGCAAGGCTTCGTGACGACGTCGCAAGC
Organism: Vulcanimicrobiota bacterium; assembly: GCA_003136655.1. Lineage (GTDB taxonomy): Bacteria > Vulcanimicrobiota > Vulcanimicrobiia > Vulcanimicrobiales > Vulcanimicrobiaceae > Hesperobacter > Hesperobacter lustricola. The sequence goes on from PLFC01000053.1 coordinate 5,981, forward strand.
CACGTTTTGGACGTTTGGTCCGGCGCTCGCGCTCTCGGGCGTGGGCATTGCGATTCTGTTCATTCCGCTCACCATCGCGGTGCTGGGCGGCACGACGCCGGCGGAGGGCCCGAAGGCCAGTGCCTTCTTGAATCTTTCGCTGCAACTCGGCGGGTCGGTTGCGGTCGCCGGGCTCGACGTGTTCATCGATCAACGCGAGACGTTCCACAGCACGCTGCTGGGCGGCGGAAGTACGCTGGACAACGCTGCGGTCACGCAGTTCCTTCACACCGGCGGCACCGTCGACCAGCTGTCGGGGCTCGTGCGTCAGCAGTCGACCATTTTATCGTACGCGGATGCGACGTTCTTGGTCGCAATCGTTGCCGCGCTGTGCATTCCACTGGTCATGCTGTTGCGCAAGCCGAAGGCCGGGGCGGCGCCGCCCGCTCACGTCGAGATGGGCTGACGCCGCCGCCGGCGCAGGCGTCAGTGGCCGGCCTTGCGTTGATGCACGATCAGCGCGTTGCCGTCGGGATCCTTGGCGAAGGCCATGAAGCACACGGGCGTCTCGTCCGCTTCGCTGATGTCGAGGCCGCGAGCGCGTAACGCGGG
>PLFC01000053.1:6737-6859 GCA_003136655.1 Vulcanimicrobiota bacterium
CGCGAACTCGCCGACGCCCTCGAGGTGTCCGTGCGCACGGTCTATCGCGACGTGGAGGCGCTCAGCGAGTCGGGCGTGCCCGTCCACATGGAGCGGGGCGCGAACGGCGGCATCGTGCTCGC
>PLFC01000114.1 GCA_003136655.1 Vulcanimicrobiota bacterium
GTGCCGCCCATGTCGTCGCAGCCGTAGAACAGCGCGAGTTGGCCCATCTTGAGACCGGGCGTCAGCCAGGATGCCTGCAAGTGCGGCACGTTGTCGAGGTAGAGCCGCGAGATCGCGAGCACCCGCAGGTACTCGAGTCCACTCGACTCCTTGCCCTTGAGCGGCGTCTTGAACGGCACGTAATACCAGGGGATGAAGGCGGTGAACCCGCCCGTTTCGTCCTGCAGACGACGCACCGCATCGAGGTGCTCTATGCGCTCGGCTTTGGTTTCGATCGACCCGAACATCATGGTGGCCGTGGTGGGCATGCCCAGCAACTGCGCTTCGCGCATCACGCCGAGCCACTCGTCGGGTTTGACCTTGCGCGCGCTGATGCGCTTGCGCACGCGTTCGACCAATATCTCTGCCCCCGCACCGGGCAACGATTTCAGGCCGGCCTGACCGAGCCGCGCCAGCACGTCGCGCGGGGTCATGTCTTCGATGCGCGCGAGCCCGACGATCTCCGAGACCGAGAGCGAGTGTATGTCGACGTTGGGAAACTCGGCGCCGACGCGGCGGAAGAGCTGCTCGAACCACTCGATGCGCAGTTCGGGATTGACGCCGCCCTGGATCATGATCTGGCTCGCGCCTTGATCGGCGGCGAAGCGCACGCGTTCGAGCACCTTGTCGTGCGACATCGTGTAGCCTTCGGCGTGACCCTCGGGCCGGAAGAAGGCGCAGAACGTGCAGTGCACGTTGCACACGTTGGTGTAGTTGATCGTCGTGTCGATCACGTAGGTCACGTCGTTGCCCGGATAGAGCGCGGTGCGCCGCGCGTGCGCGGCGGCGCCGAGTTCGTGCAGCGACGCCTCTTCGTAGAGGCGCAGGCCTTCGTCGAAGGTCAGCCGGCCGCCGCCCGCGGCGCGATCGAGCAGCTCAGCGATGGACAACGAATTCCTCCGGTTCGACCGCGGCCAGACTTCCGATTCTGCCGGCCGCATGTAACTCTCGAATGTAATGCGCGAGCCCGGCTCGCGCCGCTTCGTCGAAGGCGAAGTTGAGCGTCGCGTAATACGAGGCGTAGAAGCCGGCCGGGCGCGGATGCTTGGCCTGCGCCGCGATCAGCACCGCTTCCGCGTTCTCCTCGCCCCAGCGTTGCGCCGCAACCAGCGCGTCGAGCGCGCGCGCGACCTCATCGCGATGCGTGGCCAGCACGTCGCGGCGCACTGCCCATACGGCATAGACCATGTCGCGGCCCGTCCACTCGTGCCAATGCGTGCCCAGATCGTGCACGTGCGCGGGCGTAAACGTTTGCTGGGCGTCGATCGCGCGATCGCCGATCAAGAGCGCCGGGCGACCCGACGCGGCGACGCCGAAAGGATCGTCGCTCTCCACGAAGTTCGCGCGCACGCCGTAGCGCCGTTCGAGCAAGACGCGTAACAAGTTCAGGCCGCTCGCCGACTCCCGCGTTACCGCGATCTCCGCACCGTGCAACCCGGACAGCGGCAGGCGGCTGACGCAGACGACCGACCACACGTCCTTGCGCGAGCCGATGCATAGACCCGGCAACAGCGCGAGTACGTCGGGGTTGGCCGCGTACGCAAAGGCGCTGATCGGACTGAGATCGAGCCGTCCCTCGAGCAGCATGCGGTTGAGATTCGCCGGCACGTCGGAGACGAGCGCGCCGGGAAAACGCACGGCGCCGGCATCGAAGGCGGCGTAAATGGGCAGATCGTTCGTGTAGGCGATCCGGCCGGAACGAAGCACTAGCCCGGCGCTCCCGCGGCGCCCACGAGTTCGGGTTCCGCGGCCGGCGCCGGCGGCGCCCAGTCGTGAGCAAACTCTTCGTACGTCGAGTTGCGCCGCACGGGTTCGTAGCCCGCCTCGACGATGAGCCGGCGAAACTCGCGGTCGTCGACGTACTGGCCCGAGCTCGTGCCCGCGCTGTGGTAGATGCGCTCTTCATCTGTCGAGCCGTGNNTTGAGTTCGTTGCCGTCGGGATGGAACGCCAGCGGGATGAAAGCGTTGTATCCCGGCGAGCGCCGTTGCGACTCGCGCAACGCGATCAGATGCTCGACGCGCTCTTCGAGCGTTTCGACCGTTCCGTAGAGCATCGTCGCGTTCGAGGCGATGCCGACGCGATGCGCCTCCTCGTGCACGAGCAGCCAGTTGGCCGCACTGACCTTATTCGGGCAGACGAGCTTGCGGAAACGTTCGCTGAACACTTCCGCGCCGCCGCCGTTGATGTTGTCGAGGCCGGCCGCGCGCAGGTCGCGCAGAATCTCGGGATACGAGAGCCGGTGCCGCCGCGCGAGATAGTCGATCTCGGCCGCGGTGAACAGCGAGAGTTGGACGTGCGGCAACAGTTCCTTGAAGCGGCGCATCAGCGGCAGCCAGTAATCGAGCGAGAGCTGGCGTGGGTCGTGTCCGCCCACGATGTGCAGCTGGTTGAAGTTGGTTCCCGTTTCGAGTGCCTTGGCCATCACTTCGTCGGCGGTCATCCGCACCGCGCGCTCGTCCTTCTCGGCAACTGCGAACGAGCAGAATTTGCAGTTCGCATAGCAGACGTTGGTCGAGTTGATGTAGCGATTGAGGACGTAGAAGACTTTCCGCCCGCTCTTGCGCTCCTTGGCGCGCTGGGCAAGGCTGCCGAGGCCATGGAGGTCGCGCGTGGTCAGAAGGGCCACGCCGTCTTCCTTGGACAGCGACTCACCCCGGTCGACTTTGGCCTCGATTGCACGGAGCGTCGGATCGGTCACCAGCGGCACTCGGATCTCACCTCACAGGACGGACTATCTCTCATGTAGACTACGCGGACGTCGCGTTCCTGACAAACACTTAGTTCGGGGCCGGTTTTGCGACTTAGGTCGCAGGCGCCTCCGCGGGCGCTAGGCGGTCGATAGCGATCTCGCCGAGCAGCAAGAACGCCGCGCCCAAGAGGTAACCGCCGATCACGTCGCTCAGGAAGTGCGCGCCCAGGGCCAAGCGCGACCAGCCGGTGGCCAAAATCCACACGATGGCGAGCCCCGCTATCAATGAACGTTGGGGCGAGGCCGGGCGGATGCGCCAGACGATGTACGCCAGCAGGCCGTAGAACGTCAGCGCCAGGGTTGCGTGGCCGCTGGCATAGCTGGCCGAGGTCTCGTGGATGGCGACCCAATAGTCGGGTCTGGGCCGGTGAAAGAAATCCTTGAAGACGTCGCTCACCTTCCAGGCCACGATCAGCGCCACCACCGGCACGGCGATCGCGGGCAAGTAGCGCCTGCGAATCGCTCCGAACGCGAGCAGCAACACGCAGAGCACGGCAAACACAGGGAAGCGGCCCGCTCCGGTAAAGAACAGCGCGAGCGGCACGCCGTGGCCCGCCAGACCAGCCGCCCAGACGTCGAGCGGCGAAGCTTGCGGGCGTTGCGACAGGTTGATCCCGTAAAAGAGGAAGAGCGCGAAGAGCAAGACGGCGTAGACCACGCGCCGCACGCTAGACGCTCTGGGTGAAGAGATCGGTCTGCTCGCTGCGGCCCAGGCGCGGCGCGATCGTTTCCAACTCGGCGAGTCCGAGATTGATGCGCCGCGGCTTGGTGCCCTCGTGCGGGCCGACGACGCCGACCTCTTCGAGTTGCTTCATCACCCGCACCGCGCGCGGGTGGCCGATCGCAAATTGCGATTGCAGTTGGGCCGTCGACGCATAGTTGGTTTCGATGATGAACTTCGCCGCGTCGAAACAGAGCGGGTCGAGATTTCGGCCCTTGTCGTCGTCCTCGATCGGCGCGACGTCGACTTCGAGCAGGTTGTCGGGCCGGGCCTGATCGGCCCAAAATGCGACGAGCCTGGTAACCTCCGCGCCCGTGATCAACGCGCCCTGCGAGCGCACGGGCTTCGGCGCGTCGATCGGCAGATAGAGCATGTCGCCGCGTCCGAGCAGCCGCTCGGCGCCACCCATGTCGAGGATGGTGCGCGAATCGATCTGCGACGACACCGCGAAGGCGATACGCGACGGGATGTTGGCCTTGATGATGCCGGTGATGACGTCGACCGAAGGCCGCTGCGTGGCCACGACGAGATGGATGCCGGTAGCGCGCGCGAGTTGCGCCAGCCGGCAAATCGTCGTTTCCACCTTGGCCGGGGCGATCAACATGAGGTCGGCCAACTCGTCGATCACGATCACGACGTAGGGCAACTTCTCGTCGGGGTATTTCGCATTGTACTCTTCGATCTTACGCACGCCGGCTTTGGCGAAGCGCTCGTAGCGCGCGTCCATCTCTTTGGTCATCTCGTAGAGCGCGCCGGCGGCCAGCCGCGCGTCGGTGATCACGTCCTGAATCAAATGCGGGATGCCGTTGTAGACGGTAAGCTCGACGCGCTTGGGATCGATGAACAGCATCTGCACTTGATCCGGCGTTGCCGAAACGAGCAGCGACGCGATGATGCAGTTGAGGCAGACGCTCTTGCCGCTGCCCGTCGCGCCTGCCACGAGCAAGTGCGGCATCTTGCCCAGGTCGCCGAAAACCGGCCGGCCGGTGATGTCTTTGCCCAAGGCCATGTGCAGGGGCGGGACGGTGCCGCGCATCGGGATCGCCTGCAAAATCTCGGAAATCGCGACGACCGAGACGTGGGCGTTGGGCACCTCGATGCCCACCGCCGACTTCCCCGGAATCGGCGCCTCGATGCGCACCGAGGTGGCGGCCAAGGCCAGCGCGATGTCGTCGGCTAGCGACGAGATCCGCGAGATCTTCACGCCGCGCTCGGGCTTGAGCTCGTAACGGGTGATCGCCGGACCTCGCTCGATGTGCGTCACCTTCGCGCCAACGCCGAACGACGCGAGCGTATCTTCGAGTAACGCGGAGCGCTGCGAATCGTCGGCGATCTGTTTCTGCGGCGGATCGAAGAGCGCGAGGTCGGGCAAGCGATAGGCGCGGCGCACGCCGTCTCCGACAGCGGCCGAAGCCACGGCAACGACGGCGGGTTCGTATTCGCCCACGGCCACTTCGTCTTCGCTCAGCTCGTCGTCGAACTCGTCCTCGTCGTCGTCGAGTTCGTCCGCGTCGATCTCCTCGTCGTAATCGTCGTCGTCGAATTCTTCGTCGTCGTCGGCGGCCACATCGTCGCCGGGAGGCGCGGGCTTGGCCGCGACGCGCTGCGCCCCAGCGGCGGGTGCTGCCGGTGCCGCAGCCGCAGCGGGAGCCGCTACCGGAACGAGCGCCGCCGAGGCCGCGGGCGCGGCTCCGGCCGCGGCTGCCGCGCGCGCCGGCAGATTGAAGGCCTCGCGCCAATTCTTCGGACCCGGCGGAGCCGGGGCTAGCGCTGCGGGCGCACGCTTTGCGGCCGGTTCGCGGCGGGGCAAGGCGGCGCGCAGTTTCGCCCCAGCGAGGATGCACCAGCCGATGGCCTTCTTGAGCGAGAGACCCGTGATCCACACGACGACGCTGAGCGCGACGAGCGCCAACACCACGTACGCACCGGCGGGTCCGACGAGCGCCTCGAGCCCGTGACGCAGCCACGCGCCGACCGCGCCGCCGCTGCGTCCCTGCGCGACGTCCACGACCAGAAAGAGCAGCAACGACGCACAGCCGAATTTGGCGATCAGCCGGGGCACGTTGATCTCGAGAAAGACGATCGCGCCCAAGAGTGCGACCACCACGGGCACGAGCCAGGCGGCCGAGCCAAACGCACCGCTCAAGGCGCCCGAGAGCGCGTGACCGATCCGGCCGGAACGGTCCGGCGCAACGACGGCGAGGCCCAAGAAGAGCGCGATCCCGAAGGCCGCGATCCCCGCGATTTCCAAGTTGAGCCGCAGCGTCGCACGAGCCTTGCGGCGTACGCGTGCCATTGCCGAGCCACGTTCGTTCCCGGCAGGCCTCACGACCTGCGAACGGGGACTTTCCGCAACGATGTCAACGCCTACCATCGTCGTCCTCGACGGAGACCAAACCGGACAAGAACTGCTCCTCGAGGCGCTGCGCGTGCTCGACCCCGACGTGATCGGCGTGCCGCTCGAGTTCCGCCATTACGACCTCTCGCTGGAGAACAGGCGCGCGACCGCCAACGCGGTCGTGCACGAAGCGGCCGCCGCCATGAAACTCGCCGGCTTTGGGATCAAGGCCGCTACGATAACGCCCGAGACCAAGAGCGACGTCGGTTCGCCCAACGCGATCCTGCGCCGCGAACTCGACGGCAAGGTGATCGTCCGCACCGGCCGCCGCCTGCCCGGCGTGCGTCCGGTCGCGGGCATTCACGCGCCGATCTCGATCGTGCGCATGGCCGTCGGCGACGCCTACGGCGCGAAGGAGTGGCGCGAGACGACGCCCGACGGCGACGAAGTCGCCTACCGCACCGAGCGCATCGAGCGCAGCGTCTGCCGGGTCGTCGCCGAGTTCGCCTTCTACCACGCCCGGAGGATGGGCGCAAAGGTCTTCGGCGGCCCCAAGTACACGGTGAGCCCCATATACGAAGGCATGCTCAAGGAAGAGATGGACGAGGCCGCGCTGCGCTACCCCGACGTGCCCTACGAACCGCAACTGATCGACGCGACGTACGCGCTCCTGATCTCGACCGCGGGTGACGCGCTGGTGGTGCCCGCGCTCAACCGCGACGGCGACTGCCTCTCCGACCTCGTGATGCAGCTTTTCGGCTCGATCGCCGGTGCCGAGAGCGTGCTGCTCTCGTTCGACCAGTCGCTCAAACCCTCGGTCGTGATGGCCGAGGCGCCCCACGGTACGGCGCCGCGGCTCTTCGGGAAAAATGTGGCCAACCCGATGGCGATGATCTTGGCGGGCGCTGCGTTACTCTCGTACGTTCACGCTCCGCACGCGGCGGATGCCTCGCGGGCGATCTACGAATCGGTCTTGGAGACCGTACGAGCCGGCGTCGCCACGAGCGACCTCGGCGGCCACGCTTCCACGACGGAATTCGTCGACGCGGTCATCGACAAAGTACGCTCGAAACTCGACGTCTGGGCAACACTCCACGGCTAAGTTACTGAGGAGGCTCGTGCAATGAATCCAGCGGTGTTTCTCTCGGCCGCATTGGTAGCGGCCGTTCTCCCCCTTCCCGCACCGAGCGGCGCGCCGAGCCCGGCGCCGAGCGAAAAGCCGCTCCACGAGATCGGCACCGTGCGGGCGACGACGCCGTTCTGTCGCAAGATGGTCGACGAAGCCGTCACCGCGGTCACGGTGACGCTCGACAACGACGCTCGCATCAGCGGCTTCACCCAGGCGCTGCGCACGCTCGATCTCGACTCGAACGAATTGTTCAAACACCGCGGTACGATCGAGCTGACCAAACGGTATGCCGACCTCCGCGCCTCGGCCGTACAAGGCGAGGCTCTGCTCAAACAGTTCAAGGCCGACGCGAAGGCGGCCACCGATCCCGAGCAGCGCGCGGGCTTGAAGAAGTTCGCGGATGCGCTCGCCGGCGCACTGTATCGGCAGAAGCTCCTCGCCCAGAAGCTGGGCGGCTATATCGCCTTCCTGGACTCATCGCAACCGCTGAGCGACGACGACCGCGCCGAAATGGAGTTGAACCACGACATCAACTATAGCAATACGGCGTATCGCAACACCAACAACGTGTTCTACGCCCTGCCCGACGTGCCGGAGCAGCTCTCGCACTCCGCCAAGCGCGCCGCGGACGAGGTCGATATCATGGTTCAACCGATAAACAGCGACGAGGACGACGCGGCTAAGCACATCGACACGGCCTTCAAGGGCTGCTGACCCGCGTAAAGCCGACGCTTCGAGTCGAGCACATAAGGACGGGGTCGATGCGGCGAACCGCATCGACCCCGTCCCTTTTTTGTTGAGCGCTAGCCGCGATTAGCGGTGTAGCTTGTACTTGAGGGCCTTCGCGTGCAGGTTCTTCGCACGGAAGCTCTTGATCGTCTTGATGCCGCTCTCGGCGACTTCTTGGTAGCCGGTGGCCGACGAGATCGTCACGTCGGCTTGGCCGTTGGCGCCGGTGATGGCCGGCGCCGGGTTACCGTTGCTGTTCGGATACGACGCCTCATACCAGGGGTAGTCGAATCCGACGTACTGCACCGTGAACACGTCGCCGGGCGTCGCGACGCCGGCGTTTGCCGCGGTATTGAGATCCACGGTACAGATCGACGGCGTGCCGCCGGTACCGAGGTTGCCCGCGAGGGTCGCGGTGCCCGACGCGTTGACGAAGATCGTGTAGAACGTCGGAGCACTCGCGCTCGAACCGTTACACGACACGCTGCTCGCGCCCGGACCCACGTCGACGAGTTGGATGTAGCCTTCCGTCACGCCGGCCGGCAGGGTGACGGCAAACGACGCGCCGCCGTCATCGTTGGAATCGAGCGAAGGCGTCTGCGGAGCCCACGGCGGCAAAAGCGCCGTCGAGGTGAGCGTAGCCGTCTTCGAGGTGGTGAACGTCGGGCTGTTCGCGATCGGCACCGAGACGCTCAGGGTGTAGGGTCCGGCGACCGGCGTCACTTGCGCGAAGACGTCGATGCCTTCGCTGTACGCCGCAGCCGGGCTGCCCGTGCCCGCGAGGCTCGGGAACGCCGGCGGGTAACCCTCGGGACTGAAGAAGTTCGTATCGGTCGTCGGGTCGTACGCCGGTACCGTGTACGGGACGTACGAGTACGGCGTGCCGTTCTCGCTATTGAAGTTGAACGGCTCGATACCCAGACCCGAAACGCCGCCGGCGGTGCCGAACGTCGTGACGATGGTGCTGGTTTGACCGGTCGCGGTGATCGAGCTACCGCCGATTTCGACGGGAGCCGGACCTGTTGCGATCGTCGAGTAGGCCGTGCCCGCACCGCCGGTCCCAACCGGAATGTTCAGAGTGAACGGACCGCTCAGGGTCGGTGCGCTGACCGCCACCGCGCTATCGCCCGGAGACAATTGCGTCTTCGATTGGCGATAGGTCGTGGCGACGTTGAGGCCCGAGCCGAAGTAGCTCGTGCTCCCGCCGCCGGCCAAGTCTCCGTAGAGGTTGGCCGTTCCAACGGCTACTTGCAGCACGTTGGCGTTGAGGTTCTGAGTCGTCGGCTTTTGCGGTGACGTGCCCGAACCGCTGCAGGCGGTCAGGCCGAGCGTCGCGCTCAAACCGATGACGGTGAGTGAACGATTCATCGTGGAGCGCACCTCAGATCTTCCGCTGCAGGTAGAGCGTTATGGTGGTTGGCTGGTTGGGAAGCAATAGGTAGGCTCCGTTGCTGAACGCGTACGCGTTGGTCGGGACGTTGGCAAAGCCGCGGCCCGGGAACACATTGGCGTACGGGTTCTGGCCGGTCAGCGGGCCCGAGATGCCGTTGGCAACCGGCTGGTAGTACGGGTTGACGATCGGCACCTGACCGTTGTAGGCGTTGCCGAACAGGTTGCGCAGCGAGATACCGATGGTGGTTCCGTGCACGTCGTACTCGGTCGTGAAGTTGGCCTGCAGGTTCGACTGCCAGAGAACGCCGCCGCTCGACGACGTGCCCGGCGTACCGCGCGTCCACGCGACATTCGGGTGCGCCGTGGTGCCCGGGTTGGCCGGGTCGGCGTAGTTGGTCGAGCCGGTCGTACCGGGCTGACCCTGGTAGCCGGGGACCTGGTTGACGGCGCAGCCGAAGTTCACCTGAACCGCGTTCGAGAACGGGGTGCAGTTCGTGGCGATCGTGTTACCCAGCGAATACGGGTAGCCGCGATCGTACTGGAGCGTCGGCGTGAAGCGCAGACCGCTCTTCGTCTTGTAGGTGCCGCCGATACGGGCGGAAGCCGGCGAGACGTAGCCTGCGCGATAGGTGTCGCCGAGACCGAGGGAACCCGAGCCGTTGATCGGCAGGGCGTCCTCACCGCCGATGAGCGGCGGGGTCGAACCGATGACGTTCTGGTACGTGGCCGAGAAGAAGCCGCTGAACCCGTACGGGTGCTCCGGCGTCGTGAGGCCGAGTTCCACACCGGTCGTCCGGTTGATGCCTTCGTTGTTCACCGTGAACACCGCGGCGCCGCTGGTCAGACCGCTGCTGAGCAGTGCGAACGACGGCAGGTTGGTGCCGAGCTTGTAGAACGGCGTGACCTTCAGGCCGTAGCCGCCGGCAAACTGGTGCTGGTAGGTGAAGTCGTAGTTGTTGTACGTCGCCGGCAACGCGCCGCCGAGGTCGGGGGCGTCGAAGTTCTGGTCGTAGAGCCAGTACAGTTCGTCGGCGTAGTTGGCGCAAGACCAGTACGGCGCGAGCGGGCTGTAGTTCGGCGCATTGGGATTCTTGGCTTGGAGCGACGTGTTCTTACCGCTGCCGCAGAGCGCGCCGGGCGTTGCCGGAACGCTGAGGAACGGCTGATAGTTGTACATGCCGCCGGGCGTACCCGAGGTCTGCGCGTTCAGGAAGACCACCGAGCGACCGTAACCGACGCGGAACGCGTCGTTATTGCCGGCCTGGTAGTTGACCGCGATGCGGGGCTCGAGTTCGCGGGGGTTGAGGTACTTGCGGGAGATGCCCGCCGGGTTGACGTCGGACGGATTGGACGGATCGAACGTATTGAACGGGTTGATGCCGTAGTTCTGGTTCTGTCCGTCTTCGCGAACGCCGAGGTCGGCCTTGAGGCGATCGTTGGGCTGCCACTGCTCGCGCAGGCCGACGCCGAACGTCTGGTACCAGGCCTTATTGTAGTTGATGCCCGAGTTCGGGATGCGCGGCACGCCGTTCGGGAAGTACTGCGACAGATAGCCGCCCGGCAGGAAGTCGGTGATCGACGCCTCGCCCGGGATGCCCAACAGCGTCAGGAAGTAGATCGCGTTGGGATCGTAGCCGTCCCAGATCGGGTGCGCGGTCTCGTACTTGGTCGAGATCGTCACGACGTTCTTCGAGCTGAACTGCTCGGTGAGGTCGAGCGTGCCGCCGACGCGGGGACCGCCGGTCTGGTTCCAGTTGGGATAACCGCCCAGGCCGTCGCCGGAGGCGATCGCCGAGGTGCCGGTATTATTGCTGCCGCCCTGGAGCGTCTCCCAGTTGTAGAAACGAGCCTGGAGGAACGTCTTGGCGTTGAGCGTGTTGTCGTATTCGAACTTCAGGTAGCGCGTCGGATTGAAGCTGACTTCTTCAGGCGACGTTACCGTGTAGTTGCCGTTCTGCGGCGTGCCCGGGTTGAGACCGATCAGCTTCGTGTAGTACGAGCCGAGCACCGGGGTGCCGAGCGGGTTGTACGGATCGGCGGGGTAGAACGAGAGGCCGCTGAGGCCGCCCAAATTACCGTACTGCTGGAGGTCGCGATTGAGGTAGAGCACCTGCAGCGACTGGTTGTTGTTCTTGCCGAACTTGTAGATGAAGTTGTTGACGAAGTCGTCGTTCTTCTCGTACGAGACGCCGAAGTAGTTACCGTACGAACCGGCGTCGGCGCTGTGCCAGCCGTAGTACGGCACGTCGCGGTCGCCCGTGTAAGACACGTAATCCGAGATGCGGCCGTCGCGCGAAGCGATGCCGTATTCGGCTGCGAACTGGTGCGCGAAATTGGGCGCGCCCGCTTCGAAGTCGACCGAACCGTCGGGCGGATACGTACCGCGCTTCGGGATCAAGTTGACCACGCCGCCGCCGACGTTGCCTTGGGTCGCGTCGCCCGCGCCTTCGACGACCTGCAGCGACTGGATGCCGTTGTACCGGTTGTTCGAAGCGCTCTGCGAGAAGAACGGCTCGGTGAAGTCGACGCCGTCGAACTGATAGCCGACCTCGGTGCGCAGGCCGCCGCGGATCGTGATGTTGCCCGTGTTGGTCAACGACACGCCGGGGACGGCCAGGGCGAGGGCGGTTTCGTCGGTCGCGTTCGCCTTACCGGCGGTCTGCGTGATGCGGTCGCCGCTGACCGAGTAGGAGTCGATCGTCTGATTCGGCTGGTAGACCGAGGCGATCGAGCGCGCCTTGACGGTGCCGATGGTGGACAGCGACTTGGTCAGACTGATCTGGCCCAGGTTGACCGTTTGGTCGCCGAAGACGGTGACGCCGGTATACGTCAGCGGGTCGTAGCCCTTGGCTTCGATCGACACGGTGAACGTGTCGACGTTGACGCCGGGGATGTTGAAATAACCGCGCACGTCGGTCGAGGCCTTGAATTGGCCCGTCGGCGAGGCGGCGGAGATGGAGGCTCCCGAAACGGCGGCCTTGGTCTTGCCGTCAATGACGTAGCCTGCGATGGCGCCGTACTGACCGCCGGCGGCCGAAGCCGGGGCGGAGAACGACGCAAGCAGCCCGGCGATCATAGCCAGGGCAGTACATGATGCGATGACCCGTTTCCACGGGCCTCGCAGCGGAACGAATTCCACGATCCACTCTCCCATGGGTCCGGCGGCCGGCTATGAGAGACCACGGCTCTTCGTTAAGATCGCCTGGGCTCGCTATTGCCGGGAACCGGACCTCGGAAATGCTAGTTTTCTTAAGGGTTGCTGAGGGTCCGGAAGCGACCTTTGCCGCGGCGGCCCTCGCTCCTTTTTAATGTCGTCAAAATGTTTGCTACGACATAGGCCGGAGGGTCGCTCGCCCGGGCGTTACCCGGCCGGATGCCGGAGCAGGCGCCCGGTCAAACGGCGATCAGAGCGACCCCGGCAGCAGCGCAGCCGACCCCCGCCCACTGCACGGCGCTGAGCCGTTCGCCCAAAACGACGCGAGCCAGGAAGACGGTGGCCGCGGGATAGAGCGAGGTGAGAACCGCGGCGATCGACACCAGGCCCACCCGCGCGGAGAGCACGTAGAGCACGTTGGCTCCCATGTCGAGGCCCCCCGTCAGCGCCAGGGTGCCCCACAGCGACCGGGGCGGGAAGAGCCGCTCGCCCTTGGCGAGCGCCCACGCGGCCAGGAGCGGGATCGAGCTGAGCCGGCCGGCCGCCAAGATCGTGAGACCCGAGTCCCGGTGTGCCTGGGCCAGCAATACGTAGAGCAGCCCGATCGCGAGCCCGCTGACCAAGGCCAGCCCGATGCCCGGCTCGCGTGGCGAGATTCGGCCCGTCTCGACGTTGGTCGAGACGAGCACCACGGCGATAAAGGCCAGGCCGACGCCGAGCAAGGCAGCCGCACCCGGGCGCTCGCCGCTGAGCAAGCCCCACACGACCGGGACGCTCGCGCCCACCACGGCCGTGACCGGAGAGACGAGCCCCATCCTTCCAACGGCAAGGGCTGCGTAGAGCGCGCCGATCCCGACCGCGCCGAACACGCCGGCCGCCAAACCCCAGCCCAAATCCGAGGCATGGAAATGGCCCGGTACGAGCGGCAGCAGCGCCACGAGCAGCGCCAATCCGGCGACCTGCGAGGACACGACCACGACCGCCGCCGGGAGGCGGCGGCTTGCTATGCCGCCGAGGAAGTCGGCCGAGCCATACGAGACCGCCGCCAGGAGCGCCAAACCGATGCCGGCCACACCCGCCGCGGAGCCGCTAACGGTGACCTCGGCGAGACGGCCAAGTGCAAGGAATTGAGCGGCAATTAACCGATATCAGGCCCAACCCAGGGTTCTCCCACGAAGCGCACACTGAAGGAGTTTCGAGTGTTCGTTGTTTCACGCTTCAACCCGCGGGGCTACGGTCGCCGTCTTATCGTCGGCGTCCTTTTGGCAATCGCCCTCTTCGTCAACTCGGCCGGGACCCTTTTAGCGGGCACGACCGGGACGATTTCGGGAACGGTTACCGACGGGAAGACCGGGGCCCCGCTCGCCGGCGTCCGCGTCACCGCGGTTTCGCCGACCGGGCAATATTCCAGCAAGACCGACGCGAAAGGTTTCGTGTCGTTCACCGGCGTCTCGCCCGACACGTATACGGTGTCGTTCGAAATAACCGGATACCAACCGGCCTCTCTGACCGGCGTCAACGTGTTTGCCGACCAGATAGCGCAGGTCACCACCGGACTGCAGAAGTCGCTCAAGACCATCGGATCGGTCAGCGCGCGCAGTCCGGGCGGCGCGTTCCAGCCGACGCAGACGCAAGACACGTACACGGTGAGTTCGTCGCAGATCACGACGCAACTCGGTAAGGCCAACGCCGTCAGCGAAACCGACTTGCTGGTCAGCCTTCCCGGTGCGAGCCTCGACTCGAGCGGTTACCCCGTTCTACGCGGCGGCCGCGAGAACGAAGAGGGCTTCCAGTTCGAGGGCATCGACTACACCGACGCCTTCACTTCGCAGTTCATCAACTCGCTGGCCATCAATCCGGGCATCGGCGAGTTGCAGTTGATTCCCGGCGCGGGCGACGCCTCGCAGGGCAACACCGGTACCGGCGTCATCAACCTGATTTCGAAGCGGGGTTCGAACCCCGCGTTCGGCGACATAGAAGTCGACGCGTTGGCGCAGCCCTTCGATCACCAGTTGAGCTTCGAATACGGCTTTGCGACGCCCAACAACCGGTTCTCCGATTACATCGCCTACACCGGCACCCGCGAGAACAACCAGTTCGGCTCGCGCGGCACCGTCGCCAAGGACCTGGGCACGGGCGCCTTCTACGCAACGAACTTCTTCATCTCCGACAACCTGACCAATAACCTCATCTACAAGTTCGGCAAGAGCAACCAGCAATCGCTGCAGTTGTTCTACGAGAACCAGACCAACAATTTCTTGGGCAACTACGGCGGCTACGGCGGCATGAGCTATGCGGCCGGCGACCAGTTCGACATGTACTACCTGCCCTTCTACACGGGCTTGAATCCGTATCAATTCGGCCAACTCGCCGAGCGCATTCCCGGACAGCCGGCCCTGAGCCAACTTTCGACCTGTACCACGGCTTCCGAGACGATCCCGTACGCCGCCGGGCCGGCCTTCAACACGCCGTGCTACTCCGCGCCGCTCGATCGCGGGCCGGAGAATTACTATCAGCCCAACGACGTGTGGAAGCTCCAGTACTCGAACAACATCGACGCTTCGACGTTCTTTACGCTCAAGGCGTATCGCACGAATGCGGTCGTGACGTTCGACTTCCCCTTCCTCGAAGACGACATCTTCGAGCAGAGCCTGTACCTCAAGCAGGGCGGCTCGCGCTCGGGCCTCGCGCTCGACTCGACCAAGCAGATCAACTCCAAGAACCTGGTCCAGTTCGGCGGCAAGTACGAGTTCCTCAAGCCGATCTACGACCAGGTCGACCCGGTGGACGGCGTGCTCGCCGCGTCGGGCGGATTGATCGGCAGCAGCCCGGGCTATGAAGTCGGCGACTTCGTCAGCCCCAACAGTGCGTATTGCCCCACGTCGTACATTTTCGGCGCCGGCCAGTGCGGCTATCTGTGGAACAACTTCAAGAGCACCGGCGGTCCGAACTGGTCGCTGACCGGCCCCGGCCAGATCCCGCGCAACAACGAGCAGAGCGTGACCGATCGTCAAGATGCGTCGTTCTACTTGCTCGACCAGTTCTCGCCCAGCGACCGGTTGAAGATCAACGCCGGCTTGCGCGTCGACTCGACCAATTACCAACTGCCGCCGCTCACCGGTTGTAATCCGACCAGCGGCGCGGAGAACACGTCCGACCCGACGAGTTGGTACAACACCGCGGCGGAGTGCAACTACGCGCCGACCGGGTACCACAAGGACTCGCAAGGGCAGCTCTACCCGTACACGACGCTGACGACCAGCGAGACCCATCCGGTCGTGCCCGAACCGCGCTTGGCCTTCTCGTATCAGTTGACCAAGAACGATGCGATCCGCGCGGAATTCGCGCGCTCGGTCGAACTCGCGTCGCTCGGCGACATCGACTTGATGAACCCGGTCGGCATCTACAGCGCCTATGCCAACGTGCCGTCGTACAACGTCTTCACGAACTCGCCGGCGACGTATTGCGGTATCTTCCAAAACGGACTATGCCACAACTACGCCGAGCAGTTGCGCTGGGACAACCAGAACCTGATCGAGGGCGTGCCGATTCAGCCGGTGCAGCCGGAAACCTTCACCAACTGGGAAGGCTCCTACTCGCACCAATTTCCCGACAACATCAGCGTCAAGCTGACGCCGTTCTACCGCCGCGGCTATAACCAGTTGGCCTTGGTCGACGAACCGCGCATCAACCCGGCGACGGGCCAGCCGCTTCTCGCTCCCGACGGTTCGTACGAGTTCGGTCCGTCGACCGAGACGAATCTCGGCACGTCGAAGACCACCGGCCTCGAGTTCTACCTGACGAAGGAGGCCGCGTACGGCTTCTCGGGCTCGCTTTCGGCAACGTACATCAACGAGTTTTCGAACGTGATCCCGACCTCGGCGAGCGAAGACTTCTTCCCGTCGATTCCGATCCAATCGCTGCAATTGGGCAACCTGTACCGCGTCGGCTTCCTCTCGCCGTTCCAGTCAACGCTTGCCCTGCAGTACAAGACGCACGGCGGCTTCCGCATCAACCCGGTGATCAGCTACGATCGCGGCTATCCGATCGGCGCCGGTACGATCGCACCGTTCGTGGTCAACGGTAAACCATACAACGTGGCCGAGACCAACGTCACCTCGCCGTTCGGTTCGACCGGCGCCTGGGCGTATGTCGACCCGCTCAACCCGGGCTCGTTCTTCCACCCGAACATTTACGCGACGCGCGGCACGCCGGAGAGCGCTTCGGCAGGTGGCGTGCTCTCGTCGCCGCACTTCAGAACCAACGTGTCCTTCGAGTTCAGCCCGCCCGGGTCGCACCATACCTTCGGTCTGCAGATTGCCAACTTGTTCAACCAGCTCTACGGAAATCCGGGACTGAACGCGCGTTGGCAGCCCGTTGCAACCGGCATCGGCGGCCCGCTGACCGGCTCGAGCCAGACGTTCTACCAGTTCCCCGAGCTCGGGATCTCGTCGCAGTACGCGAACGACCGGTACGGCTACGACCCGTACTTGATCAGCCCGAACCAAACGCCGCTGACGTTGCGTTTCTACTATCAGCTCAAGCTGTAAGGAGAGAGAATCCATTGCGCAAGTTTAGTCCATCCCTAGCTGCGGTGGCTCTCCTGGGTTTGGCAACCGGGTGCACGTCCGGCAACAGCGGACTGCAACCGGGATACACCTCGGCAAACCTCTCCAGCGACCGCATCAATGCGGCCGTCGGTGTGGCCACCTTCAACGACGGCACCGTCGGACTCAACGTCGTCGCGACGTGGCGCCAGGCCAATGGCGACTCGGCCACGGGCCTCAGCACGCCGACCATCACGGGTCCGGCGACATTCATCGTGCCGCCGAGCGCTCAGGCCGGCGACGATGCAGGCACCAACATCATCTCGGGATCGCTGCAAGTGCTGCCCGGCCAAACCGCAAAACCCTCGACGCTCTCCACGAGCAACGGTATCTTCTCGTACGGCATCCAGCCGGATAACAGCGACACCTCGGGCGACCTGATCAGCAGCTTCAACACGCTGCCGTTTTACGCGGGCGACGAAGATCCGAGCTGCCAGGCCGCTCAACCGAATTGTCCGCAGGATCAATTCATCGGCGGCCCGCCGGCCTTCCCCAACTTCCGCAACGGCGACTACCCCGCGGCGTTCAACGGCTACTCCGAGGGCTTTACCACCTTCTACGCCACGCCGGTCACGGGCGGGTACGGCGTGAAGCTCACGATCCAAACCTCCAATACGGGAACCTACGTCTCGCCGACGGTCACGGCGACGCTGAGCAAGACGAAGCCGTTACCGCCGTGGACGAACACGCCGGACTTCGTCGCGAGCGGCTCGGGCGGCGCCACGATCACCTTCGGAAAGCCTCCGGCCGGCGTCACCGAAACGATCGTCAACGCGGTCGACATCACCTCGGGCGGCGTGTACACCGCGGTCGCGACCGCAGGCCAAACGTCGGTCTCGTTCCCGGGCGACATCGGCCCGGGCAACCCGCCGACGACGACCTTCAATTCGGGCGACACGATCCTCGTGCAACTCGCCGGCGCCGATTACCCCGCGTTCGAAGCTGCGCCGCCGGCGAACACCAATCAGGTGCCCACGCTGGTCGGCAGCGCGGGACAAACCGACGTCACCTTCGCCGACTTCGTCTATTCGTACGGTAGCGGCACCGGTGCTCGCGCCCGCGATCCGCGCGGTCTGCGCAAACAGGCTCAGCGGACGCTGTACCTGCACCGCTAAACCACAGCGCTCGACATGCAAGAGACCCGGCACGACGTGCCGGGTCTCTTCTCTTCTCTATAGCTTCGGACGAGCGCGGTGAAAATCAGAGCGACGCTGATACTCGCGGGCTATGCGCGTCAACTTTACCTCACACCAGGGAAGACCCAGCAGCGAGAGCCCCGTCGGCAGCCCATTTTCAGCGAAGCCGTTGGGCAGGCCGATCGCCGGAGCTCCGATCAAATTACCGGCCGGGATCAAACTGAGCGCGCCGGGGTACTTGGGATACGCTTCATCGAAGGGCCGGTCGACCGGATAGGCGACCGTCGGCAGCGTCGGCGCAACGATCGCGTCGTACGGTTCGAAGCTTTGCTCGAGTGCCGCGAGCATCAGCGTGCGGTTGCGCAACGCGTCGATGTAGTCCACCGCGCGGGTCGCATAACCGGCGTACCGTTCCTGATACCATAGGCA
>PLFC01000007.1:0-2473 GCA_003136655.1 Vulcanimicrobiota bacterium
GTGACCGGCCAGTTCCCGCTCGTGCACGTGGCCATCTACCAGGGTGAGATCGCCGCGCGCAACGCGATCCTGGGCACGAGCGAAACCGCCGACTACTCGCTGCAGAGCACGCACACGATCTTCACCGACCCGCAGGTCGCGGTCACGGGCGCCACCGAGAAGGAACTGCTTCGCGCCGGCACGCCGTACGTCTCGGGTCAGTATCTCTTCAGCGATCACGGCAAAGCGATCTCGATCAATCGCACCAAGGGCTTCGTGAAGATGCTGGCCGATCCGGTCGACGGTCGCATCCTCGGCGCCGCGATCGTGGGGCCGGAAGCCTCGGACCTCATTCACGAGGTGGTCGTGGCGATGTACTATCGCGGCACCGTGCACGACTTCGTGAAGATCCCGCACCTGCATCCGACTTTGGCCGAGATTTGGACGTACCCCGCCGAAGAAGCGATCGAGCAGATCAAGCAAAACGCGCCGCTCACGCCGGCGATCACGTGAAGCTCGCCATCGTGCAGGTCAAGCCGCGCAAGGGCGAGTTCGAAGCGAACCTGGCCGCGCTGGGCGAGACCTTCGCGCAACTCGCAGCGGAGGAGCGGCCCTACGATCTGATCGTCTTGCCCGAGGCCGCGCTGACCGGGTACTTTCTCGAGGGCGCGGTCTACGAGTTGGCGTTGTCGGCCGAGGCACTAGCGCAGCGGTTGGGCGAGACCTGGCGGGCCAACGCCGGCGCGGATCGGGCGCCCGTCGACATCGTCGCCGGCTTTTACGAGAACGCCGAGGGAACGTACTACAATTCGGCGCTCTACCTGCACGTCGACGGGCGCGCGCAGCACATCCTGCACGTGCATCGCAAGCTCTTCTTGCCGACGTACGGCGTCTTCGACGAAGAGCGCTTTCTCTCGCGCGGCCGCCGGGTCGACGCCTTCGAGACGCGCTTCGGCAAGATGTCGCTGCTGGTCTGCGAGGACGTCTGGCACGCGATCGTGCCCACCATCGCCGCGCTCAAGGGCGCGCGCGCGCTGATCGTGCCCAGCGCTTCGCCCGCGCGCGGGCTCGACGGCGACGGCGAACTCGAGAGCGTGCGCCGCTGGGAAGAACTGCTGCGCGCCTACGCCTCGGAGCACGGCGTCTACATCTTCTATGCGGGTCTGGCCGGTTTCGAAGGCGGCAAGGGCATGACGGGGTCGTCGCGCATCGTCGGTCCGCGCGGCGAGACGCTGGCCGCGGCGCCCGCGCTCGGCGCGTGCGTGCTACGCGGCGACATCGACTTCGGCGAGGTCGACATCGCACGGGCTAACCTGCCGCTGCTGGGCGATCTCAACGCCGTGTTGCCGGACCTGTTATTCGACGAAGCGCTGCGCGCCGGACGCGGTCAATGACCGGCACCGAACGGGGCACGCTGCCCGTCATCGACGTCGTTCGCTACGAGCCCTCACTCGAGATCGATTGCGGCCTGGCCGCGCGCTGGCTCGAAGCGTTTCTCTCCGATGAGTTGATCCAGCGCCGCGGCATCCGGCGCGCGGTCGTCGGCCTGTCGGGCGGTG
Organism: Vulcanimicrobiota bacterium; assembly: GCA_003136655.1. GTDB lineage: Bacteria > Vulcanimicrobiota > Vulcanimicrobiia > Vulcanimicrobiales > Vulcanimicrobiaceae > Hesperobacter > Hesperobacter lustricola. The sequence continues at coordinate 1,539 of PLFC01000007.1, forward strand.
TCGATTCGGCGGTCACCGCGTATCTCTGCGCGCGTGCGCTCGGGCCCGAGAACGTGACCGCGGTTCGCATGCCTTACCGCACCTCGAGCACGGCCAGCCTCTCCGACGCGCAACTGGTGATCGATGCGCTGGGCTGCGCGGCGCGCACGATCGACATCAGCGCGGCCGTCGACGGCTACTTGCACTACGAAGAAGATGCCGATGCGCGACGGCGCGGCAACGTGATGGCCCGCACGCGCATGCTCGTGCTCTTCGATCAGTCGCAAAAACTCGGCGCGCTGCCGATCGGCACGGGCAACAAGACCGAGCGGCTCATGGGCTACTTCACCTGGCATGCCGACGACTCGCCGCCGCTCAACCCGCTCGGCGACCTCTTCAAAACGCAAGTTTGGGCCCTGGCGCGCTATCTCGGCGTGCCCGCCGCCATCGTGGACAAAGCGCCCAGCGCCGACCTGGAAGCGAATCAGACCGACGAGTCGGATCTGGGCATCACCTATGCCCTGGCCGACCGCATCCTGGCGTTGCTGCTGCTCGGCTACGACGACGCGCGCATCGCACTCCGCGGCTACGCTCCGCGCGACGTTGCGCTCGTGCGCGCGCGCGTCGAGGGCACGCATTGGAAACGCCACCTGCCCACGACCGCGATGCTCTCGAACACCGCGATCAACGAATTCTACTTGCGTCCCGTCGACTACTGACGGCGACTTTCCGGAGCGTACATGGCCAGCGTCGAAATCGTCACGATCGGTACTGAACTCTTACTCGGACATCTGGTCGACACCAACTCNNCGGCGCCTCGAGGCGCTGCTGCGCGAGGCGCTCGACCGGTCCGACGGCGTGATCACGACGGGCGGCCTCGGCCCGACCGTCGACGATCTCACCAAGGATGCGGTGGCCTCCGCCGTCGGTACGACGCTCGAACTGCACGAGCCGTC